>CANPXZ010000003.1 GCA_947587485.1 uncultured Oscillospiraceae bacterium | reverse complement strand
GTGGTGATGACCTTGGCGATATCCCACCAGGAGCCGTGGATGTTGGGCTGGGGGATGGCGTAGTTGCTCTGCTCAGCAAGAGCGGTCAGAGCGGGGTTGCTGGTGACGGACTCATCCTGGACAGCCTCCTTATTGGCGGGGCCCCAGCCGAATTCCACGGTGCGCGCGATCTGGCAGTCCTTGTTGGTCAGGTACTGGGCCAGCTGGTTCAGGGCAGCGCCCTTCACGGCGTCCTCCTGAGGCTTCACGCCCAGCAGCTTGCAGCCGCTATAGGAGCCGATGTGATACTCGGTGCCGTCCACCTCGAAGGAGGGCAGGTCGGCCACGCCGAAGTTATCGCCAAGCTGCTCCAGGATGGTGGCATAGTTCCAGGTGCCGGTGACCACGACGGCGGAGCCGCTGGCGAAGTCGGCGTTGGAGGAGTTCACATAGATGGGGGAGGAAACCAGCTTGTAGATGCCCTTGGCGGCGATCAGGCCGTTGTCGGAGTTGAAGTCATCGTCGATGGCGATGAAGTTGCCGGCATCGTCGGTGATCCAGTCGGAGTGGCAGCCGGTGCCGAAGAAGAAGCCGGCATTGTACCAGGCGTTCTCCAGCTCGAAGGAGAAGTTCTTGCCGGCGGCCTCGCAGTCGGCGATGATGGCCTCCAGGCTGTCCGCGTCCTCATCGGGGACGACGGACTTGTCATAGTACATGAAGTAGCCGTTGTCGGCGGTCAGGGGATAGGCGTAATAGTCCTCGCCGGACTGAGCGGCAAGGGTGGAACCGGCCGTGTTGTTGTCCTTGACGAAGGCGGCGGCGCCCTGGCCCAGCTTGGTCAGCGCGTTGGCCTGGATCAGACGGGACAGCTGGTCCTGGGCGAAGAAGTACAGGTCAGCGCCCGCAGACACGTCCAGGATCATGTTGGAAGCCGCGTCGGCCTCGGAGACCGGCTCCACCGTGGCGTTGATGGTGATGCCGAACTCGTTGGAGCTGTTGAAGGCCTCCACCTGGGACTTGGTCAGGTCGACAGCGGCGTCGGGCGCCCAGATGGTCACGTCATACTCGCCCGCCAGCTCGCTGTCGGCGCTGGCGAACACGCCCAGGGACAGGACCATGGCTATCGCCATCACCAGCGAAAGAAATTTTTTCATGCTTGTTCCTCCTAAAAAATATGTTTTTTGTTATGGAAGGGTCATTATCCCCGCTCTGCGGGGATACGAAAAGGGGGTACCCCCTTTTCGCGCCTTATAACGATCAAATTATAGCAAGCGGATTCGGCATTGTCAACAAATCCGCAAAAGAATTTCTACCCTTTTTGGCAAAAAATTTTGATTTTTGATTGTTAAATAATAACGATCTTGTACCGGTCCTGCCGCTCCGGGCCTCAGGCCACGGGATCGAGCCTTGCGTCGTCGATCTTGCCCCAGGCTCCGCCGCCCGCGCCGGCGCACTTGACGTAAACGCCCACGGTCAGACTCTGGCCCTCGGCCGCTTCGATGTCCCCGATGCTGGCGGTGTCCCATTCCCCGTAGGAGGTGATGGTCATGGGCGCGGTGGCAGCCGTCTCGCCGTCCAGCTTCACATAGGCGTAGATCTCGCTCTCGCCGCAGTCGCCGCCCATGATGGACACGGAGTACGCGTACCGGCCCGCCGGCAGGCCCTCCACGGTCTGCTCCAGGGTGAATTCCACGCTGTTGGCCGCCGCGCTCCAGAAGTGGAAGTGCTTCGTGCCGGTGAGGGAGTCGGACTGCTTGTCCTCCACGTAAAGCTCGTCGGCGTTGGCCAGGTCCGTGGCCGTCCAGCCCACGTCCCCGTCCTCAAAGCCGCCGTTGACCAGAAGGTCCGACACGACCATATCCACGAAGCAGCGGGCGGTCAGGTCTCCCGCGCGGCCCGTGATCTCATAGGTCTTGGCCCCGCCGGTGCGCATCTGCTCCAGAAGAGCGTCGTCCAGCTCCCACTGCACCGGCACCTCCTGGCGGGAATTGTCGGTCATGATGGCGCTGACCGTCTCCGGCAGCGCGATCTCGCCGCTGACGTCCGCCGTCATGGTCACGTCCTCGGCGGCGTCGGGCACGACGGGCCCGTCGTTGCCGGTGCGGACCAGGCCGAACACCCGCAGGGACTCCAGGGGACGGCCCTGGGGGTCGAAGAACGCCTGGTTGTCCACGGCGCAGCCGCCGTAGTATCTGCCCGCGTCGTCGGGGTCGTAGACTGCGGCGTAGCTGCTGGCCCAGCCGGAGCCGTATTCCTCCCACAGGGCGGCGTTCTCCGCCCGGGTGGAGCCGCCCACGCTGATCCATGTCCCCTCCCAGTAGACCACGCCGATGCCGTTTTCGATGCGGGCCACCGTGTCGATCACGTCCCGCACCTCGTTGGCCTGGCCCTGGACGGTATAGGGGTAGTTCTTGACCACGCCGCCCCCGTCGCCGATGGTGTTGCCGGAGAAGTCGGAGTCCTCGGCGGTGTAGGCATAGGAGGTCTCCATGACCATCACCTTTTTGCCGTAAGTCCCCGCCACCTGGCCCAGCACCGAGGACAGGTTCTCCAGCGTGCCGTGCCAATAGGGGTAATAGGACGTGGCGAACACGTCGTAGTCCAGGCCGAACTCGTCCAGCCGCCGGGCGTAGTCGGCGTAAGCGCCGCCCCGCTCCGGGTTTGTGAAGTGCACCGCCACAAGGGCCTCGGGGCAGGTCTCCCGCACGGCCCGGCTGCCGGACGCCATCAGCGTCAGGATGTTGTCCCAGTCCGTCTCGCCGCACAGCGCGCCGGTGGTCTCGTTGCCCAGCTGCACCATGCCCACCGCCGCGCCGGCCTCGTTCAGCTTTTCCAGGCTCTCCCTGGTGAAGGCGTACAGGGCCTCGCTCTTCTCAGCGATGTCCATGTCCGCCCATTCCAGGGGGACCATCTGCTTGGCGGGGTCGGCCCAGAAGTCGGAATAGTGGAAGTCCACGATCAGCTTCATGCCGTACTGGGCGGCCCGCCGACCGATCTGTACGGCCTTGTCGATGTCGTTGTTGCCGCCGCCGTAGCCATTGCCGTCGGCGTCATAGGGGTGGTTCCAGACCCGGACCCGGATGTGGGTGATGCCGCTGTCGGCCAGGGTGGCGAACACGTCCCGCTCCCGGCCGTCGAAGCCGTAATACTTCACGCCGCTGTCCTCCTCGGCGATGACGGAGGATGCGTCCATGCCCAGGATGAAATCCTTCGGCAGACCGTCTACCTTCTCCACGTACAGGGAGCTTTCCCCGGCCTCTTCCGCCGCGTCCGCGCCCACGGCGCACCCGAACGCCCCCAGCAGGCCCAGCGGCAGCAAGAGCGCCATTGCCAATATGCGGTGTTTCCTCATCTGATCTCCTCCTTGTCGTAACGTTGCGGCTGTTCGCGTACCGCCCGCCGCCGGCGTTATCGCATGGCCAATATCTCCCGGGCCACCGCCAGGGCCGCGCCGTCCTGGGCGTGCACCGAGCCGGACCCCAGGAACAGATAATAATCCTCGTCCGCGTATTGGATATACGCCGTAGCCGCGCCCCGGCCGGTATCGGCGTCGTAGATCTTCACGCCGTCCGCCTGACCCTCCACTGGAGCCAGAAATTCCGCGCAGTCCTCCAGGTGGGAGGCGGGGATGATGAACACGTCCCCCTTGTCGATGGACTCCACGTCGAACATGACGTAGCTGAAGGCGTGGACCTTGACCATCCGCAGACCCTCGGGCATATGTTCCTCCAGAGCGACGGCCATGGCCGTATCCCGGACCTGGGGCGCGTCGCAGTACACCGTGATCTTCTTCTCCGGAGAGGTGTCGGTGACGAAGGTGAAGATCCAGCCCCAGAACAGGGCGGAGGCCAGCAGCCACAGCACGAAGGTGTGCAGCTGGGAAAGGATGTTTTTCAGCGCTCTCATGCCCTCACCTCATAGGCGGCCACATAGCCGTGGCATACGTACACCGCCGCCGGGTCCGCCGCCGCCAGGGCCTCGGCCCGGCTGCCGCAGACCAGAAAGCGGCTCTGCTCGTCCCCCCGGGTCACCAGGACCCGCCGGACGGCCACGCTCTTGCGGATGGTGAAGCTCTCGTCCGTGAGGCTGACGGTCCCCTCCGCCCTCTGCCGCCGCTCCCGGCGCAGCATCCCGGCGTGGCCCAGCTCCCGCCGGGCGGGCAGCGCCGCGAAAAGCGCGCCGTAGAGCACGATCCAGCCCACGACGGTGCTCACCGCCACCGCAGCCAGCTCCATGCGCCGGGCGTTGGCCGTGTTCGTCAGGGCGACCAGCGCCAGGCACGCCGCCAGCCCCACGATGGCCAGCAGGACCAGGGCCGTACTCCGGCGTTTTATGTATCTTCGCATCCGGGCCATATCGTCGTCGGTATAAAGCTCTATGATTTGTCCGTTCATCCTCATCCCGCCTTTTTCCCAAACATACCACAAAAGCGCCGGAGATACAAGCAGGATACACAGAACATTTGCGTTCCCCACTTGACTTTTTATCTATATTTATCTATATTTCAATAGCATACAGACTGTAACGATCAAAACGGAGGGACGCCCCATGAAACGCATCACTGCCCTGTTTTTAGCCGCCGCGCTGCTGCTGGTCTGCGGCCCCGCTGCCCTGGCCGCCGAGGCCTCCGATGAAGCGCCCGTGGCCGACGCCGCGTCGCTGACCCCTGTGGCCGCCGAGGACAATCACCGGGTCTTTTACGAGATCTTCGTCGGCTCCTTCTCCGACTCGGACGGGGACGGTACCGGCGACCTGCGGGGCGTCATCGACCGGATGGACTACCTGAACGACGGCGACGACGCCGACGGGCTCAGCCTGGGCGCGGAGGGGCTTTGGCTGTCCCCCATCTTCGCCTCCCCCAGCTACCACAAGTACGACGTGGACGACTACTACGCCATCGACCCGGCCTTCGGCACGGAGCAGGACCTGAAGGACCTGACGGACCTGTGCCATGAGCGGAACGTGAAGGTGATCCTGGACCTGGTGATCAACCACACCGGCACGGGCAATCCCTGGTTTGAAGCCTTCGCCCAGGCCCACCGGGACGGCAATACCGACGATCCCTATTACGACTTTTACTGCTATTACACCGAGGGCGAGACCCCTCCCGCCGGCCGGACCTTTGCGAAGCTCGCCGGCACGGACGTGTACTACGAGTGCAACTTCTCCGAGGCCATGCCGGAGCTGAACTACGACAGCGAGGCCGTGCGCCAGGCGGTGCTGGACGTGGCCAAATACTACCTGGACCTGGGGGTGGACGGGTTCCGCTTCGACGCCGCCAAGTACATATACTTCGCGGACAACGAGCGCAGCGCCGAATTTTGGAAGTGGTACATCGGCCAGCTGCAGGCCATCGATCCGGAGGTGTACACCGTGGCGGAGGTGTGGGACGCGGACGGGATCACGGACCTCTACTACCCCGCCCTCAACTGCTTCGACTTCACCACCGCCCAGAAGGACGGCCTCATCGTCCAGGCCGCCCAGGCCGGCAACGTGGACCGGTACACCTCCTACGTGCAAACCTATCTGGACCGGGTCCACGCCCTCAATGAGGACGCCATGATCGTGCCCTTCATCTCCAACCACGACATGGACCGGGCCGGGGGCTATCTGCCGTCCGCCAACGGGAACATGCAGATGGCCGCCAACCTGTATCTGCTCTCCTCCGGCTCCCCGTTCATCTACTACGGCGAGGAGCTGGGCATGCGGGGCTCCCGGGGCGGGGCCAGCACCGACGCCAACCGGCGGCTGAAGATGGAGTGGGGCGACGGCGACACGGTCCGGGACCCGGAGGGGGCCAGCTACGATCACGAGCGGGTGAGCGCCACCGCCGCGGAGCAGATGGCCGATGAGAACAGCCTGTATTCCTACTACAAGCGTCTCATCATGATCCGCAAGGCCAACCCGGCCATCTGCCGGGGGGAGTACACCGCCCTGCCTCTGGAGGACACCAGAGCCGGCGGCTTTATGGCAAGCTATGAGGGGACAACCGTGATGGTGCTGCACAACACCACCCAGGACCCGGTCACCATCAACCTGGCGGACGTCACGGGCCTGGAGATCACCGGGATCAACGCGTCCATCGGCATGGGCGCCGCCGCCCTGGACGGCACCGTGCTCACCCTGGACGCGCAGACCAGCGTGGTGCTTGGCTGCGCGTGAGACGCTCGTTTTATACAGTTTACAATCGACCTATCGACGGAGGATATAAAAATGATCAAGCTCAGCAACGATTGGCAATTCGTTTACACCTGGACCGACGGCTTCGGCCGGGGCGAGGGCGACGCTCAGTCCGTCCGCCTGCCCCACACGGTAAAGGAGGTGCCCCTGCACTGCGCGGACAACGCCGACTATGAGACCGTCTGCGGCTACCGGCGGACGCTGCGTATCCCCGCCGACGCCCGGGGCAAGCGGCTGTTTCTCCAGTTCGACGGCGCCGGCCACATCGCCACGGTCTATCTCAACGGCCAAGAGCTGGCCGTCCACCGGTGCGGCTATACCGCCTTCCGGGTGGAGATCACGGACGCCGTCCACTGCGGAGGCGAGGACCTGCTGGCGGTGAAGCTGGACTGCACGGAAAACCCCGCCATCCCCCCCTTCGGCTTTTTGATCGACTACCTGACCTACGGCGGCCTGTACCGGGACGTGTGGCTGGACGTGCGCCCCCAGAAGATGATCCGGGACCTGTTTGTCTATACGCCCGACCTGACCACCGCCCGGGTGTCCTGCGCGGCGGAGGGCCCGGTGCGCTATGAGATCTTCGACGGCGACGGGGTCCTGGCCGGCAGCGGCCAGGGGACCGGAGAGGTTGACATAATCTGCGAGGACGTCCGGCCCTGGGACCTGGACCACCCGGCGCTCTACACCTGCCGGGCCACGCTCCCGGACGGGGGCGACGTGCAGGAGACCACCTTCGGCTTCCGCACCATCCGATTCCGGGCCGATGGGTTCTATCTCAACGGCAGGCGGGTGTTTCTCCGTGGTCTGAACCGGCACCAGGCCTATCCCTACATCGGCTATGCGGCCCCGGAGCGGCTCCAGCGGGAGGACGCCCGGATATTGAAGCACGAGTTGCAATGCAACTTCGTCCGCACCAGCCACTATCCCCAGAGCCAGTACTTCATCGACCAGTGCGACCGGGAGGGTCTTTTGGTGTTCACGGAGATCCCCGGCTGGCAGCACATCGGGGACCTGGCCTGGCAGGACCAGGCGGTGGAGAACGTCCGGGAGATGGTGACCCAGTACCGGTGCCACCCCAGCGTCATCCTCTGGGGCGTGCGCATCAACGAGAGCCTGGACAACGACGCCTTCTATACCCGCACCAACGCCGCCGCCCATGAGCTGGACCCCAGCCGTCCCACCTCCGGCGTGCGCTACCTGGAGAAGAGCAGCCTGCTGGAGGACGTCTACGCCTTCAACGACTTCATCCACTCCGGCGACAATCCCGGCGTCCGGCCCAGGGAACGCGTCTGCGACGACAAAGACGCGCCCCTTCTGATCTCCGAGTGCAACGGCCACATGTTCCCCACCAAGCCCTTTGACCCCTGGCAGAAGCGGCAGGACCACGCCCTGCGCCACGCCCGGGTGATCGACGACGCCATGGCCGACGGCGGGCACATCGGCATCTCCCCCTGGTGCATGTTCGATTACGCCACCCACAAGGACTTCGGCTCCGGGGACCGGATCTGCTACCACGGCGTTCTGGACGCCTTCCGCAACCCCAAGCTGGCCGCCTCGGTCTACGCCTCCCAGGGGGAGGAGTTCCCGGTGCTGGAGGTGGGCTCCCCCATGGACATCGGCGACTATCCCACCGGCAAGGTGGACCGGGTCTACGTCTTCACCAACGCGGACCAGGTGGCTCTTTACAAAAACGGGGTGTTCGTGACCCGGTTCCGTCCCAAGGGCTGGAAGAGCCTGCCCCACGGACCCATCCTGATCGACGACACCATCGGCGAGCAGCTGGAGAGCCAGGAGGGCATCGCCCACGCCGACGCGGAGGACCTGCGCGCGTGCCTGCTCTCCGCCGCGAAATACGGCTTTGAGGACATGCCGGAGGCGGACCGGGCCCGGATGGACGCCTGTATGGCCCGCTGCGGCATGAGCTTTGACGACGTATACGGCCTGTTCGGCAAATACGTGGGCAACTGGGGCGGCCGTGTCCCCACCTGGCGCTTCGACGCCATTCAAAACGGCCGGGTGACGGCCTCCGTCACGAAGGCCCCCTCCGCCAAGCTCCATCTGCGCTTGCGCGTGAGCCATACCGACCTGGTGGAGGACGGCGGCTATGACATGGCGGCGGTCCGCATCCAGGTGCTGGACGAGTTCGGCAACCTGGAGCCCTACGTCCAGCTGCCCGTCCTGCTGCGCGTCAGCGGCCAGGCGGAGCTTGCAGGTCCCGCAGCCGCCACGCTGGAGGGCGGCAGCGGCGGCGCATACGTGCGCACCACCGGCAAGCCCGGCGCCGCCGTACTGACCGTCTCCACGCCCCAGACCGAGGACGTGACCGTGAACTTCACCGTCGAAGTGAAGTGAGCTCTCAGGCTATGGGGCAAACGCCCGACTTCGACTCGCCCGCCTTCCGGGAGGAATACCACTGCGGCCAGGCCCTGGGCAGCTTCTGCTCCCCTAAGGGGACGGAGTTTCGCCTGTGGGCCCCCACCGCCCGGGCCGTGACGCTCCGGCTCTACGCCCAAGGGGACGGGGGCGCCTGCCTACGACAGATCCCCCTTTCCCGGCAGGCCCGGGGGCTGTGGCGCTATGCCACGGCGGAGGATTGGGACGGGCTCTATTACGACTATCTTATCGCCGTGGACGGCGCGACCCGCTCCACGGCGGACCCCTATGCCCGCTCCTGCGGCCTCAACGGGGCCCGGAGCATGGTCCTGGACCTTGCCCGCACCGATCCGGAGGGCTGGGCGGAGGACAAGGCCCCTCCCCCGCCGCCGGAGACGGTGATCTATGAGCTGCACGTGAAGGACTTCTCCTGGGACCCGGCCTCCGGGGTGCCCGAGGCATACCGGGGCAAATTCAAGGCCCTCTGCCTGGAGGACACCACCCTCCGGGGCGACGGGGAGCATCCCACCTGCCTTGCCTATCTGCGGCGGCTGGGAGTGACGCACGTGCAGCTGATGCCCGTGTTCGACTACGGCTCCGTGGATGAGGGCGGCGACCCGGCCCAGTTCAACTGGGGCTACGATCCGGTCAACTACAACGTGCCGGAGGGCTCCTACGCCACCGACCCCCGCCGGGGGGAGGTCCGGGTCCGGGAGATGAAGGAGGCGGTCCGGGCCCTACACAAGAACGGTCTGCGGGTCATCATGGACGTGGTGTACAACCACACCTACCGGCCCGACTCCTGGCTGGAGCGGACCGTGCCGGGGTATTACTACCGGCACGACGCCGACGGCGCTCTCTCCGACGGCTCCGGCTGCGGCAACGACCTGGCCTCCGAGCGGAGCATGTGCGGCCAATACATCCTGGACTCCGTCCTCTACTGGGCGGAGGAATACCACATCGACGGCTTCCGCTTCGACCTGATGGGCCTGCTGGACGCGCCGCTGATGGACCGGATCCGACAGGCGCTGGACGGGCGGTACGGCCCCGGGGAGAAGCTGATGCTGGGCGAGCCCTGGTCCGCCGGTCCCACGGCGGCCCGGGCGGGCACGGTCCTGGCGGACAAGGAAGGGCTGGCTCAGATGGACCTTGGCATCGCCGCCTTTTGCGACAGCACCAGGGACGCCGTCAAGGGCGGTCTGGAGAGCGCCGAGGCAAAGGGCTTCGTCAACGGCGGCGGGCTGGACGCGGAGCGGCTGGCCGACTGCGTCCGGGGCTGGGCGCTCTGGCCGGAGACCGGCGTGCGTGCCCCGTCCCAGACGGTCAGCTACCTGTCCTGCCACGACGACTGGACACTGTGGGACAAGCTGGTCCTCACCGGGAAGGAGCCCCACGATTTTGAAACCTGCCCGCCAGAGCTGCTGCGGCAGAACCGGCTGGCTGCGGCCATGCTCTTCACCTGCCAGGGGCATCTCTTCCTGCTCTCCGGCGAGGAATTCGCCCGCACGAAGCGGGGTATCAAAAACACCTACCGCTCCCCCCTCTCCGTGAACCGGCTGGACTGGAGCCGGGCTTGGGAAAACAGGGAGCTGGTCGATTATTACCGGGGCCTGATCGGTCTGCGGAAGCTCCTGCCCGGCCTGCGGGACAAGTCGCCCCGGGCGGGAGAGCGGGTCCTGTCCGTCGCCTCCCCGGCGGAGGACTGCGCCGTTATAGTGCTGGACAACGCCGGAGAAGGCAGCCGATGGGACCGGCTCTTCCTGGCCTACAGCGCCCAGGAGGACGCGGTCTCCCTGCCCCTGCCGGCCGGCCAGTGGGAGGTGCTGGCGGACGGGGCGTCCGGCTTTCTCTGGCAGGACCCCCGGCCTGCGGCGGAGGCCGTCACGCTCCCGCCGGTCTCGGCCCTGATCCTGGGCCGGCGCTGAGGAAGGATACGCCATGAAATTCACCTTCGACCAAAAGGAGCTTTCATCGCCGGAGCGGGCCGAGTCCCGCTGCTGGCTGCTGGCCAACGGTCTAGGGGGCTTTGCCTCCACTTCGGCGGCCTTTTCCGTAACCCGCTGCGACCAGGGACTTCTGCTGGCGGCCAAAACGCCCACCCGGCGGACGAACCTGGTCCACCGTCTGTCGGAAACGCTGGACACGGGCGCGAAGACCGTGTTCCTCTCCACCCAGCGCCTTGAGGGCGGGACCCTGGCCGAGGACGGGTACCGGCATCTGACCGCCTTTGCCTGGGACGGCCTCCCCCGCTGGGACTACGGCCTGGGCGGCGTCCATGTCACCCGGCGCGTGGCCATGGAGCACGGGGCCAACATTACGGCGGTGCTCTACGACGTGGAGAACCCCACGGACGGGCCCTGTACCCTTCGCGTGACGCCGGTGTTTCAGTTCGCCCCGAAGGGCGAGCCCCCGCAGAGCCCCCGGCCGGTCCGCCTGGAGGACGGCGTGATCCGCTGCGGGACGATGGAGGTCCATCTCAGAACCACCGGGCGGCTGCTGGCCGTTCCGACCGCGTATGAGACGCTTTCCTACGCCGACGACGAGAAGGACGGCCGTGCTCTCGGCGGCGTGGGCTCCGTCTGCTGCGCCGTCACCCTGACCGTCCCCGCCGGGGAGGCGGGCCGGCTGGAACTGGTGTTTTCCGACGGGTCCATCAGCAAAACAGGCAGTGATATTTTGCGTGACGCCCAAAGCCGCCAGCGGGCATTGCTGGAGGACTCCGGCTTCCGGACCCCCGAGGCCCGGGAACTGGCCCGGGCCGCCGACGCCTTCATCGCCGACCGGCCCTCCGCCGGCGGCATGACCATTTTGGCGGGCTTTCCCTTCTTCGGGGACTGGGGCCGGGACACCATGATCGCCCTGCCCGGCTGCGTGCTGGCCCGGGGCGAGTACGACACGGCCAGGAGCATCCTGCGCACCTTCCTGGCCTACGAAAAGGACGGGCTGGTACCCAACCTCTTCCCCGAGGGCGGGGACGCGCCCATGTACAACTCTGCGGACGCGCCGCTGCTGCTCATCAACTGCATCTGGCTCTACTACCGGCGGACAGGGGACGACGCCTTCGTCCGGGAGGCATGGCCGGTGCTGGCCAGGATCGTCCGGGCCTACCGGGCCGGGACCCATTTCGCCATCGCCATGGACTCCGACGGTCTCATTCGGGCCGGGGAGGGACTGGACCAGGTCACGTGGATGGACGTGCGGGTGGACGACGTCCTCCCCACCCCCCGCCACGGCAAGCCGGTCGAGATCAACGCCTACTGGTACAGCGCCCTGCGCGTCCTGGCCCGGCTGGCCCCCATTGCCGGGGAGAGCGGCGCGGCCTACGACGCCCTGGCTGACAAGGTCCGGCGCTCCTTCGCGGAGAAGTTCTGGATGGAGGACAAGGGCTATTTGAAGGACGTGCTGTCCGGCACGAAGGCGGACGAACAGCTTCGCTGCAATCAAATCTGGGCGGTGACCATGCCCTTCACCATGCTGTCCCCCGACCGGGAGCGGCAGGTGACGGAGGCGGTGTTCCGCCGGCTCTACACCCCCTTCGGTCTGCGGACCCTGTCCCCGGAGGACCCCCAGTTCCACCCCTTCTACGGCGGGCCTCAGCGGGAACGGGACATGGCCTATCACCAGGGCACCGTCTGGCCCTATCCCCTGGGGGCCTGGTACCTGGCCTATCTCAAGGTCCACGGCGGCACCGCCCGGGCGGCGGCGGAGGTCCGGCGGATGCTGGGTAATATGGAGGCGCTGCTCCGGGAGGGCTGCGTAGGGCAGCTGCCGGAGATCTACGACGGCGGCGAACCGGGGCCCTCCAAGGGCTGCTTCGCCCAGGCATGGAGCGTGGGGGAGCTGCTGCGGGTATATGAGGCGCTGGAGCGGATCGAACAGGAGGCCCCCGGCCATGCGATACCGTGACTGCATCTTCGACCTGTACGGCACGCTGGTGGACATCCGCACCGACGAACACTCGCCGGCGCTGTGGGAAGCCATGGCCCGCCGGTACCGGGAGCATGGGGCGGACTATGAGCCGGACGCGCTGCGGGAGAGCTATTTTGGCACGGTCCGGGATATGGAGCAAAGCCGGGACCTTCGGGGCGACGCCCACGAGGCCCACCCGGAGATCAGGCTGGAGCTGGTCTTTCAGCGGCTGTATCAGGATAAAGGCGTCCCGGCCAGTCTGGAGCTGGCCGTCCGCACGGGGGCGTATTTCCGGCAATGCTCTCTGGACTACATCCACCTGTACGACGGGGCGAAGGAGCTTTTGCAGGCTCTGCGGGGCAGCGGCCGGCGGGTCTGGCTGCTGTCCAACGCCCAGCGCATCTTCACCGCGTATGAGCTGGAAACCCTGGGGCTGGAGGCGTACTTTGACGGCGTGTACCTGTCCTCCGACTACGGTGTCAAAAAGCCGGACCCCCGGTTTTTCCAGAGGCTTCTGACCGAACGGGGCATCCGGCCCCAGGACGCCGTCATGGTGGGCAACGACGGCCTGTGCGACATCCAGGGCGCCCAAGCCCTTGGCCTGGCCACGGTGTACATCCGCTCCAACATCTCCCCCCGGGAGCCTCTCCCCCGGGCGGACCTGGTGTTGGAGCACATGGATCTGGCCCGGGTGCGGGCGTTCCTGATGCGAGACGATTGAGACATAAGCGCGCATGAAAATATGCACACCCCCGTGACCGATGCGGTCACGGGGGTCAGAGCTTGTCAAAAAACTCATTTTGACAGCTCGGATTGAAACTGCGAGGGGAAAGTGAATTCCCCCTCGCAGGAAGTCAAAATCCTGTCGCACAGCAGATTTTGACTTCACGCGCGGGAATGCCGCGCGGCTCGCCCTGACCGGGCTTCGCCCCCTTTCATCGTTCTTTGACAGTCTGAATGGCCCCCGTGACCGATACGGTCACGGGGGTCATTATATCCTCATTCCACAGCGCCCAGCAGGACGCAGATACATATGGGCACCGGCGCCCATGGTCCGGGCAGCGCCAGGGCAAATCCGGAGGCCGGGTCACCCAGGGCGGTCAGGGCCCCGATCAGATAGTGGGCGGCAAGGCCCAGGGCCGCGCCCGCCAAATTCAGCCGCAAGCTCCGAAGCGCGGCTATGCCTCCGATGGCGGCGTCGCTCACGCCCGCCCAGCGGAGCGCGTCCTCCCGGCGGCGGGCGTTCTCCCTGTCCAGGGCGTTCCCCGCCAGGCGGACCATGCCGGCGCAGAGAAAGCCCGCCGCCGCCAGCACCGCCAGGTATACCGCCTCCCGGGTCCGGGCGTCCCAGCTCTCCTGCCGGGCGCTGTCCCGGTTCTCCACCTGGTAGCCCAGGTCCGTGACGGCCTGGGACACCGCCTCCGCCGCGCCGATGTTTCTCACCCGCACCCGCGCCCCGGCGTAGCCCGCGGGGAGGCCCTGGCCTTGCAGCAGCGCCCGGGCCATGTCCCGGCTGATATAGGCGGCGGGCTCCTCCCCCTCAAAGACGCCGCTGATCTTGGCAGAGACGGCGTTTTCGCCAAGCTCCAGGGTGAAGTCCGCGCCCAGCCAGTCGATGTCCGGCATGGTGTTCGCCGAGCGCTTCGTCTTGTCCTCCGGGTCGGCGAAGGACCGGGCCGCCGCCTGGCTCAGGGCGATCCAGGGCATGGCCCCGCCCTCCGGGAACGGCTCTCCCACGGTATAGACCAGGCCCTCCAGATAGTCCCCATCTATTCCCGTCAGGGTCAGGCCGGCGGTGAATTTCCCGGTCCGGACGGTGGCGGGCACCTCTATGACGCCGGTAGCGTCCGTCACGCCGTCGATGGCCTGAAAATCCAGCACGGACTGCTCCGTGACGGCCAGCCAGCCGGGGGCCGTGACGGTCAGCTCCCATGGCTCGTCCTTTTCATCCCGAATGGCCGCGAGGAGAGCCCCGGCAAAGCACAGCGCCGCCACCGCCGCCGCCGTGAACAGCACGAACGCCGCCTCAAAGCCCCGGCGGCTCCCCCGGCGGGCCAGGGCCAGAAAGTCCCCCAGCCTCATTTTCGCGCGTGCCGGGGCGAGGATGCCGCCCGCTTCCGCAGGCCCAGGATCAGCGCCAGCGCGGCGACGATGACCGCTCCGGCCGCCACGAACACCCACCACTGCGCCCTTTGGGCCTGTTCCTTCTCCGCCTTCTCCTGCTCCTGGACCGGGTCCTTCGTGGCGATGACCAGCTCCTTGACGGTGGTGGCGGTGTTCACCTCCTGGGTATACTCCTTCCCGTCCGCGTCCTCGTAGAGCAGACGCACCACACCGGAGGTGTAGCCGTAGCGCTCGCCGCCGGGGGCGTCCTCCTTCATCCCGGCGAACACGTTCAGGGTCTCGGTGGCGGAGGTGCCCGGGTCCATGTTGCCGATGAAAGCGCTGCCGGAGGGGGACAATCCCGGTACCTCCAGCTCCACCCGGGCGTTGTAGATCTCCGTGCGGCCCAGGTTCATCACCTGGAAGGACAGCTGCACCGTCTCCCCGGCGTTGATCTCGCTTGGCATGGTGAAGGGGGCCAGCTCCACCTCCACCGGCTGGGCCACCGCCACGGTGACGGACCCGGAGGAGGACATGCTCACGGCCTCCTCGTCGTCGAAGTCCATGGCCAGGGAGATGTCATACCGCTGGGCGGGGGTCTCCCGGTCCGTGCCGAACTTCAGCACCAGGTCTGTGGTCCCGCCGGCCTCCAGGCCCCCCAGAAAGATGGTGCTGGTGTCGTTTTTCAGCACCAGGTTGGCGCTTTCGCTGGTCACGGTCACCAGCATGTTCTGCACCGGGCTCTCGTCGCTGGTGTTTTTCAGCGTGACGGTGACGGTGAAGTCCTCTCCGGCCATCACGGGGGTTTTGCTCACCTTATACCTGCTCACCAGCACCCGGGGCGCGGACACGGGCTCCTCCGTGGCTGGCACGCCGCCTCCGCCGCCATAGACGGGGGCCTCCTCCTTCACCGGCGCGGCATCGGTGACGGTGACGAAGCAGTTGTAGCTCTGCGCGATCTGGCCGCCGCTCTCGTCCGCCGCCCGGATGTCCAGCACGATGGGATAGGCCCCGTTCTGCCGGTCCTCCCGGAGGGGGATGTCGAACCGGACCAGGTAGGAGGATACGACCTTGGTCTTTTTGCTCTTCTTGCCCTTCTTGGTGGGCACGTTCACGGTGTTGTCCGCCAGGGCGAAGGTCTTTTGATAGTTCTTGTACTGAAAGGGCGAGCTGGCCGTGTCCCCCAGCTGGGGCGTGACCGTGATCCGGTCCCCCAGGACCGGGCCGTCCGCCAGAAGGGGCAGCACCAGCGTCACCGTGCCGTCCTTCACCTGGGGCACGTAGCCGTCCTTATAGGCCCGGTCCATGCCCTCGTAGATGTAGGCGTCGTCGATCCGGAAGCTGACAGTCCGCGCCGCCGGCTCCTCCGTGGCCGGGGCCCCCGGCGTGACGGTGGGCTCCGGTGTGGCCGTGGGCTCCGGTGTGGCGGCGGGCGCCTCCGTGGCGGGAGGTACTTCCGTGGCGGGAGGTACCTCCGTGGCCGGGGGCGCTTCCGTAGCCGGCGGCACCTCTGTAGCCGGGGGTACTTCCGTGGCCGGGGGTACTTCCGTGGCAGGAGCCGCCGGGTCCTGGGTGTCCTGGGCCTCTCCGGCGGGCTCAAGGGGCGCGTCTCCGGCGGGCTGGGGCTCGCCGTCGGAATAGGCGGGCAGCGCAAAGCAGGAGATCAAAAGAAGCAGTATAAGCAGCATCAGGATCGTTCGTTTCATCGTTCAATCTCCCTCCTGAAGGCGGACCGTCTTGTCCGCCGGCATGATCTCCGGGCCGCTGTACACCGCCGCGAAGCGGTCCGTCTCCCACCGTTCGGCCAGAGCGGCGGCAAAGCGCTCCCGCTCCTTTTCGTCCAGCATGGACGCGGGCTCGGCCAGGATGAGAAGCTTCGGTCCCCGGACCAGAGCCCTGGCCAGGGCCGCCAGCCGCTGTTCGCACAGTCCCAGGCTCTTGGGATAGGCGTGGGCGGCGTAGCCCATCCCCAGGCTCTCCAGCACGGCCAGGGCGGTCTCCCGCCGCTGCCTCTTACCCACGCCCGCCGCCGTCAGGGGCAGGGCCGCGTTGTCCAGCACGGTCAGGTCCTCCCAAAAACCCGGCTCCGGGGACATGTACCCCACGGACCCGGCAAGGGCCGCTTCGCCGCTGTCCGGCTCGATCAGCCCGCCGATGATCCGGGCCAGGGCCTCAAACCGGGGCCGCTCGGCGATCACCCGGACCCGCTGGCCGGGCAGGACCGTCAAGTCAACGGCCGGCACAAGCGCCCGGCCGTCCCGGTCATAGGCGGATACGTTTTGCAATGTCAATACCGGCTCCATCATTTCACCATGGTCATGACCCCCGCGTCCATCTCGCACACGGTGTCGCAAAGCTCGTCTATATCCATCTGGTTGTGGCTGGCCAAAATGATGGTCTTGCCTTGCTCCCGCAGGCCCTTGATGACCTCCCGCATGTGGGCCACGCCGTTTTTGTCCAGGCCGTTGAAGGGCTCGTCCAGAATGAGGATGGAGGGGTTCTCCATAATGGCCTGGGCGATGCCCAGCCGCTGGCGCATGCCGAGAGAATATTTGCCCACGGGCTTTTTGCTGTCCGGGTCCAGACCCACCCGGCGGATGGTCTCCCGGATGCCCTCCCGGTCCACCCGCCGCCGCAAGGAGGCCAGCAGCTCCAGATTCTTCTGCCCGGTCAGGTTGGGCAGAAAGCCCGGCGTCTCGATGATGATGCCGGTGTCGTCGGGAAAGTCCATGTCCCGGCCCACCTGACGGCCCCGGACCAGGATCTTTCCCTTGCTGGGCGGCAGGAAGCCGCAGATGCACTTCATCAGCACGGTCTTGCCGGAGCCGTTGTTGCCCACGATGCCGTGGACCCGGCCTTCCTCGAATTCCCGGCTCACGTCCCGGAGCACCGTGGTGTCCCCGAAGGTCTTGGACACGTTCTGTACGCTGATGGCGGAGCTTCCCGGCATGGCTATCCCTCCGTTCCCGTAAAGACAAAGTTATACTTGCGAATGGCGACAAGGGCCAGGATATACCCCAGCAGCATCAGAGCGCCGAAGATGGCGAAGGACTGCCACAGCCGGGGCAGCAGATCGTAGCCGAAGTTGTGCATGTGATACGTGGCCTGATTGAGGGGCGACAGCCACCCCACCGCCACGTTGGCCTTATAGAACATCTCGTCGGGAAGCTGGAGCACGGTCTTGATGGTCTCCGGCTTTAAGAGCAGGCCGAACACGCTGAACGCAAAGCCGCTGACGATGCCCGCCGCGCCGCCCCGGGTCAGGTTGAACACCAGCATGATGAACACCATCACCACCGAGTAGCACAGCATGAGGCCGAAGATGGTGACCATGCACCGGTAGGGAAAGCTCATCTCCAGGGTCTTGACCAGGGCCGGCAGGGCGATCTCCTTCCCGATGCCGGAGTAGCCCAGGATGGCCGCCGTCTCGCTCCACACGTCGCCGACGTAGGACTGGCGGACGCTGACCGCGATGGTGGAGCCCAGCACGAACAGCAAAAAAAGCGCCGTCGCCAGCATGGTATAGACAAGCTGCCCCGTGATCCACTTGGCCCGGTCAATGCGCATAAGGAAAAAGGGCGTCCCGGAGGACAAAAAGGGCATGTCCGTGAAGAGCAAAATCAGCAGCAGCGAAATGAGCAATATGGAGTTGCTGTCCCCGAAGGTCCAGATGAAGGGCTCGGCCAGCTGCATGGTGGTCTTATGCTCCACGGCGAAATTGACCGCCTTGTCGCTGAGAAGAAAGCTCAAGATAAACGCCAGCGCGAAGGTGACGGCGATCCGGGGATTGCGCCGCCACTGGCGGAAGTTGTAGGCCACCACGGCCATGATCTGCCGAAAAGTTCTCATAAACCGCGCACCCTCCTTCTCACCGCCGCCCCGAAGCACAGCGCCGTGCCCGCGATCAGCTCCAAAATCACCAGCGCCGGGCCCCACCGGCCCATGGCCCATTCCTCGCCGGGATTCAGCCACGCCTTGGGATAGACCACGTACAGGGAGGTAAAATACCGCTCGCACAGGATGATGAGCACATAGTAAAAGATGAACGGCGCGGCGTAGGCGATGTACTTGCTGGCCATGAACGCGCTCATGGTCATGCCGAACAGTGACCAAAAGCCTCCGGAGAGGAAGATGAGGCCACAGTTTCGCAGCAGCGTCATGGCATATTCCGGCTCCGGCGTGTCCGGCGCCAGGGGCCCCTCCATGGGCGCGAACACCGCCGCGGCCGCCCCGTAGGCCAGCCACAGTCCCAGCACGATGCCCGCCCCGCCGGACACCAGACACCCCGCCGCCTTGCCCAATATGTAGCCCCGGCAGGAGGTGCGGTGGATGTAGAGCTTTAAAAACCCCGTCTTCACGTCGTCCACGAAGCTGGCCGCGTAGGGCAGCGCGCACACGATGGGCAGGCATATGGTCAGCGCGTCCGAGTCCAGGGCCTTCAGGATGAAATCCCCGTGATAGCCGTATGCCAGGGGGTCCTCCGCCCGAAACGCCTCGGATACCGCGTCGGCGGAGGACAGAAACAGCACCAGGGCGATGAACACCGCGCCCAGCCAGAACCGGGCGGAGCACACGCTCTGCCGGACGCTGGAATAGATGGTGTTTCTCATATGCCCTCCTGGCCGCCCCGGCCCTTTTGGACTGGGGCGTGACGATGGTATCAGTATCCCTTGTACACGTCGATGGCGGAGCCGTCCACGGCGTTGATCACGGCCAGCTCCGTGGTATGCACGATGGGCTCGGTCCGGCCGGTCTCGTTGCCGTTCTCATCATAGACGGGGACCGGGATGGGCTCGCCGTTTTCGTCGCAGACGGTGGCCACGCCGTAGAAGGTGTAGGTGGGGGTGATGTAATAGTCCGTGGCGCTGTCCTTCATCCGGATGCGGCTCAGGCCCAGGGCCACGTCCGTCACCTCGATGGACAACGCGGCGTCCTGCAACAGCAGCCCCTTGCGCTCCATGTCCAGCATCCGCATCTGGTCCTCGGCGGCGGAGAGGATGTCAGAGAACGGCAGGAGCTGCACGTTTTCGTTCACGGTCTCCACCACCTGGTGCATGCTCTCCCAGCTAAAGCCCGTGACGCCCGTCTCGTCGAAATCGAAGGTCATATACTCATAGCCGTAGGTGGAGGCGTACTCGTCGCCGCCTTTGGAGGCGATGTTGAACCCGCCGAAATGGAAGGTCAGGGGCACGCCGTTGTACGCCGGCGTCAGCCACACGGTGTTGGGGCCGAAGTCCATGTTCTCCCTGGCGGCCTCCATAGCCACGTCCGGCACAACGGCGAACTGGCCCAGCCCCAAGCCGTTCGCCAGCTCCAAGGCCCTGGCCCGGGCGGCGTCCATGTCGATGGCCGGCGGCTCGGCCTCGGCCTGGGCGGCATACAGCGCCTCCTCCATGGCCGGGGGCACATAGGGCCAGATCCCCAGCCGCTGGACCGAGTAATCGGTCCCCAGCCGCTTGAAGGCGTTCAGCTCATAGTCCTGGCCGTTATACTGGCCCAGGCCCATAAGGTACTGCTCGCCCAGGTCCTCCCTGCCGTAGTAGTCGGGATAATAGCTCGCCTCGTGGAACTGCCAGTCCAGGGGCTTTTGCTCGATGGTCTCCGGGGCGGCGGCGCATTGCTCCTCCAGCCGGGTGATGCGCTCTTCAAAGCTGGCGCGCACATAGTCCCGGTCGTCCGCGTCGGTGCTCGGGTCCTGCTCGATCCGATACTGCCAGTCGGCGTAGTCCTGCTTTTCGTCCAATAGAGCCTGTTCCAGCTCCGCCCGGGTCATTTGCCCGGTGTACTCGTTGAGCTGCCCGTCGCCAAAAAACGCCTGGGCCACCTTGTGAACGGTGTCCCCGTCCAGCTCCAGCGGCCGGACCCGCAGCACCGGCATGGGACCGGGCAGGTTGGGCTCTGTCACCTTCACGTGGTATTTGACGCCGCCCCCGCCCTGTTCTCCGTTGAAGCTGTCCTCATAGACCACCTGCGCGGGTGTGGACTCGGTCTGATCTTCCACGGCCGGTGGCTGTTCCTCCGCTGCCTCCGGGGCGACGGTAGGGCTGGCCTTGTCCTCCAGCGCCGCCTCAAAGACCCCGTCGTTCTTGCTGGTCACCACGCCCTTTTCCGGCGTGGCCTGGCAGCCGCCAAGCAGCAGTATGATGGCCGCCAGGGCGGCCGCGATGCGCTTTTTCATGACATGTCCCTCCTGCGTTCGTAATGGTTTTGGATACTCATTAGACGTTTGGGCGGGCCCATCCGTCACAGGGAATATCCGTCAGAGGGACGATTTATTTCAAGGAAAGCCTTAAGATTTTCTTAATTCAGTAGCCCTGGTTCCGGTCGATGATGGTGCCGTCGACGGCGTTGATGGTGAGAAGGCTCTGGTCCGGGTCGCTGACCGGCTCCATGTCGTCGTAGCCGACGCTGCCGAAGAAGTCCCAGGCGGGGACCAGAAGGCCGCTGGCCCGCTTGTCCCGCTCCCGGATGCGGGTGTAGCCCAGGCGGATGTCCGTCACCGTCACCTCCGCCTCCAGGCCGTCGTGCTCCACCAGGACCATCTTTTCAAAGATG
Source organism: uncultured Oscillospiraceae bacterium (assembly GCA_947587485.1). GTDB lineage: Bacteria > Bacillota > Clostridia > Oscillospirales > Oscillospiraceae > CAJOIG01. The sequence goes on along the minus strand of CANPXZ010000003.1, from coordinate 35,654 downwards.
TCCATGATGTCGGAGAAGGGCAGCAAAGCCGAATCCTCCGTCACCGTCCCGTCCACCGAATAGGGCGAGCGCCAAACCATGGCCGCGAGCCCATCGTCGTTGACGAGAAAGTCCAGCCGCTCATAGGGCCAGGACACCTGATAGGACCCGTTGTCCTCGCCGTCGGCCCCCTCGCCCAGGCCCTCCACGTTGGTATAGGTGACGGGCACGCCGTTGACAGCGCGGGTATAGCGGACGATCCAGCCCATGTGATCGGGCGGGTCCTTGCTGGCGTACTTTTTCCCGGCGCTGTAAAGGGTCATGTCCTCCAGCCCCAGCGCGGAGACCACCTGGCCGCAAAGGGCCGTGGCTTCCTCCTCGGTGACCGCGATGTCGGCTATGGCGCGCAGGTCCACGCCCTCGAACTGGGCGGGGGACTGGCCGGGGGTGATGTAGTTGACGCCCTCCATATAGCCGCCTCCGTCCGAATGGTCCTGGGAGGTGCGGGAGTAGTAAGCCTCCGTATAGGACACGCCCGCGTTCCAGACGGAGAGCCTCTCATAGCCGTATTCCTCCGTCATTCCCAGCCCATAAATGCCGCTGTCGCCGTCCCGGTCCTTCTGAAACTTACCGGAGATGGGCTCGCACTCCCCGGCGGCGGGGGCGGCGTCATATTCGTCATAGTACTGGTCAATGACGTTCTGCATCCACTGCTCAAAGGACACTTCCTCGTCGCCGACGACATAGCTGTTGTTCCCCGGCGGTTCCCCCTGGGCCAACTCCCGCTTGGCCTCCAGAATACGGAGCATGATCTGCTCCTTGGTGGTCTCGGCATACAGGGGTCCCCGGACCAGCGCGTCCATGAGCGCGTCCGCCTGGTCCTGGGTGATCTCGGCGGGCGTCACCCGGACGATGGGCGCGGCCTCCGCGTCGGGGACGGTGACGGCCGCGTCCACGGTCACGCGAAGGGCGTCGCTCTCGTTGGAAAACGCGGCCTCGTAATGCTCCGGGGCGTTCACCCGCTGGGCCAGGGTACCCTGGCCGGGCGTAGTCTGGGCTTTCTCGATCAGCGCGTCGCTGCTCTTGCCCTTGACGATGCCTTCCTCCGGGGTGCTCTGACACCCGGCGGCGAGAAACAGGATAAAGGAGAGGGAAAGCGCAAGTAACTTTTTCATATCCGCGCCTCCCTCAGTAGCCCAGGGACCGGTCGATGATGCTCCCGTCCACGGCGTTGATGGTGAAAAGGCTGCGGCAAGGGTCCTCAACAGCCTGATCGTCCTCGCCCTCCGCATGCTGGCATACGCTGCCAAAAAAGTCCCAGGCCGGGACCAGAAGGCCGCTGTCGCTCACGTCCTGCTGCCGGATACGGACATAACCCAGGCGGATGTCCGTGATGGTGTCATCCTCGTCAAGGCCGTCATTTTGGACCACATACATCTTTTCAAAAATATCCATGATGTCGTCAAAACAAAGCAGGGCCGAGTCCTCTGTCACCGCGTCCTCCAGCTCACAGGGGCCATCCCAGACCATATCCACGACGCCGCTGTCATTGACATACAGCGTCAGGCTCTCGTTCTCCCACTGTCTCTCGAACGGCCCGCCCATCGTGAAGCTCACGGCGTTGTTCACATAGGTGACGGGCACGCCGCCGATGGAGCGGGTATACTGCACCGCCCAGCAGCACCGGGGCAGAACGCCGTCGTTTCTGAGACCTCCCATGCTGTAGTCCTCTGTGCAGTACATCAAATTGACGGAGTAGCAGCTCATGTAAGGAATATCCAGAGTTTGTACCACCGCGTCCGCCCGGGCCTGGGCTTCCTCCGCAGTGAGGTGAGGCTCCGGCACGGCAGACAGGTCCAGCTCGGGGTAATACAGCTCCATTTTCTGCCGGGTCATATAGCCCTGGGAAAAGTTTTCCGTCCGCGAATATCGGGCCCTGGTCTCGCCCACCACACCCGGCTGATCCTGTACGATCTGGATGCCCTCATAGCCGTATTCCTCCGATTCGCCCTGACCGACGATCGTGTAGATCGCTCTGTCGTATGCCTGTTCCTCCTGGAACTGACCGGAAATGGGCGTCCTCTCCGATTGATCCGGGGCGGACTCATACTCGGCCGTGAGCACGTCTATCAGAAATTGCATATTTTCCTCCCAGGTAGCCTCCTGGCCGTTGATCGCGTAGGACGTGTTCGCGTCCGCCTCCGACGGTCCCTCCGCCAGCTTCCGCTTGGCGGCCAGCAGGTCCTCCATGATCTCGTCCCGGGTCCGGTATCCATCAGGGGCGTACAGCTCCGTGTGGACCAGGGAGCCTATCAGCGCGTCCGCCTGGTCCTGGGTGATGGTCCCCGGCGCGACCTGGAAAATGGGCGCGCTGTCCGCCTCCGGGACGGTCACCGCCGCGTCGATGGTCACGTTCAGCTTTCCGTCGGCGCTGGATACGCTGGCCTGATAGGTCTCCGGCGCGCCCACCCGCTGGGCCAGGGTACCCTGGCCGGGTTCGGCCTGGGCTTTCTCGATCAGCGCGTCGCTGCTCTTGCCCTTGACGATGCCTTCCTCCGGGGTGCTCTGACACCCGGCGGTGAAAACCAGCGCCAGGGAGAGGGAGAGCGCTAAAAACCTCTTCATAGCCGCCTCTCCCTCAGTAGCCCAGGCTCCGGTCGACGACGGTGCCGTCCACGGCGTTGATGGTGAGCAGGCTCATGTCCGGGTCATAGAAGGTATAGGGCTCGCCGTCTCCCAAGGTCCAGGTCTGGGAGCCGTAAAAGTCCCAGACGGGGACAAGAAGGCCGGTGTAGCTCTTGTCCTGCTCGCTGACCCGCATGTAGCTCAGGCGGATGGCGCTCACGGTCACGTCCATGTCCTGGCCGTCGTACTTGACCGTGAACATCTTTTGGAAGATATCCGCCACGTCGGCAAAATCCATGAGGGCCGCGTCCTCCGTCACGGTGTCGGTGAGCTGGCAGGGGCTTTGCCAGTTCATACCCACGATACCGCCGTCGTTCACGTAGAAGTTGAGCTTTTCATAGTCCCAGGGGGCAATGTAGACCGCCTCAGCGGCGGATGCCCCGGCGGGGAGGTCGGGCAAGCCTACCGAATAGCCGGTGTATGCCACGGGCACGCCGCCGATATTGCGGGTGTATTGCAGCTCCCAGCAGCACCGGGGCGCTTCCTTGCCGCCGCCGTATTTCTTCGCTGCGGCGTACAGGGTCATGTTAGGGATGTCCAGGGCTTTTACCACAGCGTCGCACATGGCCCGGGCCTCCGCCTCTGTCACGGACACGGGGGCCAGGTCCTCGATGTCCACACCGTCGTAGTCCATGGTCTGGCTGAACTGCTCCGCCGTGTTGTAGGAAAAGATGAACCCCTCCGCCGCCGCCCGGACGTACTGGGCGGAGGTGGGAATGTCCATGTTCTCGCTGTCGTAGACGACCAGAGACTCCCAGCCCAGCTCCGCCGTGGTGTTCGCGCCCCCGGCCAACTTTAGGCCGGAGCCGTCGTCGGTGAGCTTGCCGGTGGCAAGCTGGCGCTCCGCCGTCTCCGGGGCGGCGTCGTACTGCTCCTGGAGCATCGGCAGGTACACGTCCTGCATGTATTCCTCCCAGGTGAGCTCGCCGTCCTCGGTGGAGTAGCGCGTGTTCGCCTCCTCCGGCGAGGGGCCCTGGGCGATCTGCCGTTTTACCTCCACGATCTGGTCGGCGATCTCCGCTTTGGTCCTGGGCATGTCAAAATCGTAAAGCTCCCCCTGGACCAGCTGGTCCATGAGCACGTCCGTCTGCGCCTGGGTGATATTGGCCGGTTTGACCCGGATGATGGGCACGGCCTCCGCGTCAGGGACCGTGACGGCGGCGTCCACGGTCACGGTCAGCGTGCCGCTTTCGTTGGAAAATGCGGCGTCATAATGCGCCGGGGCGTTCACCCTCTGGGCCAGGGTACCCTGGCCGGGCGTAGTCTGGGCTTTCTCGATCAGCGCGTCGCTGCTCTTGCCCTTGACGATGCCTTCCTCCGGGGTGCTCTGGCACCCGGCGGCAAGAAGCAGGACCAGGGAGAGGGAAAGCGCAAGTAACTTTTTCATCTCCGCGCCTCCCTCAATAGCCCTGGGACCGGTCGATGACCGTGCCGTCGATGGCGTTGACGGTGAGAAGACTCCGGGACGGGTCGCCCACGGGGTAGGTCTCCCCCGCCTCATGGCCGGTGCACTGGCCGAAGAAGTCCCAGGCCGGGACCAGCATGGCCTCGTTTCGCTTGTCCTGCATCCGCACCCGAACATAGCCCAGGCGGATGTCGGTGACCGTCGCGTCCATGGCCGTGCCGTCGTTTTGGACCACGTACATCTTTTTGAAGATGTCCATGATATCATCAAAAGGCAGAAGAGCCGAATCCTCCGTCATGGCCTCCTGCACGTCGTAGGGGGCCTTCCAGTAAAAGCCCACCACGCCGCTGTCGTCCATATACATGGCCAGGGATTCGTATTCCCAGGGGGCCTGATAGACTTCATCGTCCAGGGACATCATGAAGTTGTTGCTGGCGTAGGTCAGGGGCACGCCGCCCACGGTCCGCACGAACCGCAGCGTCCAGCAGCACTTGGGCGCCCCGTCCCCGAAGCCCATGGCGGCGGTGCCGGGGGCGTACTGCTTTTCGCAGGACCACAGCGCAAGGCCCGGTATGCCCAGCGCGTCGGCCAAGGCGGTGCCTTGGGCTATGGCTTCCTCACGGGACATGGCCACGTCCGGGATCGAGTCGATGGGGACATCCGGATAGAACTGCTCAAAGCTCCGCCGGTCCAGATAGTCCGAGTTGAAGCTGAAGCTATCCTCGTCCTGGCGGCAGTATTGGACCGTGGAATCCCCCACGTTCCACTTGTTATTGTGGATGTTCAGATGTTCATAGCCCGCTTCCCGGGACCAGCCTTTACCGTCGATGCGCTGGGTGTATTCGTCCACCTGCGTAAGCTCCCCGGTAACGGGCCGGGGCTCCACCGTCTCCGGCGCGGCCTCGTACCGCTCCGTGAGCCAGTCTATCTGGTCCTGCATGTACTCCTCCCAGGTCTGGGAAACGGTCTCTCCGTCCGGGCCCATCTCATAATAGAGGGCATCGTCCCCCTCATCGACGGGACCCTGGGCCAGCTCCTGCTTGGCCGCCAGCAGGTCCTCCATGATCTCGTCCTTGGTCCGCTCCTGCTGGGTGTCGTAGAGTGTCGTGCGCACCAGCTTTTCCATGAGCACGTCCGTCTGCTCCTGGGTGACGGACCCGTCGGTCACCCGCCAGATGGGGATGGTCTCCGCCTCCGGGACCGTCACGGCCGCGTCCACGGTCACCTGAAGCTCCCCGCCGGCGCTGGCGAAGGCGTCCTCGTACCGCTCCGGGGCCTCCACCCGCTGGGCCAGGGTACCCTGGCCGGGCGTAGTCTGGGCTTTCTCGATCAGCGCGTCGCTGCTCTTGCCCTTGACGATGCCTTCCTCCGGGGTGCTCTGGCACCCGGCGGCAAGAAGAAGGACCAGAGCCAGCGCGCATGCAAAAAATCTCTTCATGTCCGCGCCTCCCTCAGTAGCCAAGGCCCCGGTCGATGATGGTGCCGTCCACGGCGTTGATGGTGAGCATGCTCGAGTCCGGGTCATAGAAGGAGGTATAGTCCTCGCCGCCCTCCGGGTGCCACAGCTCCGTGCCGTAAAAGTCCCACACCGGCACCAGCAGACCGGTGTAGTTCTTGTCCCGCTCGCTGACGCGCATGTAGCTCAGGCAGATGCGGTCGACGGTCACGTCCTTCGCCTGGCCGTCGTTCTCCACCACGTACATCTTTTTGAAGATGTCCATCACGTCGGAGAAGGGCAGCAGGGCCGCGTCCTCCGTGACCGTCTCCGTCAGCTCGTAGGGGGACTCCCACTCCATGGCCACGATGCCGTCGTCGTTCACGTAGAAGTTGAGCTTTTCGTTGGTCCAGGGGATCTGGAAGATCTGCGTGTCTGCGGGCATGCCGTTGATGCCCACGTCGATGCTGGAATAGGCCACCGGCACGCCGCCGATATTGCGGGTATATTGCAGCTCCCAGCAGCACCGGGGGGCCTCCTGGGCGCCGCCGTATTTCTTGCAGATGGCGTAAAATGCCATGTCGGGGATGTCCAGGGCTTTTACCACGGAGTCGCACATGGCCCGGGCCTCGTCCGCCGTCACGGTCACGTCCGGTATGCTCGCGATGTCGATGTCGGAAAATAGGAAGAAGTCGTTGAAGCTCTCCGCAGGCAGGTACGTGAAGGTGACCCCCGTGTTCTCATGGTCCCGGACGTACCAGGCCCGGGACAGGTATTGGGTGTCCTCATACGCCTCGATATCCAGGGCCTCCCAGCCGTGTTCTTTCGTGGTATTCTCGCCCCCGGCCTGGAGTGCGCGTTCGTCGTCCGCGTCCGGCTTGAGCTCGCCGGTGGTGACCTGCTTTTCCGCGGTCTCCGGGGCGGCGTCGTACTGCTCCGTGAGCCGGTCGATGGCGTCCTGCATGTATTCCTCCCAGGTCATGGTGACGTCCTCGCCTGAATCATCGTCCGCGCTCAAGTAGACCGTGTTCTCCTCGTCCTCGGTGGGGCCCTCGGCCAGCCGCCGCTTGGCCTCCACGATCTTGTCGGCGATCTCCGATTTGGTCTCGGGGGTGTCGAAGTCGTAAAGCTCCCCCTGGACCAGCGTGTCCATGAGGGCGTATGCCTGGTCCTGGGTGATGTTGGCGGGCGTGACCCGGACGATGGGCACCTTGTCCGCGTCGGGCACGGTCACCGCCGCGTCCACGGTCACCTGAAGCTCCCCGCCGGTGCTGGCGAAGGCGTCCTCGTACCGGGCCGGGGCCTCCACCCGCTGGGCCAGGGCGCCGGAGGTCTCCGCCGCCGCCTTTTCCAGAAGATCGTCGCTGCTCTTCCCGGCCACGATGGGCGCTTCCGGGGTGCTCTGGCAGCCGGTCAGCGCCAGGGCCAGCAGCAGAACAAAGGGCAGAAATCGTTTCATACCGTCAGCCTCCTTTATAGGGATAAGCCTATTATGGAGGAAGGGAAAATGAAAAACTATCATCCGGTTCTTATTTCTTTCTTATTCCGTCGGCAGGATGACCCGGAATGTCGTGCCCTTCCCGGGGGCGCTTTCCACCTCCAGCTTCGCCCCGTGGGCGTCGGCGATGGCCTTGACCAGGGCCAGGCCCAAACCGCTGCCGCCCAGCTTTTTGCTCCGGGACTTATCCACCATGTAAAAGGGCTCAAAAATGCGCTCGATGGCCTCCGGCGGGATGCCCCGGCCGGCGTCCTTCACCTCGATCACATTGCCCCGGACCGTGAGCCGGACGGTCCGGTCCGGGCTGTCCGGGTCGTAGGACTTCCCGGCGTTGTCCGCCAGGTTCACCAGCAGGGACTGCATGAGATCCGCGTCCGCCAGAAGATCGGACCCGTCGCAGTCCGTCAGGAGCGTCACGTTCCGGTCGGCCATGATCTGCTGGGTGCTGGCCCGGACCCGGTCCAGGAGCACCCGGGCCGGGACGGGGGTCTTCTCGACCTCCTGGTCCAGGGTGATGGTCCGGAGCAGCTTTTGGGTCAGCCGCTCCAGCCAGGTGCACTGCCGCTCGATGTGGGTCAGGGACTGAGCCCGCTCCGCCTCGGTCAGATTGACCTTTTGCAGGAGCCTTGTGTGGAGCAATATGGCGGTGAGAGGGGTCTTGAACTCGTGGTTCACCCCGCCGATGAAAAGCCGCTGGCGCTGGGCGGTCTCGGTCAGTTCGTCCACCCTTGACTGGACGGCGGCGGCCATGGTGTTGAAATCCGCCGCCAGAGCGCCGATCTCGTCCTTCGTGCTCACGTCGGCCCGCACGTCATAGGCCCCGCCGGCGATGCGCCTGGCCGCGTCGGACAGGGCCGCCAGGGGCTTCGCCCCCCGGCGCATGAGAAGCGTCACCGCCCCGGCCCCCAGGGCGATGCCCCCAAGGCTCACGGCCAGGAATATCAGCGCCATGGTCCGCAGGTCCCGGTGGATGTCCGTCACGTCCGCCACCGTATAGACGGCGTAGCGCTCCGCCCGGACGCTCACCTGGCTCGCCGCCATGAACACGTCCCGGCCCCGGATGCGGCCCTCGTAGGTCCGCTGACCGTACCTGTCCTCCCAGGAGCCGTCCCCGGTCCCCGGGTCCAGCCACCGGGAGGGGTCGATGTCCAGAGCGGAGCTGAGGGTCCGGCCCTCCTGCATGAGAACGGAGGTGTCGTCGGCGAAGCGGGTAAAACAGTAATCCACCAAAGACTCCCGCACCGGGCTCGTGTCCGCCTCCAGAAGGTAGTAGTTGGCCATCTCGGAAAAGGACGTGGCCAGGTCCCGCTGCTTGGCCTTGACCTGCTCCCTGGACATGTCCAGGATCGTGTGCCGGGCGTACAGGAGCATCGCCACAGAGCACGCGGCCACCACCAGCGCCAGCACCCCGGCGCAGACGGCGGCCGCCTTCTGCCACAGCTTCATCTCACCGCTCCTCCAATCTGTACCCCAGCTTGGGCAGGGTCCGGATGGCGTCGGTCAGGTCCAGCTTTTTCCGCAGGCTGAAGATCTTCACGTCCAGCACCCGGGTCTCGCCCACGTAGTCATAGCCCCAGACCTTGGTCATCAGCTGCTCCCGGGTGACGGTCATGTTCTTGTATTTGAGCAGCGTCAGCAGCACCCCGAACTCCAGCGGCTGCAGGTATACGGGCTTGCCGGCCTTGGTCACGGTCTTGGTCTCGCTGTTGAGTTCCACGTCCCGGACCCGGTAGACCGTGTTCAGCCGCCCCGTCCGTCGCAGGACCTTTTCGATGCGCACCATCAGCGTCAGCATGTCGAAGGGCTTGACGATGTAGTCCTCCGCCCCGTCCCGCAAGCCCCGTATTTCCGAGGCGGAATCCGTCTTGGCGGTCATGTAGATCACCGGGATGTTGTACTGCTCCATGTAGCCGAACAGCTCGAACCCGTCCGCCCCCGGCAGCATGATGTCCAAAAGCGCCAGGTCGTAGGCGTGGTCATCCTGCAAGGAATCCGCCGCCCGGCGGCCGTCGTCGAACACGGCGCAGTCGTACCCCGCCACCTGCAGGTTTAGCGCCACGGCGCTGGCAATGGCCTCGTCGTCCTCCACGATCAAAATGCGGTTTTTCATCCCGCGCCCTCCCATGATAAAAAGAATGCTGTCTTATTATAACAAAACAGCAAAGAGCCATGAAAGGCCGGGGCGGGACGGAATTGTTAATTCTTTCTTATTTTTGCGCCGCTCACCCTCCAAAGCCTGTGCTGATGACGCTGCCGTCCACGGCATTGACGATCGCCAGCAGCACCGTACTCTCCGCCGGCTGCTCGTCCGCCACGTTCCCCTCGTCGTCCATCCACTGGACCGTGGCTGGCGCGCCGTCGGCGTTATAAGCCAGGGCGGTGCCGTAAAAGATATAGGCCGGGACAAGGAGAAAGTCCGTGGCGTTGTCCTTCATGCCCACGCCCACCAGGCCAAGCTCCGCCCTGTCCGCCGCGACGCGGGCGGTGTCCCCGCCGTAGAGAAGCCGGTCCATGGTCACCATCTTCATCTGCTCCTTGGCCCGGTCCAGCACGTCCCCGAAGGGCAGCAGCTGCACGTCCGGATTCACCGTGTCCGCCGTCTGGGCGGCCGCGCTGTACCAGAAGGACCGGAAATGGCCGTTTAGAAACTGGAACTGCATGTTCTCCGCCCCGTAGACGCTGGCGTACTGTTCCTCAGCCGCCGGGGCGTCGAAGAAGGGCGCGGCCGGGATGTCGCCATAGGTCCGGGTCAGGGCCACCATGTACCAGCCCTCCGGGTCGCCGCCGCCCATGCCGGTGACCGCCCCGGCCTGGTCCGACACCAGGGTCCAATCACCCATGTCCATTTTCGCCGCCGTCTCCAACGCCCAGCGCTTCATGGCCTTTTCGTCCATGCCGGGACCGTCGGTACCGTCCTGCTGGGACACCGCCCGCTCGTCCGGGTAGGCGGCAACGTTGTGGACCCGGTAGTCCTCCCCCTCCCGGTTGCAGACGGAGAACACCCAGGGCAGGCCGTCCAGCGCGGCGGTGGCCTTGACGACCCGGTGGCCCTCGTCCCGGAACGAGGCGGCCATGTCGGGGGACATGTAATAGTCCTCGCTGTGAAATTCCCAGGCGCAGGGCGCCGGCTCCGACGCCTCGGACGCGGTCTGATACGCCTCCTCCAGGGCGGCGATGCGCCCTTCAAAGTCCTCCTTCACCCGCCGGGCCGTCTGCTCGTCGCCGCCATAGTAGGCCACCATCCCGTCCCAGTCGGAGATGAACTGCCGGTCCTCCAATATGGCCTGCTCGATCTCCGCCTTCGTCATCTGATCCGAGTACTCATAGACGGGCCCGTCCCCGAACAGGGCGGCGGCGATGCTTCGGGCTTGGTCGCCGGTCAGCTCCATGGGCCGGCCCTGGATCACCGGCACGGGGCCGGACACGGCGGGCTCCGCCACGGCCAGGTCGATGGTCATGTCCCCGGCGGCGTTTGGAAAGCTGTCCGTATAAACGATTGGCGCGGCGGTGGGCGCGGCCTCGTCGGTCCCGTCCGTCGCGGCGGGTGTGGACGCGGGGACTGCGGTGCTCTGCACGGCTGCCTCGAAGGCCCCGTCGTTCTTGCTGGTCACCACGCTCCTTTCCGGCGTTTTCTGACAGCCGCTCAGCACGAGCAGCCCCAGCACCAGGATGAGAGAGACGGTCTTTTTGGTCATTGTCCTGACCTCCTTTTCGAGCTTCTCTTTCAATAACGCGCCCGGCGGCAAAAGTGTGACAGGCATCAATAACCCAGGCCCGTGTCAACAGCGCTGCCGTCCACCGCGTTGATCACCGCCAGCTCCACCGTGGTCTCGCCGGGCAGCGTGATAGTCCGGCCGGTCGCCTCGTCCACAAAGCTGTAGCCTATGGGAGTCCCGTCGGCATTGCAGGCAGTGGACGCGCCGTAAAACGTATAAGTGGGGATCAGGTAATACTCTGTGGTGCTGTCCTTGATGGAAACGCGGCTCAGGCCCAGCTCTGCCCTGTCCACGACGATCTTCGTGAAGCTGCCGTCCTCCGGCGCGGTCACCGTTTCGCCGGTCACGGGGTCCCTGGTCCCCCGAAGCCGCATCTGGGTTTTCGCGGCGGCCAGGATGTCGGCGAAGGGGAGGGTCTGCACGTTGGCGTTGACCACCCCCGTTTCCTCCAGCGCGCCCTGATAGAGGAAGGACATGAGCTTCTCCCCGTCAAAGTCCATGCGCAGCTTTTCGTATGTGTAGACGGGGCCATAGGCGCTCTCGGCCTCGCCGGGACCGTCGTGAAAGGTCATGGGCTGACCCTCATAGGCCCGGGTCAGGGTGAGACAGGTGACGGAGGCGGCGTTGGGGTCGCTCTCGCAGACGGCCACGCGCCAGTCGCCCAGGCCCATAGCATTTGCGATTTCCAGCGCCTTCGCCTCGACAGTTTGGACATCGGCAGCGGTCCCTGCGCCGGCATAGACGGCATCCGTGAAGTCCTCCGACGGACCTGCTTCGACGCTGTGTTCCCGGAAGCCGGCGCTCTCCTGATTCGTGGCCGTGTACACATAGGGCACGCCGTCCACGGTGACGCCGGCGCTGAGCACCTGCTGGCCGTTGTCCTCGATCCGGCCCCGGGTGACGTCGCTGTAGTAAGAGCCGGGGTGGAACTGCCAGTCGCATGGCTTCCTGTCCACGGTCTCGGGCGCGGCGGCATAAGCGGCCTCCATCTCCGAGACGCGGGCCTCCTGCGCCGCTTTGTAGTCGTTGGCGGCGGCCTCGTCCCCGCCGCACATTTCCACCAGAGCGTCCCAGTCGCCGATGCTCTCCTTCACCGCCAGAATGGCGGCCTCCAGCTCCGCTTTTGTGTGCTCCGGGGTATATTCGTACATTTCCGCGTCCCCGAATATGGCCCGGGCGGTCCGCTCCGCCAGCTCCGGCGTGATCTCCATGGGCCGGACCCGGACCACCGGCAGAGCCGTTGGCAGCGCCGGCGCGGTCAGGGAGAGCTCGTAGCGGATGGTCCCGCTGGCATTTTCAAAGCTGTCCGTATAGGTCCGCTCCCCGGAGGTCTCCGTGGCGGACGCCTGGGGCGCATTTTCCAGGGCGGCCGCAAAGGTCCCGTCGTTCTTGCTGGTGACAATGGCTTTGTCCGGCGTTTTCTGACAGCCGCCGAACAGCATGAGCAGCGCCCCAAGAGCGGCGCATATGCGCGTTTTCATGTTATCCCTCCTTGTCCGTCCTCTCCCGCAGAGCCGCCACGGCGTCCGCCGTCTCCGGGTGGGAGGCTCCGTCGAACCGGTCCGCCAGGGCGGCGAAGTTTATCCCGTCCGCCAGGGCCTCCAGCTCCTCTCTTGTGACGGGCGGCTGGCTTGGAAAGTCATGGCACAGCTCCACGGAGATATATGCCCCGGCGGTCTCGAACAGGATGACGCCCGCGCCCCGGCTGTCCAGGACCAGATCGACCGTCTCGCCGGTGGGGACGGTATGGTCCCACTCCTCATGATCCGCGCCGGAGTAGCAATAGATGTCCGTGAGCGTGCCCTTGACGGCGGCGAACAGGGTAAGGTCCAGCTCCGACGCCGTGTCCCGGGCCTCCAGCTTGACCGTGCCGTCGTCGTAGAGATAGCCGCCGCCGGCATATCCCTCGGGCAGCAGAGGACCCGTGCCCAGCGCGGCGCATATGTCCTCGGCGGAGGCGGAGGCCCTGTCGCGGTGGGGCTCCAGGCCGTATTTTTCCAGGATGGCGTCCAGGGCCCGGCCCTGTTCGGTGTGGAACGCGCCATAGAAGGGGTGGTAGTCAGGCCAGTCGTAATCGGCGTTGTCGTCGCCGCCGTCGGGGGACAGATAATCTTCCGGTGGGTGCTCCTCCTGCCAGTCCAGCCATTCCCGCAGCGCCAGGTATTCCGGCGTGCCCCGGTACCCCGCCATGGAAAGCCGGAGGGCGGACGGGGCCGGTTCCGTCGGGACCGGGTCCAGGAAGTAGTCCTGAAACGCCGCCCGGTATACCGCCCAGGCCGTGACGGTGCAGGCCGCCAGCAGCGCCGCGGCGACGGCCGCCCGGACCAGCAGCCGGACCACAGTCCGGGACCGGTCCGCCCGGTAAGCGACGGCCTCCATATAGTACCGGTCGTCCACCTCGCCCATGGCTTCCAAAAACAGCTCCGCGTTCATGAAAGGACCTCCTTTTCGATGAGATATTCCCGCAGCCGCTTGCGCAGCCGGGTCAGCCGCACGGACACGTTCTTCTCCGACAGGCCCACACGCCTGGCGATATCGGCGCAGGGGTCCAGGTAGGCGTAGCGCCCCATGAAGAGCGCCCGGTCCTGCCGGCTCAGGGTCCGCAAAAAGCCCTCGATGATCCTGGCCAGCTCCCTGGCCTCCAGCTCCTGTTCCGGATCGCCGGAGGACGCCAGGCAGGCTTCCATCTCCTCCAGGGCCGATTCATAGACACTGCCCCGCTTTTTCGCCGTCCTCCGGTGGTAAGCCTTCAGGGAGAGGTTTCGCACGATCTTGCATACGAACGCCAAAAGCGGGTCTGGCCTGGCGGGCGGGATGGCGTTCCAGGTCCCCAGGTAGGCGTCGTTCACGCACTCCTCCGCGTCCCGGGGGCTGTTCAGTATGTTGAAGGAGACCCGGTAGCACGCCTTGCCGTACTTCCTGTCCAGCTCCGACAGCGCTCGCTCCGAGCGGGCAAAAAACAGCTCCACGATCTCTCTGTCCTCCATCCGGACGCCGCCTCCTCTCTCCTGCTCCAGGCTGTCAAAAAATGCTTTTTTGACGGCCTGAAAACGCCGTGTTTTTCCCGGCGGCAAGCCGCCGCAAAAAACGTCGCTTCGCTCCCCACGCGCCTGCGGAGCAGGCGCGTGGCGGCTATTTATCCCATTCGAGGCGGGACTCCCGTCCCCCTCGAGCTCCCCCTTGCGTGTCTTTTGTTACCGCATTTTTTGACAAGCTCCTTCTCATCTTCATATCTACGGTTTTCGGGACAAAAACTACATCCCGCGCCCATTTTTCCGCCGATTTCTTCCTGGCAGCGTGAAAGCCCTGCGGCCGTACAGGTCACAGGGCTTTCGGGGCGGCCGGGACCGCCTTTTGGATATTCAGTATGTCCGCAGCTGTTTTGTCCCCAGCTTGCTCTGGTCCACCAGGGACAGATAGGACTCCGGGACCGTGACGATGTCCGGGTCCCCGTCGCTGACGTAGATCGGGTCCCTGGGGTTTTTCAGCCACCACTCAAAGTCGCAGTCCTCCGCCAAAAATCCTGTCCCCCGGATGCGGTGGATGCTATAGGGGTTATAATCCGGGTTGACCGGGGAGATGGCCGGGTCCCAGCCCACCTCCACGATGCCCAGGTTCTTGTACGCCACGCCCTCGTACACGCCGCCCTTCACATACTCGAACAGGTCCGGGGTGGTGCTGCCAAAGGGGAGAGAGAAGCTGGTGAACGTGTAGTCCTTCACCAGATCGTACATGACGGCCTGGTTCTTCCCCACCTCGTACATCACGGTCTCCGCGTCCCGGGCGTCCGGCAGACTGTAGTGGGAATAGGTGTGGTTGCCCACCTCGAAGCCCAGGTCGATCAGATACTGGAGCCGCTCCTGGGCCGTGCCTGCCAGCGGGGTCCCCTCGGTCCGCTCCTCATAGAACGGCGAGGCGCCAAGGTTTACATAAAACGTACCCTCCAGGCCGAAGTCCGGGTGCTCCTTGTAAAAGTCCAGCATCACCGCCACGGCGCACTGGGGGTTCACCACCAGCTCCCCGTTTTCCTCGATCAGGCTGAACTGGCTGGCGGAGCTGTCGTCAAAGGTGAAGATGACGGGCTTGTAACCGGCCTCCACCGCGATGGAGTTGCTGAGGAAGTCGTTCATCGAGGTCATCCGGTAGCCCATGTCGTACAGCCGGCCCAGCAGGTCCTTGAAGTAGGCGAAGCTCTGGGTGTACTGCTTGAAGCTGGTGGAAGCGGACTCGTCCGGTTCCGTCTCCTCCACGAAGGCGTGGAACATCACGATCGGTATCTCCCCGGCCTCGTTGGGCTTGGTCTTTTCCAGGTCGATCGGGGGCGTGGGCTCCGGCGTGGCGGCAGGCTCCGCCGTGGGCTCCGGGGAGGCTGTGGCCGCCGGCGCGGAGGCCGACTCTCCCCCGCCCAGGCCATGGGTGAGCGCCACCTCCAGGCCCACGATCAGTGCCAGCGCCAGCAGCAGCACCGCCAATCGCTTCATCTTCATACGTATCTTCCTCCGCTCTTCCGCAAGTTCTCACCGGCTCGTATCACACAAGCCGTTGAACGCACTCACTTATTTGGCTCTGACCCCCACAAATACGGCCAGGATCGGCGGACAATCTCCAACCCCGGCCATTTTGATAGCTCATTCGCCGTACTTCTTTGCCAAAAACGCTGTCACAGTATCCAGAAACAGCGCGGCGTCCGAAACAAGCTCTTGCGTGTCCGAAATGGAACAGACATAAAAGTCCTCATAGTCGCTTCGATTTCGAATAATGGAAGCCATAGAGATGATCCTGCTCAATTCCGGCGGAAGAAGTTTGGTCTTCAAATATAACTCTGAAAACCGGGAAATCACGCCGGAATGCTTTTTGTAGTCCTCGCCGGTCAGCGCCAGCACAGCGCGCATGGCGTGGAAGACGCAGTAATACGCACGATTGTTGGCGGAAGCGTAGTCCTCAGCCTCCAAATCACGGCGTGCTGTTTTGAGCATCTCCCCCGCACGCGCAAGCCGATATTTTGATAAATCGATCCTTGCGGGATCAGGCATCGTACCGCACCCCTTCCCGCGCGATGTTCCGATAGAGCGGCAGCGATCCGATGTTATCATGAAAGTACCGCCGGTTTTCGACGATGGGAGAAACCATTACGCCCCGGCTCAAGAGCAGATCGGCGGCAACACCGCTGATCTCCCGCGTCTTTTGCGAGATGTCCTTCCGGGAAGCGTCCACCAAGACCATCACATCGATATCCGATTCGGCATCCGCCTCTCCCCTGGCGTAGGACCCAAACAAAATGGCTTCCATGGAGTCCTGTGGGAACAAGGGTCTGAGGCCGGAGCAAAGCTGGCGAACGATCCGGTTCACTTCCTGCTGACTGCGCATATCAGCCACTCCTTTCTTCGTCCTGACAATATTGTATCACGAGCAAATAAAAATCACAACGAAAACATTGCGACCGCTCACGTTTTGCCCTTTCACTCCTGCGCGGGCTCCAAATGATCATATCACAGCAAAACGCGCAGTCAGCATCTGTAACTCAAATGGCAGCATTTGGCCTCCGACATGATGTGTGGTTTTCTCCAAAGCGCTGCGGTTTGTACTGGAAATTGGTCTGGAAGCGAGCAAAAATATAGTTAAATTGACTTCGCGCAGAAAAAGCAAAACCTCGCAACCCGTTGGGCCGCAAGGCTTTGACGTTGGTGCGCGAGGGGGGACTTGAACCCCCACGCCCGGAATGAGCACTAGAACCTGAATCTAGCGAGTCTGCCAATTCCACCACTCGCGCATATGTTGGGCGCTCTCTCAAGCGCCCAATTAAAATAACACATGTTTGGGCAAATGTCAATCAAATTTTCGCATTTTCTGTGATTTTTCAGCCGACCCAGCTCTCCAGCGCCGTCAGGCAGTCCCGAAGCTCATGGGGCAGCTTGTCGCCGAACTTGGCGTAATGGGTCCTGATGTCGGCCACCTCGGCCTTCCACTGGGCCGGGTCCACCGTCAGAAGCTCTTTGAGCGTCTCGGGCGACACCTCGTCCTCCAGGCCCTCCAGGCAGATGTCCTCCGCCTTGGGCACGTAGCCGATGGGCGTCTCCTGGGCATCGGCGGTGCCGTCGCAGCGGCCCAGGACCCACTCCAGGGCCCGCAGGTTCTCCCCAAAGCCCGGCCAGAGGAAATTGCCCTTGTCATCGGTCCGGAACCAGTTCACGTTGAAGATCTTGGGCGGGTTGGCGATCCTGGACTCCATGTCCAGCCAGTGCTGCCAGTAGTCCGCCATGTGGTAGCCGCAGAAGGGCAGCATGGCCATGGGGTCCCGGCGCAGCTCGCCCACCTGGCCCTCGGCGGCGGCGGTCTTCTCAGAGCCCATGACGGACCCCACGAACACGCCGTGGGCCCAGCTCTTGCTCTGGTACACCAGGGGCACGGTGCCGGCCCGGCGGCCGCCGAAGATGATGGCGGAGATGGGCACGCCCTGGGGATCGTCGAACTTGGGGCTGATGCATGGGCAGTTCTTGGCGGGCGCGGTAAAGCGGGAGTTGGGGTGGGCCCCCTTCACGCCGCTGGCCGGGTCCCAGGGGTTGCCCTTCCAGTCCACCGCGTCCGTGGGCGGGTTCTTGTCCATACCCTCCCACCAGACGGTGCCGTCGGGCTTCAGGACCACGTTTGTGAAGATGGTGCCCTGTTTCGTGCTTTCCAGGGCATTGGGGTTCGACTTCATGCTGGTGCCGGGGGCCACGCCGAAGAAGCCGTTCTCCGGGTTCACGGCCCACAGCCGCCCGTCCGGGCCGGGCCGGAGCCAGGCGATGTCGTCGCCCACGGTCCAGCACTTCCAGCCCTTCTTCCGGTAGACCTCCGGCGGGATCAGCATGGCCAGATTCGTCTTGCCGCAGGCGGAGGGGAACGCGGCGCACACATAGGTGATCTCCCCATTGGGCTTCTCGATGCCCAGGATGAGCATATGCTCGGCCAGCCACCCCTCGGCCCGGCCCAGGTTGGAGGCGATGCGCAGAGCGAAGCACTTCTTCCCCTGCAAGGCGTTGCCGCCGTAGGCGGAGTTGACGGTCATGATGTAATTTTCCTGGGGGAAGTGGGCGATGTACCGCTTCTCCGGGTCCATCTCCGCCGAGGAGTGCAGGCCCTTGATGAAGTCGGCGCTGTCCCCCAGGTGGTCGTAGACCTCCTTGCCCATGCGGGTCATGATGGCCATGTTCAGCACCACGTAGATGCTGTCGGTCAGCTCAAAGCCGTACTTGGCGAAGGGCGAGCCCATCACGGACATGGAGTAGGGCACCACGTACATCTTCCGCCCCGCCATGCAGCCATTGTAGATCTTGCGCAGGGTGGCCTTCATCTCGTCAGGGGCCATCCAGTTGTTGGTGGGACCGGCGTCCTCCTGCTTCTCGCAGCAGATGAAGGTGCGGCCCTCCACACGGGCCACGTCGTTGGGATTGCTGTGGTGATAATAGCAGCCGGGCAGCTTCTCCTCGTTGAGCTTGATGAGCGTGCCGTCCGCCACGGCCTGCTTCCGCAGGGCCTCCAGCTCCTCCTCGCTGCCGGTGAGCCAGACCACTTCGTCCGGCCTGCACAGGTCCGCGCACCGCTGTACCCAGTCCAATACATGCTTGTTGGATGTCAGTGCCATTTTGTCTTCCCCCTATATCTTAGAATTTTGTATCGTATTCGTAAGCGCGGCAAAGGCCTCCAGGCTCAATGCCTCGCCCCGGACATGGCTGTCCAGCCCGCAGGCAGATATCGCCTCCGCCGCGGTATCCCGGCCGCACACGCCCTCCAGGGCGTTGGCCAGGGTCTTGCGCCGCTGATTGAAGGCCGCCCGGACCACCCGGAAAAAGGCGTCCTCGTCCGTCTGCACCGGCGGCGCGGTCCGCATGGCCAGCCGGACCACGGCGCTTTGCACCTTCGGCCGGGGCACGAAGCACTCCGGTCCCACGGTGAAGAGCATCTCCGGCTGGGCGTACCAACGGGTCAGCAGCGAAAAGGCCCCGTAGTCCTTCTCCCCCGGCCCGGCGCACATCCGCAGCGCCACTTCCCTTTGCACCATCACCAGTATACGGTCAAAGCACCGGGCCCGGTACAGCTTCGTCAGCACCGGCGTGGTGATGGAATAGGGCAGGTTGGCGCACACGTAGTGCCGCAGCCCGGGCAGCTTCTCCGCGCAGTCGGCGGCCAGGTCCCGGTCCATCACGTCGTCAAAGACGATCTGCAAATTTTCCAGGTCCCCCACGGTCTTCGCCAGCACGGGCTTCAGAGCCGCGTCCACCTCGTAAGCCAGCACCTTGCCGGCCCGGGCGGCCAGCTCCCGGGTGAGACAGCCCACCCCGGGGCCGATCTCCACCACTCCGTCGCCAGAGCCCAGGTCCGCCGCCCGGGCGATGCGCTCCGGCACCCAGGCGGCCGTGAGGAAATTCTGTCCCTTCCCCTTGGAAAAGCGGAACCCCGCCTGCTGCAGCAAGGGCCGCAGCGTATCGTAATCGTAAAGATCCATCGTCATCTCACAGCAGGACCCAGCACGTCAGCGGGATCGTGACCACCGACAGCACCGTCGTGATGAACACCGTCTGGGACGCCAGGCGCTCGTTTGCCCCATACTGGATGGAGAGCATGACGCCCACCGTGGCCGACGGCATGGCCGCCTCCACCGTCACCAGGCCCAGGAGCATGGGGTCATCCAAAACGAACCACATCACCGCCCACACCAGCGCCGGCGCCAGCAGCAGCTTCACCGGCGAGAAGGCGTAGGCCCGCCAGGAGCCGAACACGTCCCGCAGCCGCTGGTCGCCCAGGGACGCGCCGATGATGATCATGGACAGGGGGGTGATCATATCGCCCATATAATTGGCGGCCTGCTTCACCGGCTCAGGCCAGCGCACCGGCAGGAAGATCATCACCACCGCCGCCAGCGACGCCGCCAGGGCGGGACTGATCATCCGCCGCCAGTCGAACCGCTCCTCCCGGCCGCCCAGCAGCCGGATGCCTACGGTGAAGGCCAACAGGTTGAAGCTGACCGATAGCAGGGACGCGTAGAACACCGCGTCGCTGCCGTACAGGGCCCGCAGGATGGGGTAGCCCATGAAGGCGATGTTGCCGAAGGTGCCCAGAAACGCGTACAGGCCCCGGTCCCCGGCACGGACCCGGAAGACCCTGGTGATCCCAATGCACACCGCCAGCAGCAGCACGTGCATCACGGCCCCCACGCCCAGCAGCAGCAGGATACGCCCGGGAGCCGGGTGCTGCCCCATGTTCATGGCGCTGGCCAGGATGATGGCGCTCTGGGGGATGGCCATGGCGAACCGGGAGAGACGGCGGTTCGTCTCCGCGTCCACCACGCCGGTCCTGGCGCCGATCACGCCCACGCAGAGCATGATCATCATCATGACCATCTGGTCAATAACGATCGTGATATCCATGGAGAAATTTTATCACCGGCCGTCTGCAAAAGCAACGGCAAAAACCCCTAAGACCGCCTGTGGCGTTCTTAGGGGAAACTGTTGATTTTTACCGGGTTTGCGTCCCTTACACGCCCACCAGCCGGAAGGCCAGCCACGCGATGCCGGCCGCCGCCGCGCCAAGGCCCGCGTACACCGACGCCCTCAGCCGGGGAAACCGCCCCGTCCGGCGGGGGTTCCCTGTCCCCCGAAGGTAGGCGTTGGCCGCCTGCCTGGCCTCCCGGAGGACCGCGTCGGCGCTGTCCTCCCGGCGGAACAGGTCCTCCCGGATCACGAAGATGGCCTCCTCGAATATCCGCGGATCGGGAGATCGCACGATCACCACCCGCCGGTTCGTTCCTTTCACCATCGCGGCCGCCTCCCCCGTTTCCCGATGCTTCCAGTGTAACCGGACTTTCCCTTTCTTATGCAGCCGCGCCAGCCCTTTTCCGGAAGATCTCAGCCTACCCGGGCTCATTTCCGCTCCTCCACCCGGATGGCCAGGGCCGTCATGTCGTCGGCGTTGCCGAAGCGCAGCACCGCGGCCCGCAGAGCCGTCTTGGCCAGCAGCTTCGTCTCCACGCTGTCGGCGGAGGCCAGGATGTCCCGCAGCCACTGGTCGTTGCGCTCCGCCAGGACCCCGTCGGAGGCGATCAGCGCCAC
Organism: uncultured Oscillospiraceae bacterium; assembly: GCA_947587485.1. GTDB lineage: Bacteria > Bacillota > Clostridia > Oscillospirales > Oscillospiraceae > CAJOIG01. The sequence goes on along the minus strand of CANPXZ010000003.1, from coordinate 14,848 downwards.
GTTGCCCGGCCGCAGGCGCATGCGCACCATGTCCGGGGCGGAGCCCTCCCCCGCCAGCATCCCGGCGGCCAGGGAGGTACACTTCACCCGCCGGATGGCCCGGCCCGTCTTGATATAGCTGGGGGCCGCGCCGTACTTATAAAACCTCGTGTCCCCGGTGAACAGGTCGATGCAGCAAAGGTCCACGGTGGCGTAGCCCCAGTCCTCGCCGTTTTTCAGCATGGCGGCGCTGTTCAAAAGCCGCATGGCGCACCCGGGCTCCATGCCCGCCTTCAAAAGCTCCTCCAATATCTCCACCGCCGCCACGCTCTCCCGGGCCGCGTCCTGGCCGGTGCCCATGCCGTCGGAGAGGATCACGCACAAAAGCCCGCTGTCGGTTTTGAAGTAGGTCCCCCGGTCCCCGGAGACGCTCTCCCCCTCCTTTTTCATGGACGCGATGCCCACGGACACCGCCAGGGGCTCCGCCTGCCGCAGCGTCATCCGCCCGGGCTCGGACCCGCCCACCCGGCACAGCCGCACGCCGATGGTCTCGCTCAGCCGCTCCAGATAGTCCGGCTCCTCCCCCAGGGCCTCGATACCGGCCCCCTCCAGCACCGCGTGCAGCCGGCCCCGGCCGTCCCGGAACACGGAGCAGGCCCCGTCCAGCTCCCGGGCCCGCAGATACCGGATCAGCCGCCGCTCCGCCGCCGGATCGGGCCCCGCCGCGCCGCTCATCTCCCTGGCGGCCTGCTCCATGACCTCCGCCATGTCCATGAATTGGCCGTAGGCCGCTGCCCGGCCCTCCTTCAGCCGGGCCCGGTACTGCCGCCGGTACCGAAGGCCCCGCAGCTCTCCGTTCACCGCCCCGGCGAAGGCCTCCGCCCGGCCGCACCGCTGCCGGAACGCCTCCGGCAGGTCCCCGGCGGTCACGCTCCCTTTGCCCATGACGCCCTCCAGCATCGGCGCCAGGGCCCTGGCCGTCTCGGAGCCGTCCTTTTTCCAGCACTGCTCCCGCTCCGGGCATGTCCGGCACACCGTGTCCGCCGCCCGGTCCAGCACCGCCCCCGCCTCGCCCCGGGCGGGCCGGTCCGGCTCCGGCCGGGACGCGCACTCATAAAGCCGCCGGAACCCCTGGCTCAGGTGCTCCAGCCGCCGGGCCTGATAGAGCCGGAAGGCCGTCTCCCCCTGCCCCCGGCCCGACCGGAGCAGCGACCCCACCGGCGTCAGGCAGCTCTGGGGCAGGAGCATGAACAGCACCGACCCGGCAAAGCACTCGTACAGCGCCGGGATGTGCTGCTCCCCGCTCCAGGCCAGCAGCACCGCCACCGCGTTGGCCGCGCAGAAGCTCACGGAGAAGGTCAGCCGCCCGTACCGGCACAGGCTCCCCGCCGCCAGCCCCGCCAGGGGATAGGCCGCCCCGTAAAAGAGCGCGGCCTTGCCCGTCATGTCCATGGCCAGGCCCATGGCGCACCCCGCCGCGCAGCCCGGCAGCATCCCGCCGCAAAAGCCCGCCGCCATCACCGCCATGACGCACAGGGTCCTGCCCACGCTGACCATGCCGAAGACCCGAATGCCGGCCAGGCCCATCAGCGCGCAGCCCGCCAGCACCGCCGTGCTGACCGCCCGGCGCAGCTCCGCCGCCTCCGTGACCGCCTCCTCCTTGTCCAGGACCAGGCCGAAGAAATAGGCGCAGCCCCCGGACAGCACCACCTCCAGGAAGATCCGCACCGGCCCCGGGACGCCCCCCAGCGTGCCCTGGCCGTACAGGGACCCGGTGAGGGCCGCCGCCGCTGCCGCCGCCATGGGCATGAACCACCGCTGCCGCCGCAGAGCCATGGACTGGGTGAGAAAGCCCAGGGTGAAGACGAGAAAGGCCGCCGCGATGTAACGGATGCCGGGGAACAGGCCCCCGGCGAAGAGATAGCCCAGCGCCGTGCCCAGCAGGCACAAAAATCCCCGCAGGTCCGCTCCCGCCGCCGCAGCCGCAGCCACGCCGAAGGGCCCCGCGCCCCCGAACAGCCGCCCCGCGCCCAGGCCAAGGCCCAGCAGAAAATATCCCCCGTGGACCAGCCCCTCCCGCAGCGCGGGCCGCCGCCGGAACATGTCCGTCCAGGCCGTTCCCCATCCCATTTGCCTCGTCCGTGCCGCCATGATCGTCCCTCCGTGACAGTATGTTGACATAATTATACAGCCAGACGGCATCGTATCCCGTCGTAACCTGTAACAGCGGGAAAATAACCACGGTAAAGTCAACATAATATAAAAGGCCCTGCCCGCCCCAAGGGGCGGACAGGGTCCGAAGGATAAAATCGGTCACATCTCGTTGAATTCCACGTCCTCGTCTCGGATGACCACCAGTTCCTTCCGGTTCATCATGTCGTAGATGGCCGGCACCACGAACAGGGTCATGATGGTGGCGTACAGCAGTCCGCCGATGCACACCACCGCCACGGGCTGCATGAGACTGGTGCCCACGTTCTTGCCCAGGGCCATGACGATCAGGCCCAGGATGGTGGTCAGGCTGGTCATGAAGATAGGCCGCATACGGGTCACGCCCGCCTCCACCAGGGCCTCCCGCCGCTCCATGCCGTTGGCCCGGAGTTGGTTGACATAATCCACCAGCACGATGCCGTTGTTCACGATGATGCCCACCAGCATCACGAAGCCGATCAGGGACACGATGCTGATGTCCATATGGAACAGCAGCAGCGCCGCGAAGCCGCCGGTGAAGGCCAGGGGGATGGTGAACATGACGATGAAGGGGCTCTTCAGGCTCTGGAACTGGGCCACCATGATGAAGTACACCAGCACCACGCCGATGGCCAGCATCAGCATCATATCCTCCACCGCGTCCATGATGGTCTCGTTCTCGCCGGCGAACTCGTAGGTCACGCCTTCGGGCAGCTCCGCGTCCTCCATGGCCTCCGCCACGGCGGAGGTGACCCGGGTGATGTTGTAGCCCTCGGCCAGGGAGGCGGTCACGGCCAGGTAGCGCCGCTGCTCCAGGCGGTTGATGGTGGCCAGGCTCACGGTGGGCTCCACCTCCGCCACGTCCCGCAGTTTGAATTCGGAGGTATTGCCCTGAGCGTCGGTGGCGGTGAAGGCGTGATCCTCCAGCTCCTCCAGACTCACGCCGCCGCCCGTCTCCACGATCACGTCGGCGCTGATGGAGTCCATGTCCATATCCATGGCGGTGGTGGAGGTGGTCAGGGCCGTCGCCAGCTCCATATAGAGCTGGGCCACGGTGTATCCCTTCTTCATGGCGGCGTTCCGGTCCACGGTCACGTGGTAGGCGGTCTGGGCCTGCTCCAGGCCGTCGTCCACCTGGTCCACGCCCTCCACGCCGGCGATGACGTCCGCCACATCCTTCGCGGCGGTCTGCAGATCGGTCATATCCTCCCCGTACAGGTTGACGGTCACGCCGCTGCCGGTGAGCATGCTCATATCCATCATGGCGGAGTCGTAGCGGACCTGGCAGGGCATATCCGCGCACTGGTCCGCGATCCACCGGCCGGCCTCCGCGCCGGAGTCGCCCTCGGGAAGGCCCACGTACACGGTCACGTCATACTCGCTCCCGCCGCCTCCGCCCACCATGCCGGTGACGGAGCCGGTGCCCATCATGGCGCCCACGTACTCGGCGTTGGGAAGCTTCTCGATCCTCTCCAGGGCCTGGTCCGCCAGCTCCACCGCCTCCTCCCGGGTGGCGTCCTCGGGCATGGAGATGGTGACGTTGACCATATTCATGTCGATCTCCGGCATGAAGCTGAAGCCCTTCTGCAGAGCCATCCAGCCGGTGGCGCCCAGCAGAGCGATGGCCAGCAGCAGCGTCACCCACTTATGCCGCAAATTCCACATGGCGATCTTCCGGTAGCCCCGGTAGAAGGCCCCCTCGCCCTTCTGGCTCTGGCCGTACTTTTTCCGCTTCGTGTCCCGGAGCATGCCCTTGGCCATGGCGGGCACCAGGGTCAGGGCGATGACCAGGCTGGCCATCAGGGCGTAGGTCATGGTCAGGGCCAGGTCCGTGAAGAGCTGCCTCGTGATGCCCTCCACGAACACGATGGGCAAAAATACGCACACCGTGGTCAGGGTGGAGGAGGTGATGGCCCCGGCCACCTGCCGGGCCCCGGCCACCGCCGCCTGCACCGCCGTGGCCCCCTTGGAGCGCAGACGGTAGATGTTCTCGATGACCACGATGGAGTTGTCCACCAGCATGCCCACCGCCACGGCCAGGCCCGACAGGGAGATCATGTTCAATGTCACGCCGGAGAAGTACATCAGCACGAACGCGAAGATGACGCTCACCGGGATGGCCACCAGCGTGATCACCGTGGGCCGCAGGTCCCGCAAAAACAGGAACAGGATCAGGATGGAGAACAGCGCGCCGGTGAGAAGGCTGGACATGATGGAGTCCACGATCAGGTAGATATAATCCCCCTGGTCCATCAAAAAGACGAATTCCAGGCCGGGATACTGTTCCTCCAGCTCGTCGAACCGGGCCCGCAGAGCGTCGCTGACTTCGGCGGTGGCGGCGTTGGACTGCTTGTCGAAGGTGAGCATGATGCCGTCCGAGCCGTTGAGCTTGGCGTAAACGGAGTCGGAGTTGTCCGTGATGAACACGTCCGCCACGTCCTCCAGATACACCGGCCCGATGGCGTCCTCGCCCGTGTCGAACAGCAGCAGTCCCTTCAGTTCATCCAGGTCGGTCAGCTCGTCGCCCACGGAGACCATGTAGCTGATCCCCTCCTGCTGGATGTACCCGGCGGGCATGGCGAAGTTCTGCGCGCCCAGTATCTGGGCCACGGTCTCCATGGTGATGCTGCCGGAGATGTCCGCCTGCTCCAGGGCGTCGGCCCGGGAGTCCTCCAGCTGCTCCAGGCCGGAGTCCACCTGCTCCAGGCCGGACTGGACCGAGGCGGAGTTGATGGTGATCTGAGCGGCCGCGTCGGCCAGCTGCAGCAGCCCTTCGGACTGGCCGCTGGTCAGGGCCCCCATGGCCTGGCTGAGCTGGATCGCGCCGCTGTCCAGCTGCTCCAGGGTGTCGTTCAACTGCCCGATGCCGTCGTCCACCTGCTGCTGGTTGGCCTTCAGCTCCTTGATCTTGGCCGGAAGGCCGGCCCTGTCCAGCCCCTGGGCGGCCAGCTGGCTGTCCAGGGCGGCGATGCCGTTCTGGGCCGTGGTCAGCTGGGTCTGCAGGGTCTCCCGCTGGGCGTCCGCCGTCGCCGCCTGGGGCTCCAGCACGGCGATCTGGGCGTCCAGCGCGGCCAGCGCGCCCTGGGCCGCGGCCAGCTGGGCCTGCATCTGGGCAAGCTGCGCCGCCGGGTCCTGGATGTCCGGCGCGTTCTTTGTCTCAGCCGTCATGGACGCCTCCGGCGGGGCGGCCTCCGGCGGGATCTCTCCTTCAGCCGGCTGCGCGTCCTCTGCCTGGGGCTGCGCGTCCCCGGCGGGCGGCTGCGTATCCTCAGCGGGCGGCTGCGTATCCTCAGCGGGCGGCTGCACATCTTCCGCAGGCGGCTGCGTATCTGCGGGCGGCAACTCCGTCCCGGGCTCCTGGGGCGCGTCCGTCCCTCCGGCGGGGCCCGTGGGCAGCATGGCGCTCAGGGCGGCGATCTGCTGCTCCAGCTGGGCGATCTGGCCGACCAGCGTCTCCCGCTGGCTCTTCGCCTCCGCCAGTCCCGCCGTCAGCTCGTCGATCTTGGCGATGCCGTCGGTCAGCTGGGAGACGGCGCCGTCCAGCTGCTCATAGCTGGCCTGGGCCTGCTCCAGCTGGGAGACGGCGCTGGCCAGGGTAGCCTTGGTCTGTTGCAGTTCCGCCAGCCGCTGCTGGATCTCCTCCCGGCCCTTGATGAGCTCCATCTGCTGGCCGCTGAGCTGGGTCTGGGCGGAGCTGGTGGACCCCACCAGGGTCTCCTTGCCGCTGTCCAGTTCCTCCTGGGCGTCCTCCAGCTCCTTCTGGGCGTCCTCCAGCTCCTTTTTCGTGTCCTCCAGCTCTTTCTTCGCGTCCGCCAGCCGGCTGTCCACGCTCTCGGCCATGCGGGCGTTGACATCGTCGATCTTCTCCTGGCTGATGACCACGTGCACCTGCCGGTAGATGGACCCGCTGGTGCTCACGCTGGCCACGCCCGTGACGCCCTCCAGCTTGGGCACGATGGTCTCGTCCAGAAAGTCGGACAGCTCCGTGATGTCCATATCGTCCTTGGACACGGCGGCGATGGCGATGGGCAGCACGGAGGGGTTGATCTTCAGCACATAGGGCGTGCCCACGGCGTCGTCCCATGTCCCCTGCAGAGCGCTGATCTCCTGCTGGATGTCCACGCCCACGGTGTCCATGTTCACCGATTCCTCAAACTCCAGCACCAGAAGGGAATAGTTCTCCTGAGAGGTGGATGTCAGCTCCTTGATGTGCTCCAACGTGGCCATGGACTGCTCCAGGGGGCGGGTGATCTCCTCCTCCACGATCTCCGGGCTCTGGCCCGGATAGGTGGTCATGATCATCACGTAGGGGAAATCCATGTTGGGCAGCAGGTCCGGGGTCATCCTGGTGAAGGCCACAACGCCCAAAATAATGACCGCCAGCACGGCCACGAACACGGTCAGGGGCTTTTTTACGCTGAACTTGGACATAGGGAGGATACCTCTTATCTGAAATGGTCTCGTACAATATAAAAAGCCACGCAAATCATATCACAATACCCGCGCGCCCGGCAACCGCCGCCGCCGAACTTTCACAATTTGTTTATAATTCCGGCATCTGTTTCCAATCCGGCGGCGCTCCAACAATTGTCTTTACAACATCCCGGCGAATATGATAAAATAAAGACGAATATTCTGCGGGCCGGGAAACGAGACAGCCCGCGAGGAAAGGACGATCCTCATGGCCAAAAGATCCACCGAAGCCGACAACGGACAGTCCGCGAAGAAAAGCGGCATCCTGACGAACCCCATCCGCAATCTCGCCGTTACGGCGGCGCTGTGCCTGATCCTGGGAGTGGTCTTTCTGGCCGCGCCCTACTTTGTCCGGGACTACAGCGGCTACGTGATCGGCGGGCTGATCTGCGCCATCGGCCTGGTATACACCGTCATCTACTTCCTGCGCAAGCCCGTCAGCGGCATCTACCGGTCCGAATTCGCCGCGGGCCTGGTGATGCTGGCCGTTGGCGTCTACGTGATCGTCGCCAGCTTCCGCCCCGACGCCGCCGGGCTGAGCATCACCCTGCGGCTCATCGTCACCGCCCTGGGCATCCTGATGGCGGTGGACGGCGTTTTGAAGCTCCAGTACACCCTGGACCTGGCCCGGATGCGGTTCGACGCCTGGTGGCTGGGCCTGTTCACCAGCCTGCTGGGCCTGGCGCTGGGCGTGCTGACCGCCGCCGGCCTGGTGGACGACCTGGGCGTGCGCATCCACATCGGCGACGGGGATTTCCTCAGCGCCATGCTGATCTTGGGCGTGGGCTTCATCGTCAACGCCGTCCTGGACGTGATCACCATGACGCTGATCGCCGTGCGCAACCACACCGCGTCCAAGCAGGAAGCCGCCGCTTCCGCCGCAGCCGCAGCGGCAGCCCAGCAGCCGGAGCCCGCCGCGCCCGGGGCCTATTACGCTCCGCCCGCCTCCGCTCCCGAGACGCCCGCTCCCGGCAGCCAGCCCTGACACATCGCAGCGGTATGAAGCAAGCCCGGCGGGAGCCGGGCTTTGCCTTGCGCAAAAATCCCTTGTAAAATGCCCGGGGAGAGAATATAATCATGTTGACGCATAGCCGCGTCCTCCCGCACATACAACATATTGGGGTATGAATGATGACAGCAACATTTGACGAATACCTGGTCCCGGGCAAACGGGGCTATCTCATCGGCATCGGCGGCGTGTCCATGTCGCCTCTGGCGGAGGTCCTCCACGGGGAGGGGCTCGTCATCACCGGCAGCGACATGCAGCGCAGCGACAAGGTGGCCCACCTGGAGAGCATCGGCATCCGGGTGAACATCGGCCACAACGCCGGGAACATAAACGCCGGGTACGACTTCGTGGTCCGCACCGCCGCCGTCCGGGACGAGAACCCGGAGATCCGCGCCGCCCGGGAGATGGGCATCCCCGTGTTCGAGCGGACCCAGGCCTGGGGCGCGCTCATGAAGCGGTACAAAAACGCCCTGTGCATCGCCGGCACCCACGGCAAGACCACCACCACCTCCATGTGCACCCACATCCTCATGGCGGCGGAAAAGGACCCCACCGTCATGATCGGCGGCACTCTCCCCTTGCTCCAGGCGGGCCACCGGGTGGGCGCGGGGGACACCATCGTGATGGAGAGCTGCGAGTACTACGACAGCTTTCTGGCCTTCTTCCCCACCGTCGCCGTCATATTGGACATCGACGCGGACCATCTGGACTACTTCGCCGACCTGGAGGCCGTGAAGACCTCCTTCCGGAAATTCGCCCGGCTGGTGCCCGCCGACGGCGTCGTCGTTGCCAACCTGGACGACGCCAACACCATGGCGGCCCTGGCGGGGCTGGACCGGCCCATCGTCACCTTCGGCCTGAGCCCGGAGGCGGACGTGCAGGCGGTGAACATCGTCAGCCGGGGGGCCCAGACGGATTTCGACATCCTGCGCGACGGCAAGTTCTTCACGCATCTTCATCTGCAGGTCCCCGGCATCCACAACGTGAAAAACGCCCTGGCGGCGGCCGCCGCCACCATGCTCCTGGGCGCGTCCCCCACCGCCGTGACCTACGGCCTGGCGGGCTTCCGGGGGGCCAACCGGCGCTTTGAGTTCAAGGGCAAGTACAACGGCGCGGACGTGTACGACGACTACGCCCACCATCCCGGGGAGCTGTGCGCCCTGCTGGACGCGGTGGAGCCTTTGGGCTACAAGCGTGTCGTGGTGATCTTCCAGCCCCACACCTATTCCCGCACCAACGCCCTGTTCGACGATTTCGTCAAGCAGCTCAAGCGGCCCGACCTGACCATCCTGGCGGAGATCTACGCCGCCCGGGAGACCAACATCCTGGGCATCTCCTCGGCGGACCTGGCCAAGCAGATCCCCAACAGCATCTTCCGGCCCACCTTCGACGAGATCGAGACCATCCTCCGGGCCAGCGTACAGCCCGGGGACCTGGTGCTGACCGTGGGCGCCGGCGACGTGTACCGCATCGGCGAGGACCTGGTGGCCAGCGCGAAATAAAGATCAAAAGACAGCAATACCCCCTGCCGCAGAGAAATGACTGCGGCAGGGGGCATCGTTTTATAGAGCTTCGCTCAGATCCTCATGCACACGTCCCGGGCGTTCCGGATGACGTCCCTGAGGCTGTCCCGGGATACGCAGGCGCCCGCCCGGCGGATGCGGCCGCGCCCGTCTGGCTGTCAGGATGCACAAAACACGCGCCGGCCGATCCTGCGGATTTGGCGGCGGAAAGCGCAAACGGCCATTGACTTTATCGCTTTAGCGTGATAGCATAGTGAAGCATCTGTGACGTGGAGGTTTTGCCATGGCGCTGCCAAGAAACGATGAGACCGACCAGCTGTTCCGCTCCATTCTCGCGCTACGGGATGTAGACGAGTGCTATCGGTATTTTGAGGATCTCTGCACGGTCCGGGAGATACAGTCCATCGCCCAGCGGCTGGCCGTGGCCCGCATGCTGGCGAAGGGGCGGTCCTACCAGAGCACCGCCTCCGGCACCGGGGCCAGCTCCGCCACCATCAGCCGGGTCAAGCGCAGTCTGGATTACGGCGCGGGCGGCTATGCGCTCATTCTGGACCGGCTGAACGGGAAGGAGGAGACGACATGACCGACACCATCCCCCCAACCGAGCGGCTGGCCGCCCGGCTGCGGGAGCTATACCAGCGCTACGGCTTCAAGCAGTACCGGGTCAGCAAGTTCGAGGAGTATGACCTGTACGCCCGCAATAAGCGCTTCCTCGCCAGCCCCCACATCCTGACCTTCAGCGACACCAACGGCCGGCTCATGGCCCTGAAGCCGGACATCACCCTGTCCATCATCAACAACACCCGGGACGACGACCGGACCCGGAAGGTCTGGTACACGGAGAACGTGTACCGGGTGCCGCGCGGTGGCGGCGGCTTCCAGGAGATCATGCAGGCCGGCCTGGAGATGCTGGGGACGGTAGACCTGTATGCCATGGGAGAGGTGCTGATGCTGGCGGCCCGGTCCCTGGAGGCGGTCAGTCCCCGGTACGTGCTGGAGCTGTCCCACATGGGCGTGCTGACCGGCGTGCTGGACTGTCTGGCGGCGCCCGCCGGGGCAGCGGAGGCGATCCTGGCCGCCTTTGAGGCGAAAAACGCCCACGATCTTGCCTCAGTCTGCGCCGGGGCCGGCGTGGACGGAGCGGACGCCGCGCTGCTGGAGCGGCTGTGCCGTCTTTCCGGCCCGGCCCGGCCGGCCGTGGAGGAGCTGCTGAGCCTGCCTCTGCCGCCCGCCGCAAGACAGGCCGCCGCAGAACTGGATCAGCTCACCGGCCTGCTGGAGCTGTTCGGACCCTGTAATGCATCCGTCGATCTGTCCCTCATCAACGACACGGACTATTATAACGGCCTGCTCTTCCGGGGCTATGTGGACGGGGTGGCAGCGCCGGTGCTGACCGGCGGGCGGTACGACAGTCTCATCCACCGGATGGGCAAGCGGGGCGGCGCCATCGGCTTCGCGGTGTATCTGAACGAGCTGGAGCGGTTTCTGACCCAGCCCGCCGACCGGGACGTGGACACGCTGCTGGTATACGAGCCCGGCGACGACCCGGCCGCCGTGATCGCCGCCGTCCAGGCGGAGGTCGCCCAGGGCAGGACCGTGCGGACCCAGCTGGCCGGCCGGACCGCCGTCACCTATGGCCGGTGTATCCGCCCGGACGGCAGAGAGGCGACGTGACCATGGAGATGCTGAACATCGCCCTGCCGAAGGGGCGTCTGGGAGAAAAAGTATATGATCTGTTCCGGGCCGCCGGGTACGACTGCCCGGCGCTGCTGGAGCCCAACCGGAAGCTGATCTTTGAAAACGAGGCCGCCGGGGTCCGGTATTTCTGGGCCAAGCCCTCGGACGTGGCCATCTATGTGGAGCGGGGCTCGGCGGACATCGGCGTGGCCGGCAAGGACATCCTGATGGAGTATACGCCCGACGTGTACGAGTTGCTGGACCTGGGGCTTGGCAAATGCCGCATGTGCGTGGCGGGCTTTGCCGGGTTCCGGGACGACGGCGCCCGCACGCTGCGGGTGGCGACGAAGTTCCCCAATATCACCCGGGACTATTACGCCGCCCAGAGCCGGCCCATCGACATCATCCGCCTGAACGGCTCCATAGAGCTTGCCCCCATCGTGGGGCTCTCGGACGTGATCGTGGACATCGTGGAGACGGGCAAGACTCTGCTGGAAAACGGTCTGGCCCCCCTGGCGGAGGTGGCCCCCATCAGCGCCAGACTCATCGCCAACAAGGCCCGTTTCAAATTCGTGGGCGGGCGCATCGACACCCTGTGCCGGCGCGTCGCGGCCATCAGAGAACAGGAGCACGGCAAATGAAGATTTACCGCTACGGACAGGTCCCCCTGGAGGACCTTCTCATCCGCACCGTGGAGACCTCCGGCGTATCGGAGGCGGTGCGGGCCATCATCGCGGACGTGGCCGAACGGGGCGACGCGGCGCTGCTGGAATACGCCCGCCGGTTCGACGGGGCGGAGCTGCGGACCCTGGAGGTGTCCCGGGAGGAGATCGACCGGGCGTACGCCCGCACGGACCCGGAGCTCATCCGGGTGATGGAGACGGCGGCGGAGAACATCCGGGCCTTTCACGCCCGCCAGATGCCCCGGGGCTTTCAGATCGACCGGCCGGACGGCACGGTGCTGGGGGTGAAGGTCACGGCCATCGAGCGGGTGGGACTGTGCGTGCCCGGCCGCACGGCGGCCTATCCCTCCACGGTGCTGATGACCGCCATCCCGGCCAAGATCGCCGGATGCGGTGAGCTTGTGATGATCTCCCCGCCCGGACCGGACGGGCGGCAGCCCGACGCCATTCTGGCGGCGGCCCGGATCGCCGGGGTGGACCGGGTATTTCGCACCGGCGGGGCCCAGGGCGTGGCCGCCCTGGCCTATGGCACCGAGAGCGTGCCCAGGGTGGACAAGATCGTGGGACCCGGCAGCGCCTACGTGGCCGAGGCCAAGCGGCAGGTGTTCGGCCGGGTGGACATCGACATGATCGCCGGTCCCAGCGAGATATTGGTGGTGGCGGACGCCGCCAACGACCCCGCCACCGTGGCGGCGGACCTTCTCAGCCAGGCGGAGCACGATGTGCTGGCCTCCGCCGTGCTCATCACCGACAGCGAGGCGCTGGCCCAGGCCGTCAGCGCGGAGACGGACCGGCAGCTGGCCCTCCTGCCCCGGGCGGACATCGCCCGCTCGTCCGTGGAGGCCAACGGGAAGATCATCGTCACGGACGACCTGGCCGGGGCGGTCCGGGCGGCCAACGCCCTGGCCCCGGAGCATCTGGAGCTGTGCGTGGACGATCCCATGCCGCTGCTGGACCTGGTGCGAAACGCCGGCTCGGTGTTTCTGGGCAAACACACCCCCGAGGCCCTGGGGGACTATCTGGCGGGGCCCAACCACACCCTGCCCACCTGCGGCGCGGCCCGGTTCTCCAGCCCTCTGGGCGTGGAGGACTTCATCAAGCGGACCCAGTACACCCGCTTCACCCGGGAGGCCCTGGCCGCCGTCAGCGGCGACATCGCCCTGTTCGCCCGGGCGGAGGGTCTGGAGGCCCACGCCCGCTCCGCGCTGGTGCGGTTCGACAGGGAGGTCGTGTCATGAGCGGATTTTTCAGCGATAAGCTCGCCGCCCTGGAGCCATACGTGCCCGGCGAGCAGCCCCGGGACATGCGGTACGTGAAGCTGAACACCAACGAGTCCCCCTTCCCCCCGGCCCCGGCGGTGCTGCGGGCCGTGGAGGCGGAGGCGGGAGGGCTCAACCTGTACTGCGACCCGGCGTGCACCGAGCTGCGGGCCGCCGCGGCGGCGCTCTACGGCCTGGACCCGGAGAACGTCCTGCCGGTCAACGGCTCGGACGAGGCGCTGTATTTTGCCTTCACCGCCTTTTGCGGTCCGGCGCGGCCCATGGCCTTCGCGGATATCACCTACGGCTTCTACCCCGTGTTCGCCGCCGTGACCGGCACGCCGGCGCACATCATTCCCCTCCGGGAGGACTTCTCCCTGGACCCGGCCGATTATTGCGGCCTGGGCGAGACCGTCGTCCTGGCCAACCCCAACGCCCCCACCGGCCTGGCCCTGGCCCCGGCGGAGATCGAGAAGATCCTTCTCTCCAACCCGGACAATGTGGTGCTCGTGGACGAGGCGTATGTGGACTTCGGCGCTGACAGCTGCGTGCCGCTCATCGGAAAATACGAAAACCTCCTGGTTGTGCAGACCTTTTCCAAGTCCCGCTCCCTGGCCGGGGCCCGGCTTGGCTTCGCCCTGGGCAGTCCCACTCTCATCTCGGGTCTGAACACCGTCAAGTTCTCCACCAATCCCTACAACGTCAACCGCATGACCCAGGCCGCCGGCATCGCCGCCATCGCCTCCCAGGACTACACCCTGACAAACTGCCGCCGGATCGGGGAGAACCGGGCGTATACCGCCGGGGCCCTGGAGACCATGGGTTTTCGGGTGCTCCCCTCCAAGGCAAACTTCCTCTTCGCGGCCCATCCCGCCGCGTCGGGACAGGTCCTGTACAGGGCGCTGAAGGACCGGGGCGTGCTGGTCCGTTGGTTCGACAAGCCCCGCATCCGGGACTGGCTTCGCATCACCGTAGGCAGCCGGGAGCAGATGGACGCGCTGCTGGCCGCGCTGAAGACCATACTGAACGACGAAAGGGGTGCCTGACTATGCGCAGCGCCGTCATAGAACGCAAGACCGCCGAGACCGACATCCGCCTGAGCCTTTGCCTGGACGGCACGGGTAAGGCGGAGATACAAACCGGCATCGGCTTTTTGGACCACATGCTGACCCTGTTCGCCGCCCACGGCCGGTTCGACCTGGCCGTGAGCTGCCGGGGGGACACCTATGTGGACGGCCACCACACCACGGAGGACATAGGCATCGCCCTGGGCGCGGCCTTCGCCCGGGCATTGGGGGACAAGCGGGGCATCCGCCGCTACGGCCACATCCTGCTGCCCATGGACGAGGCGCTGGCGCTCTGCGCCGTGGACGTCTCCGGCCGGAGCTGTCTGCGCTGGCAGTTCCAGCTGCCCTCTCCCCGGGTGGGGGACTTTGACACGGAGCTGGCGGAGGAATTTTTCACCGCCTTTGCCCGCGCCGCCAATATCACGCTGCACCTGCGGCAGCTGGACGGGACCAACACCCACCACATCCTGGAGGCCGCCTTCAAGGGCTTTGGCCGGGCCATGGCCCAGGCCGTGAGCATGGACCCGTCCAACGCCGGGGCCGTGCCCTCCACGAAGGGCGTGCTCTGATGGTCGACGTCATCGACTACGGGGTGGGCAACCTGTTCTCCCTCCGGCGCTCCCTGGAGGCCGTGGGGGCGGAGGCCGTCGTCACCGCCGACGAAAGGGTCATCGACCGGGCCGACAGGCTCATCCTCCCCGGGGTGGGTGCCTTCGGCGACGCTGCGGATAAGCTGCGGGCCGCGGGCCTGGACCGGGTCCTTCTGGAGCAGGCCGAAAAGGGCAAGTACATCCTGGGCATCTGCCTGGGGATGCAGCTGCTGTTCGACAGAAGCCTTGAGTTCGGCGAACACCCCGGTCTCGGCCTGATCGCCGGGGACGTGGTGGATATGACGCCGGTGGTGCCCGCCGGGTACAAGGTCCCCCACATCGGCTGGAACGCCCTGCACTTTACCCGGCCCCACCCTCTGTTCCGCTATGTCAAAGAG
>CANPXZ010000002.1 GCA_947587485.1 uncultured Oscillospiraceae bacterium | reverse complement strand
TTCTTGTCTACTTCTTTCCTCGCTAGAAGCTCTTTTTCCCCACTAGCATAGCTAGTGGTTGTCTTTGCTACTAGCAATACAAATACTTTTTTTCCGGCTCATAGAAGCAGCAGTGACCGGGAGAGTGTCCGGGCGTATGAATGACTGTTAACTGCCTGTTACCCAGGTCCAGACGATCCCCATCATGCAAAATTCTTTGCGGCGCACCCTGAAAATCTCATAGTCATCAATAGAAAAACCGCATGGAAACTCGCAAGGCTCCCACATCAGATTGCTCTTGACCACTGACAATGGTATTGGAAACTTAACAGAAAGCCAATCCTTCTCAGCGTTATGAACCGCAACACTGTCAAAGTACTTGTGTCCGCCGATGTGGTTCCAATGGACATGGGTGGTGACAGCCATGACAGGGAGCGCGGTAAGTCTGCCCACCACTTCCCAAATGTTGGCGACGCCCAGGCCGGTATCGATCAATACTGCCCTGTCTGTTCCACAGACCAGGTAGCAATGCGTTTGCTCCCAATGCTTATACTCGCTGATCGCGTAGGTATCCGCGTCGATCTGCTCGATCGTAAACCAATCGTTCATAACTGCCGGGGAGTCAGTCCTCAATGAGCTTTGCGAAATCGTCCTCGGTG
This sequence comes from uncultured Oscillospiraceae bacterium, assembly GCA_947587485.1. Lineage (GTDB taxonomy): Bacteria > Bacillota > Clostridia > Oscillospirales > Oscillospiraceae > CAJOIG01. Next base: position 68,386 of record CANPXZ010000002.1, on the reverse strand, counting down.
ATGATCGGGATGCCCAGGGTCTCCGCCTTGGTGAGTTTGGAGCCGGGGTTGGCCCCGGCCAGCACGTAGGAGGTCTTTTTCGACACGGAGCCGGAGGCTTTGCCGCCGAAGCGTTCGATGATCTCCTCCGCTTCCGACCGGGTAAAGCGCTCCAGGGCGCCGGTGAGGACGAAGGTCTTGCCGGCGAACCGGTCGTCAGCGATCTCCTCCGCGCTGGCAAAGGACACGCCCGCCTCCCGGAGGAGCCTGATCTGATGCTGGCTCTGTTCGCTGGCGAACCACTGGACGATATACCGGGCCGTGATAGGGCCCACGTCGTCGATGACGGTCAGTTCTTCTTCCGTGGCGGCCATCAGCTCGTCCAGCGTGGCAAAGTGCCGGGCCAGGACCTTGGCCGCCTTGGAGCCCACCTGCCGGATGCCGAAGGCGCACAGCAGCCGGGCAAGGCCACGGGACTTGCTGTCCTCAATATTGGCGATGAGGTTTTCCGCGGACTTCTTCCCCATGCGCTCCACCGCCGCCACGGACTGGGGCTCCAGATAATAGAGCTCCGCCGGCGTGCGGATGAGCTCCGCCTTGTCCAGAGCCTCCACCACCGCCGGACCCAGGCCGTCGATGTCCATGGCATCCTTCGAGGCGAAGTGAACGATGTTCCGAAGCCGCTGGGCCGGGCACTCCGCGCCGGTGCAGCGAATGGCCACCCCGTCCTCGTCCCGTACCACCGGCGCTCCGCAGGCGGGACAAACTGTGGGGAACCGGAACGCGCCCTCGCTGTCCTTTTTGACTACCTCCAGCACCTCGGGGATGATCTCCCCCGCCTTCTGCACCAGCACCGTGTCCCCCACGTTCACGCCCATGTTCTCGATAAAATCCTGATTGTGGAGCGTGGCATTGGTGACGGTGGTCCCGGCCAGGCGGATGGGCTCGATGACCGCCTTGGGGGTCAGCACCCCCGTGCGGCCCACCTGGATGAGGATGTCCACCACCCGGCTGGGCTTCTTCTCCGGCGGATACTTATAGGCCACCGCCCAGCGGGGATATTTGGCGGTGCTGCCCAGGACCTCCCGCTGGGCCAGGCCGTTGAGCTTCACCACGGCCCCGTCGATGTCGAAGGGATAGTTCTCCCGGCCCTCGCCGATGGCGGTGATGGCGTCGGTGCACTCTTTAGGGGTCTTGCAAAGGGTGTGGGCCACCACGGGAAAGCCCATGGCGGCCATGGCCTCCAATGTCTCGTAATGGGTCTCGTAGGTCACGCCCTCGGCCAGCTGGATGTTGAAGCAGATGATGTCCAGCATCCGCTGGGCGCAGACGGCCGGGTCCTGCTGGCGCAGAGAGCCGGCGGCGGCGTTGCGGGGGTTGGCCAATAGCGGCTGGCCCTCCACCTCCCGCTGGGCGTTGAGGGTCTGGAACGTCTCGTGGGACATGTAGACCTCGCCCCGGACGATGATGCGGGACGGCGCGTTTTTCAAGGTCTTGGGCAGGCTTCGGATGGTGCGGAGGTTTTCCGTCACGTCCTCCCCCACCGCGCCGTTGCCACGGGTCGCGCCCCGATACAGCACGCCGTTCCGGTACTCCACCGCCACGGACAGGCCGTCGATCTTGGGCTCCGTCACATAATCATGGGCCTCGGCCACCGAGGCGTCCATCCTCTCCACAAAGGAGGCAACCTCATCAAAGGAGAACACGTCCTGCAAACTCTCCAGCGGCACGGCGTGCTCCACCGGCGCGAAGGCCTCGCTCACGTGGCCGCCCACATGCTGGGTGGGCGAGTCGGGCCGTATCCACTCCGGATGCTCCGCCTCCATGCGCTTGAGCTCGTTGTTCATCCGGTCGTACTCAAAGTCCGACACCAGCGGCGCGTCGTTGTCATAGTAGGCCACAGAAAGGGCCAGAAGCCGCTCCACAAGCGCGTTATAAGCCTCGATCGTGTATTCCATGTTCATCTCTCCAAGTTCATATAGCTGCCGGGCACCTGGCCCACGATGACCGTCTCCGACACCAGGATCTCCGTCTGCACGGAGGCGCCGATCTCCCGCCAGGGGAGCATGCAGCTCAGCTGGATGTCCAGGTCCAGAAAGAGCTGGTGCCGGGTCTGGTTGATGCCCGCGCTGGTGATCTCGCTGCGGAAGCTGGCCCGGCTGGAGCTGAGCACCGTCACATGTACGGTGACGGAGGGCCCCCGGTTCATGAGAAGGGCGCTGCCCAAGAGGTTCGCCAGCGGTATCTCCACCGCCGCCACCCCCTGCTCCGTGGCGGCCACGGCCCGGGACAGGACCTCCGCCGACAGGGTATTGATGGCCGGCACGTTGGCGCTCACCGCCGAAACGTTGCCGTCCTCGTCGTGGGCCAGGTCCACCAGATGGTCCCCGCCGAAGCGCTCGTCCGCCATCACGTCCTTGACGATCCCGTTGACCTTGACGACCACATCGTCCCGTGCGGCGGACACGGCGTAGTCCGCGATCATACTCCGCAGAGCGAAGCCCATAACTGCCAGCAGGACGGCCGCCATGGCCAGCAGCGCCAGCGCCATGGTCCGCCTGACCATCCGCCGGGTCCCCGGCTCCAGAGGCGTCCTGCCCGGCCAGCGTCTCACCAACGGCATACCCATCACCCCCTACGGGGACGGTATGCGGCCGTTCACGGTTTTATGACAGCAAGCGCCCTGCCGGGCGTTATTTCGCCATTTCCTCCAGGAAGAGCCGGACCAGCTTCAACTGGGCTTCGCACTCAGCGATCTTCGCCACGGAGGCCGGGGAGTGGATGTTCCGCACGGGCACGGACAGCGCCGCCACCCGCACCCCGCCCAGGCTCCGCTGGACGGAGGAGCCGTCGGTGCCGCCGGCGATCCTGGTCTTAGTCTGCCAGGGAATGGCGTTTTCATCCGCCAGACGCCGCAGGGTATTGTAAAGCTCCCGGTCATAGATGGTCCCCCGGTCCATAAAGGGGATGACGATGCCCTTCCCCAGCATGCAGACCCGGTCGGCGCCCTCCACGCCGGGCAGGTCGGCGGCGGTGGTGGTCTCCAGCACCAGGGCCACGTCCGGCTCGACGTTCACCGCCGCCACGGCGGCGCCCCGGCAGCCCACCTCCTCCTGGACCGTGAACACGAACCAGCAGTCGCAGGGAAGCTCGCTCTCCAAAAGCTCCACCATGGTGGCGCAGCCGACACGGTCGTCGATGGCCTTGGCCTTCACGAAGCCGTCCCCATAGCGGACCACCGTGTCGTCGAAGGCGGCCAAGTCACCGATGGAGGCCAGCTTCTCCGCCTCCTCCCGGCCGGACGCGCCGACGTCGATATACATGTCCTTCAGGTCTGGCAGCGTCTTTCTCTGCTCCGGGGTGGTCAGATGCACGGCCTTGCAGCCGATGACCCCCGGGACCCGCTGGGGACCCGCATGGACCCGCTTACCCAGAAGGACCTGCGGATTCACGCCGCCGGCCTGGGCAAAGCGCAGATAGCCCTCGGAGGTGATATCGGTGACGATCAGGCCCACCTCGTCCATATGGGCGCAGAGCATGATCCGCCGGTCGGGGATCTTAGCCCCCCGCTTGAAGACCATCAGATTGCCCATGGGGTCGGTGCGGATCTCGTCCGCGTGGGGCATGACCCGTTCCAGGATATAGTCCCGGACCTCGTCCTCGCCGCCGGAGACGCCGTCCAGGCAGCACAGAGTTTCCATCGTGTCCAGCATCATCCGTCACACCTCCATGTTCTCCACATAGGCCGTCACCAGCTCCACGCAGGCGGTCATATCCTCCCGGCAGACGGTCTCCACCGGCGTGTGCATATATTTCAGCGGCAGGCTCAAAAGCGCCGTGGCCACGCCGGTGCGGGAGACCTGGACGGCCTCGGCGTTGGTGCCGCTGTTGCCGCCCGGCTCCGCCTTGCGCTGACAGGGGATGCCCTTCTTTTCCGCCAGGGCCAGCAGCTCCATGGCCATGGCCCGGTTGATGTTGGGTCCGATGCTGACGGCGGGACCCTTGCCGCACTGGCAGACCACCTGGGGCGCGTCCGGCGTCCGGCCGTGGGTCACGTCCACCACCAGCGCCGCGTGGGGCGCGGCGGTCCATGCCGCCACCTTGGCGCCCCGGTGGCCCACCTCCTCCTGGGTGCTCACCAGGCAGCACACGTCCACGTTCAGGTCCTGGGCGCACAGCCTTTCAAATGCCTTGATGATGATGGCCGCGCAGGCCCGGTCGTCCAGGGCCTTGCCGCAGACCTGGTGCTCGCCCAGCTCTTCAAAGGCACTGATATAGACCGCCGGCGTGCCGGGCGGGACCAGCCTTTCCGCCGTCTGCCGGTCCAGGCCCACGTCGATGTACAGCTTGTCCGCAGGGACCGCCTTCCCCTTGTCCTCGGCGCTGAGCACATGAGGCGGCATGGAGGCGATCACGCCGTACAGGGGCGGCTCGGTCAGCACCTGCACCTCCCGGGCCGGGAGCATCCTCGGGTCCACCCCGCCCAGGGTGGCAAAGGACAAAAAGCCGTCCTTCACCCCGGTGGTGACGAGGCCGATCTCGTCCATATGGGCGTCCAGCAGGACCGTCTTGGCCCCGGGCTTGCCGCAGCGCTTCCAGGCCGTCACGCTGCCCAGCACGTCGGTATACACCTCATCCGCGAAGGGATGCAGGTAGTTTGCGACGTACTCGCAGACCGGCCCCTCGAATCCGGAGGGGCCGCTCAGCCCGGACAGCCGCCGGGCCAGTTCGATCAGTTCCATAGCTATCACTCCATTTCCATGATGATCTTCCGGAACAGCTCTCCCCGTTCCTCAAAATTCTTAAATCGGTCAAAGGACGTGCTGGCGGGGCTCATCAGCACCGTATCCCCCGGTACTGCGGCGGCGGCCGCCGCCTTCACCGTCTCGGCGAAATCCTCCAGCACGAATATCTCCGGCGCGCCGGGACGGTACTCCGGCGCGGCCTCCACGGCGGCCTTGATCTTCCCCGCCGTGAGTCCGGTCAGATACAGCTTCTTCACATGCCGGCACACAGCCGGTCCCAGCGCGTCAAAGGGCACGCCCTTGTCCTTTCCCCCGGCCATGAGGATGATCTTCTCGTCAAAGCAGGCAAGGCCCGCCATCGTCCGGTCCGGGCTGGAGGCGATGGAGTCGTTGATGTACGTCACGCCCTTGTGGACCCGCACAGTCTCCAGCCGGTGGGCCACGCCGGGAAAGGTCCGGGCCACCTCTGCCATGGTCTCCGGCGGCGCCAGACCCCACGCGGCGGCGAAGGCCGTCATCATGTTCTCCACGTTGTGCATGCCGGGCACCCGGATGTCCGCCGCCGGCATGATCTCGGTCTCGGTCCCGTCCACGCGGGCGCAGATCATGCCGTCCGGCCGCAGATATACGCCCGGGTCCGCCTTCTCCCTCCTGCTGAACCACCAGACCTGCCCGGGGGCCTCGGGAGCACAGGACGCCGTCACAGCGTTGTCCCGGTTCAGGACAAGCTTTCCCGTGGGCTTTTGATTTTTGAATATCCGCTTTTTCGCGTCGATATAGTCCTGATAGTCCTTATGGATGTCCAGATGGTTGGGGGCGATGTTGGTGATCACCGCCACGTCCGGGGCGCACCGCATGGAATGCAGCTGGAAGGAGCTCAGCTCCAGCACCGCCGCGTCGTCCGGCCGGATCTTATCCACATCTGCCAGCAGGGGCCGGCCGATGTTCCCGCCCAGCCAGACCGTGCGCCCGGCGGCCTCCAGGAGCCTTGCGATGACGGTGGTAGTGGTGGTCTTGCCGTCAGACCCGGTCACGGCCACGATGGGACAGGGACAGAGCTTAAAAAAGACCTCCATCTCGCTGGTGATCTCCGCGCCCTTATCCGCCAGCCGGGCAAGCTCCGGCCGGAACGGCAATATGCTGGGGCTGCGGAACACGATGTCCCCGTCCAGCCCATCCAGGTAGCCCTCTCCCAGATGGAACTTCACGCCCTTGGCGGCGCAGGTATCGTAAAAAGCCCCCAGGGCGGCGGGCTCCGCTTTATCATAAACGGTGGTATCCACCCCGGCGTCCGCCAGCAGCGTTACCAGCGGCCTGTTGGAGAGCCCCGCGCCCACCACGGCCGCGCGCTTTCCCACAAGCCCCGACAGATATTCCTTCAGCGTCAAAGATCGCACCTCACAATCACGGTCATTATAATACAACATCTTGTGGTTTACAAGCAACAAACGACTACAACATGATATAAAAAGAGACAGGAACGGTTCCTGTCTCTTTTAAAAAATGAGTCCTCTTGTAAGCCGGATTCTGTTCAAAATGGCCATCTATCTAGGCGCCGCGTTGCCGCTGCGCTCCAGCCACCTCCCCGGGGAGACCGGGCCGGTCATGTTCCCCTCCACGGTGTTGCTCCGAATAGAGTTTACAGCGGCGCACTGTTGCCAGAACGCCGGGCGGTCTCTTACACCGCCTTTCCACCCTTACCGCGCCAAGCGCGGCGGTATATCTCTGTTGCACTCGTCCTGATGTCGCCATCGGCGGGCGTTACCCGTTATTCCTGCCCTATGGAGCCCGGACTTTCCTCACGCACAGCCTTTCGGCTCGTGCCCGCGGCCATTCGGAAGGCTCATTATTTAAACTGCTTCGGCGGAAGTGAATCCCGCCGCGTGGCTCGCCCTGACCGGGCTTCGCTTCCCTCTGTCGGACGTTAATCGTCCATGTTCCCCCAGTTGTGCCAGACGTTCTGCACGTCCTCGTTGTCCTCGAAGATGTCCAGCATCTTCTGCATGTTCTTCCGGTCGCCCTCGGCCGTCAGATTGACGTAGTTCTGGGGCACCATCTCCTCCTGAGCGGAGTCCAGCTTATATCCGTGGGCGGTCATGTAATCCGCCACGGCAGTCACGTCCTCCGGCGCGGTGTAGAGAGTGAACACGCCCTCCTCCGTCTCCATATCGGCGGCGCCGGCCTCCATGGCGTCCATCATGACGGTGTCCTCGTCCAGATCTCCGTCCTCGTTGTCCACCACGATGACGCCCTTCCGGTCAAAGGACCAGCTGACGCAGTTGGTGGGGCCCATATTGCCGTTATACTTGTCAAAGGTGTGGCGCACGTCGCTGGCGGTGCGGTTGCGGTTGTCGGTCATGGCCTCCACGATGATGGCCACGCCGCTGGGGCCGTACCCCTCATAGGTGACGGACTCAAAGCTGGAGGTATCGCCGCTGCCGAGGGCCTTGTCGATGGTGCGCTTGATGTTGTCGTTGGGCATATTGGCGGCCTTGGCCTTGGTGATGACGGCGGCAAGACGCATATTGTTCTTCGGGTCGCCGCTGCCGCCCTCCTTCACCGCCACGATGATCTCACGGGCGATCTTGGTGAATGCCTGGGCCCGCTTGGCGTCGGCCGCGCCTTTGGTCTTTTGTATGTTGTGCCATTTGGAATGTCCGGACATGGTAGTTATCCCCCTGTATCGTTACGTTACAGGTTATTTTAGCACAAAGTTTTTCCAATATCAACTATTTGGCCTTGGGAATTAAAAGAAGCCCGGACTGCTCCTCTCCGTTGGCGGCGGCGATCGCCTCCACGGTGGAGTGGTACTTTTTGGCAACGGCCCACATATCCGCTCCCGGCTCCACAATTTCAAAAAATATAATTGCGGAATTTTGCGCGGCGGCCCAGGCCTCCTGGTCCTCCTGGATGGCGCCGATGGCGGTGACGGTCCGCTCCGTGACGGCCATGGCCTCCATCTGCAGCACCACCCGCACGTCCAGGGCTCCCGCCGCGACCCCGCAGTAGACGTCCGCCGCCGTGACGGCCACGTTTTGCAGCGTCGTCCCGGCTGGGATATCCGTGGTGAACTCCGCCGTCAGCCGGCAGCGGGCCGTGGCGAAGCCGCCGTTCTCCTGCTGCAGCACCGCCCGGACATTCACCGTGGTCTTTACGGTCTCCGCTTCTGTCGTGACGCCGCCAACTGCGGCGCAGACCGCCAGCACTTCCCCTGTGCCGCCCATCAGCTCCGCGCTGCCCGTCACGGTCTGGCGCATGGACACCGGCTGGGCCGCGCTGGCCATACAGAGCTCCTCCCCCCGGCCCAGAAGGACCGTCCGGTTGCTGTACAGGTCGCTGATATAGGTGATCTCCCGGTTTTGCCGGCACACCGCCTGCGCCGCCAGGTGCAGCTCCACGCCGATCTTTCCGTCGGCGTCCTGCCGCTCCGGCAGATCGAAATAGACGCCCGTGAACATCATCGCGATACTGGCCGTCACGTCGGCGGCGTCCACGGCAACTTCCATGATCTGGGAATATTCCGTCTCATAGCGGCCGGACCAGACGCGCCCGTCGGGTCCTCCCAGCAGCAGCGCCGCCCGGACGCGGCCCCGGAACACCACCTTGCCGCTGACATACTTCACGTCCTCCTGGTGGACGTCCACCCGCTGCATGAGGATGCGGTCCACGCCCGCGCAGCCCGCCGGCAGCGCGTACTCGTCCGTCACCACGAAGGTCTTCTCCCGCACGTCCGCCACCGCCGCCATGGGCGCGGTCTTTGTCAGGATATGGATGGCGGCGCTCTCCTCCGCCAGGCCGGAGGCGATCTCCAGGTCCCGCTTTTGATAGGCCGTCGCCTCGCATTCCACCTCCGCCCGGACGGACAGCTTCCGGGAATTGACCATTTTTGCGTCGACGGACCGGACCCGGAGCCTGGCCACGGTCTGGCAGTCCTGGTCCGCACCGGGCGCGTCCATCCGAAGCTCCACCGGCACCGTCACGGCGACGCCCTGCATCCCGCCGCCGGTCTCCGGCGCATAGGTCACCGAGACGTTCACTGTGGCGGCCAGCGTCACCGCCCCCGCCTCCGTCTCCTTGCTGCGCAGCGTGATAACGCCGTCCGCGTCGATGACGGACGCCACGTCCGGCATGGCGTCCGGCACGATGCTCTCCGCCGTGAAGTCCCGGCTGACGCTTCCGCTCCATACCGGGGCCAGATGCTCATAGTTATCCTTTTTCAGGGACGTGTCCATGATGCTATCGCTCCTTGCATGATTTTCTAGGCAAGGATATGCCCGCCTGCGGGCGGATATGACAGCCTCAGCACCGCAGCAGCCACACGCCCCCGCAGATCAGCAGCGCCCCGCACACCAGCCACCAGAACCAGGCCGGCAGCACCAGCGCCAGCAGTATCACCGTGCCCACGCACACTGCGGCGTATCCGCAGGCCCGGCCGTGTCCGTTTCTCCGCATAAAAACCGCCTCCCACCCATTGTATGGATGAGAGGCGATTTATGTGCTATGTCGTTTCGATCTCCCAGCGCTTGAGTTTGGATGCCTCCTCGTAAAGCCGCAGATAGGAGCCGTACCGGCTGGGGTGGATCAGGCCCTGCTCCGCAGCAGCCCGCAGGGCACAGCCCGGCTCGGCCCGGTGGGTGCAGTCGTCGAACCGGCAGCGTCCCGCATAGGGCGCGAATTCCGGAAACAGCCCGGCCAGCTCCTCCGGCAGGATCGGTATCTCCGTCTCGTCCCCAAAGGAGGCGAAGCCCGGCGTATCTCCCAGCAGCGTGCCGGAGCCGATGTCAAAAAGCTCCACATGCCGGGTGGTGTGCCGGCCCCGGCCAAGCTTTTGGCTTACCTCGCCGGTAGGGATGGCCATCCCCGGCGCAAGGGCGTTGATGAGGGTGCTCTTGCCCACGCCGGAGTTGCCGGTGAAGCAGCAGACCTTCCCCTCTATGGCGGCCCGCAGTTCGCTCACGCCCTCGCCTGTCACGGCGCTGACGGGAAAGACGCCGTAGCCGGTGCTCTCATAGATCCGCCGCAGCGTCTCGCCCGGGTCCAGGTCGCACTTATTGATCACCAGCAGCACGCCGCAGCGGTTTTTCTCGCACCGGACCGTGATCCGGTCCGCCAGGTACGGGTCCGTCACCGGCAGGGCCGCCGACAGGAGCATCACCAGATAGTCCACGTTGGCGACGGCCGGGCGGCCGAACGCGTTTTTCCGGGGCAGGATCTCATCGACGGCGCCGGAGCCGTCCGGGTTTTGGGTGATCCGGACCCGGTCCCCCACCAGCGGCGTCAGTCCGTCCCGCCGGAAGCGGCCCCGGGCCCGGCATTCGATGAAGCCGGCGTCTGCGCGGACCGTGTAAAATCCGCTCAGCGCCCGCATGATCACGCCTTCCAACGTCAGATCGTCACTCCGCCGCTGGCGGCGCTTCCTCTTCCGTCGCGGGAGGCGCGCTTTCCGTCGCCGCGGCCGCAGCCCCGCCGTCCGCCGGACCGCTGCTGATGGTCAGATAGACCTGGGTGCCGCTGATGATCTGCGAATTGGCCTCATAGTTCTGCCAGAGGACCTCGCCGGCCGGTTTGTTGGAGCTGGCGTAGGTGATCTGATCCTCCGTGCAGATCAGCCCCTCCCGCTGCAGGGCCAGCAGAGCCGCAGACTTCGTCATGCCCACCAGGTTGGGCACGGTCGTGTACGTCACCTCCGGGCCGGCGCTGACGTATAGCGTGACGGTGCTGCCGCTGACCACCGACTCGCCGGGGGCGGGATCGGAGGTGATGACATAGTTCTCCGTAATGGTGCCGGACTGCTGGCGGGTGATGATCACGTTCATCCCCATGGACGTGAGCTGGACCTGGGCCTCCGTAAAGGGCTTGTTGACCAGATCCAGGGGCATGGTCTCCATCTGGATGCCGGAGCTGACCGTCAGCGTCAGGTCGATGCCGTCGGACACCATCATCCGGTTGGACCCGGCGGGCGGGTCCTGCTCCATGATGATGCCCTTGTCATAGGTGGGGTCCGCCTTGTAGACGATCTTGATATCATATGTCTCGTTCAGCTCCGCGTTGGCGTTGACGCTGTCGATATTGTCCCCCACAAAGGTCGGCACGATCACCCGCACGGTGTCGGAGAAGATGTCCGCCAGCCAATACCGCCACACGAATATGAACAGGGCCAGCGCGAAGACCGCCACCAACGCGAAGCCCAGCAGGGTGCTGACGCTGTTGGCGCGGGCCCGCCGCCGGGCATAGCCCTCCTTGGAGAGCTCTCCCGCCCGGCTGATCCGGGGGACGTTTTTGCGGATCACATGCACCTCGTCGTGCACGATGCGCACAGGCGCGCCGGTCTTTTCACCGTCGTCCAAAGAGGCCGGCTCCTGCCCGTCGCCGGGTATGGAAACGGGGGGATCGGCCGTGCTGCTCCGCCCGAAATCCTCCAGGTCTGCCAGCATCTCATCCGCGCTGGGATAGCGCTCGTCCGGGTCCGGCTCCATGGCATGGAGGGTGATATCCTCCAGCTCCGCCGGGATCTTGGGGTTGAACTGGCTGGGAGCGTCGGGAATGAGGGTATACTGCTGGATCGCCACCTGCTCCACCGTGTCCCCGGCAAAGGGGAGCTTGCCGGTGAGCATCTCATACATGACGACGCCCAGGGAATAGATGTCGGAGCGGGCGTCCACCGCCTCGCCGTGGGCCTGTTCGGGAGAGATATAGTGAACGCTGCCCACCGCCTCGTCGGAGGTCTGTCCGGGCGCGACGGCTTCCTCGATCTGGGCGATGCCAAAGTCGGCGATCTTCACCGTGCCGTCCGGCAGGATCATGATGTTCTGGGGCTTGATATCCATGTGGATGATGCCCCGGCTGTGAGCATGGCACAGGGCCCGCACCACCTGGGTGGACAGGCGCAGCACCTCCTGCCAGGGCAGGACCACCTTTTTGCGCATGTACTGCTTCAGGTTGACGCCGTCCACATACTCCATGACGATATACTCCGTATCGCCGGAGGCCACCACATCGTAGACCGCGCGGATGTTGGGATGGCTGAGCATGCCCACCGCCTGGTATTCCTTGCGGAACTGCCTGCGGCTCTCCGCGTCCATGGCCACGTCGTCCCGCAGGACCTTGACGGCCACGTCGCGCTGCTGCTGCTGGTCATAGGCCTTATACACCACCGCCATGCCGCCGATGCCCAGTACGGATTCGATCCTGTACCGGTCATCCAGCAGCTTGCCAAGACGCCAGTTGACTTTGTTTTCCATGTTAGGCGCCGCCTTTCTTCGGATAGATCACGATTGCAGTCACATTGTCACGGGCGTCATTCTCGATGGCCTCCCGGATCAGCACCTGGCAGGCCGACTCGGCGTCGTCCTCCGCCAGGAGCACGCGGTGGAGCTCTGCATCCTCCAGCGCTTTTGTCAGCCCGTCCGAGCACAGGAGGAACCGGTCCCCCTCCCGGATGGGCACTGAAAACACGTCGCTTTTCACGAACCGGTCGCTTCCGACGGCCCGGGTGATATACTTCCGGCTGGGATGGTGCCGGCTCTGGGCCCGGGTGATCTCGCCCCGGTCGATCATCTCCTGGACCACCGAGTGGTCCTTGGTGATCTGCACGATGCCGTCCTTGGCGATGCGGTAGGCCCGGCTGTCGCCCACATTGACGAAAAACGCGGTGTCCCCCTGGCAGTATCCCCCCACCAGCGTGGTGCCCATGCCGTCATATTCTTCCGCCTGCATTGCCAGACGGTATACCTTCCGGTTGGCCGCGTCCACGGCCTGGCACAGGATGTCGCCGGAGTCCTCCCCGTCCGATGCCTCCAGGGCGGCCCGGGCAAAGGCGAAAAACCGCCCCGCCGCCAGGTCGCTGGCCAGCAGACCGTGGACCTCGCCGCCCATGCCGTCGCACACCACGGCCAGGACCCCGTCCCGGACGGCGCCCATGTCAAAAGAATCCTGATTCTCGGCCCGATAGCGGCCTTTGTCGCTCAGTCCATAGAAATTCATGATCCCCTCATCCGGCCCCGGCGAAGCTGGCCGCAGGCCGCGTCGATGTCGCTCCCAAGCCGCCGCCGGACCGTGACTGTGACGCCTCCGTCGGCCAGCTCCTGCGCAAACGCGCGGACCGTCTCCTCACTGGAAGGCTCCAGTCCCCGTTCCGGGACGTAGTTGAGCCGTATCAGATTCACGTGGCTCCCGGCGCCCTTGAGCCGCTTGGCAAGAAGCCGCGCGTGATAGGGCGTGTCGTTCACGCCCCGGACCATGGCGTACTCAAAGGAGATGCGCCGGCCGGTGGTCTGAAAATACCGCTCGCAGGCGGCATACAGCCGGTCCACGCCGTAGACCGCGTTCACCGGCATGAGCCGGGAACGTGTCTCGTCGTCCGGCGCGTGCAGCGACACGGACAGTGTCAATTGTAAATGAAGACCGGCCAGTTTGTCAATCGCTTCCACCAAACCGCAGGTGGACAGGGATATGTGGCGCATGCCGATGTCGGCCCCCTCGGGCTCGTTCACCAGCGTGAGAAAGCGCATCACATTGTCAAAATTATCCAGCGGCTCCCCAATGCCCATGAGCACGATGTTGGAGATCTCCGCATCCGCCGCGACGCCGGTGCGGAGCACCTCGTCCAGCATCTCCGAGGCCGTCAGGTCCCGGACCTTGCCGCCGATGGTGCTGGCGCAGAAGACGCACCCCATCCGGCACCCCACCTGGGATGAGATGCAAACGGAGTTGCCATGCTTATAGCGCATGAGCACCGTCTCCACGCTCTCCCCGTCCGGCAGCTCCCAGAGAAATTTCTCCGTCCCGTCCGCCTGGGACGTCTGCCGCCGGAGCATCCGAAGGCTTGGGAGCACGTACATCTCCTCCAGCTTTTGCCGCAGCGCCTTGGGAAGGTCGCTCATCTCCTGGAAAGAGGTCACCCCCCTGCCCAGCCAGCGGAACACCTGTCCCGCCCGGTAGCCGGGCAGGCCCAGAGCCTTGAAGTCCGCCGCGATCTCCGCGGGAAGCATGGACTTTATATCTTTTTTGCCCGATCCATCCGACATATATAAAATCCGTCCGTTCCGTCCGTGTCCGGCCAAAAGGTCCTTTCCGTGACCTTCCCGAATTCCGGATGAGACCGGAGGAACGCCTCCGTAACGCCCTCGTTCTCCGCCTTGCGCCAGGTACAGGTGGAGTAGATGAGCCGACCGCCGGGCCTCACCGCCCTGGCAACGGCCTCCAGAAGTTCCCCCTGCAGCTCCGGCAGCCCCTCCAGCTCCTGTCTGGGCCGGTAGCGGATATCCGGCTTTTTCCGTATGACCCCAAGGCCGCTGCATGGCACGTCCGCGAACACCGCGTCATAGTCCCCAACCTCGATGTCCCGGGCGTCTCCCGGCACACAGGAGATACAGGAAAGGCCCATCCGCTCCGCGCCCCGGGCCACCAGGGCCAGTTTTTTGGAGAGGATGTCCCGGGCCGTCACCGAGCCCTCGTTCCCCATGGCGATGGCCGCGCCAAAGCTCTTGCCCCCGGGGGCGGCGCAGGCGTCCAGCACCCGCATCCCGGGCATAAGCTCCGCCGCCTCCACCGCGCCGTGGGCCGCCGGGTCCTGCACGTAGAAAAGGCCCTTTTGGAACGCCTCTGTCCCGGCGATATCCCCGGCCCGGTCCAGGACCAGCCCCGCCTCTGTACGGCGAAGGGGCAGGAGCTTTGCAAGCTCCTCCTCCGTGGTCCGGCAGGTATTCACCTGCACGTACACCGGCGGCTCCGCGTTGTCCGACCTCAGCACCGCCTCCGCGCCCTCATAGCCCCGGAGGCTTATGAGTTCCTCCGCCAGCCACAGAGGGTGGCTGTAGCGAACGGCCAGATACTGGGCCGTGCCCTCTCCCGGTATGGGCGGCAGAGCGTCCCTCTCCCGGTCGACGCGGCGCAGCACCGCGTTCACCAGGCCCGACGCCCGGGCATAGCCCAGCTTCCGACAGGCGCGCACCGCCTCGTCCACCGCCGCGCTGGGCGGTATCCTGTCCATGAACAGCAACTGATAGACCCCCAGCCGCAGGATGTCCCGGACCTTTGGCTCCAGCCTGCCTCTCGTATAGGCGTCGATATAGTGGTCGCACAGAGCCAGGTTTTGCAGCACCCCGTAGAACATCCGCGCGGCCAGGGCGGCGTTCCGCCCGTCCAGCCCACGCTTGGCGGAAACGCTCTCCATCACCTGCCGGCTCCAGGCACTGTCCCGGCGGAAGCGCTCCAGCGCCTCCAGCGCCGCCTGTCTCGGCATGGTCAGACCTCCATGGGGTGGCCCAGCAGATACGCCCCCGCCGCCATACGCTTGCCGCCGGCGGCCTGCAACTCGGTGATGAGAACGCTCTCGCCGTCGCCGCAGGCTACCTGGATGCCGCTCTTCCCGGCGGCCAGCACCGTACCGGGGGCTTTGGCCGTGTTCCCGGCGGCCTGGGCCCGGAACACCTTGAAGGACGTGCCCTTCAGCTCCGCCGTGGCACAGGGCCAGGGCTGCATGCCGTAGATGTGCTTGCAGACCATCCGGGCCGGCATCGTCCAGTCGATGGGCGACTCCTCCCGGCTCAGCGGCGGCGCGTAGGTGGCGAGGCTCCCGTCCTGGGGTGTCCTGGGGGCCGTACCGGATTCGATGTCCCGAATGGTCTTCACCAAAAGCTCCGCCCCCATGGGGGCCAGCCGGTCGAAGATCTCCCCGCTTGTCTCCGTCTCGCCGATAGGCGTCTCGGCGGTATAGATCATGTCCCCCTCGTCCATGCCGGAGGACAGGTACATGGTGGTCACGCCGGTAACGGTATCGCCGCTCAGCACCGCCCGCTGGATGGGGGCGCTGCCCCGGTATTTGGGCAGCAGCGAGCCGTGGACGTTGACGCAGCCGTATTTGGGCAAGGCCAGGATGTCGTCCGGGATCAGCTTGCCGTAGGCCACCACCGCGATCAGGTCCGGGGCCAGGTCCTTCAGGATCGCCAGCGCCGCGCCGTCCCGGAGCTTTTCCGGCTGATACACGGGCAATCCCGCGTCCAGGGCCGTCTGCTTCACCGGGCATGGCACCAGCTTGTGGCCTCGGTCCCGGGGCCGGTCCGGCTGGCAGAACACGCCGGCCACGTCGAAGCCCTCGTCTATGAGCTTTTGCAGGGAACAGGCCGCGAAATCCGGCGTTCCCATGAAAACGATCCTCATTCGGTCCCCTCTTGCTGCCGCTGCTCGGCGTAATAGGCTTCCAGCTCCTCCTCCGAGAGGATATGGTCGCACAGCTCCGTGAACATATGTCCGTCCAGATGGTCGATCTCGTGGCAGAAGGCCCGGGCCGTGAGACCCACGCCCTCCAGCTCGAACCACTCGCCGTTCCGGTCCTGGGCCCGGACCTTCACGTGGTCCGGCCTGGTCACCATGCCATAGGCTCCCGGCACGGACAGGCACCCCTCCGGCTCGGTCTGCTCGCCGCTGGACTCCACGATCTCCGGGTTGACCAGCTCGATCACACACTCCTCGCCCTCGGGCGTATTGGTCTCCAGCACCACCACCGCCCGGCGGAGGACCCCCACCTGGGGCGCGGCCAAGCCAACGCCGTTGGCGCTGAGCATGGTCTCCGCCATGTCGTCCAGCAGCTCGTGCAGGCGCTTGTTGAAGTCCGTCACGGGACGGCAGCGCCTGGACAGGGTCTCGTCCCCCTCTTTCAAAATGTTCCGAAGGGCCATATGTTCCTCTCTCCTTGTCAGTTCAGCGGGTCGAAGTCCGCGTAAACGGACACGCCCTTGTATCTCTTGGCGTCGTTGCAGGCGATCAGCGCCCGGTCCACCGCCGCCCGGACCGCCCGGGACTCGGGGCAGCTCACCGTCACCCGGTAGCGCCAGGAATTGTTCACCTTTGCGATGGGCAGCGGCGCGGGGCCGATGACCTTCGCGCCGGGGATGTCCCGCATGTCCCGGGCCAGTCCTTGCCGCAGGTCCCGGCAGCACTGCAGCACCGCCGTCTCGTCCGGGCCGGTGGCCGTCAGCACGAACAGGTCCGCGAATGGCGGCGAGCCGATGATCTGCCGCAGACCGATCTCGCCCCGGTAAAAGCTCTCGTAATCCTGCCGGGCGGCCTGCAAAATGATCTGGTTCTCCGGCGTGAAGGTCTGGATCACGGCCCGGCCCGGCTTTTCGAACCGGCCGCTGCGGCCGATGACCTGGGTGATGAGGGAGAACGTCCGCTCCCCCGCCCGGTACTCGCTGTTATAAAGGCTCTGGTCCGCGTTCAGCACGCCCACCAGCGTGACGTTTTCAAAATTCAGTCCCTTGGTGACCATCTGGGTCCCCACCAGGATGGGGATGCGTTGGACTCGGAACTGCTCGAATAACGCCCGGTGGCTGCCCACGGGGGCTACGGCGTCCGTGTCCATGCGCAATATGGGCGTGTCCGGGAACAGCTCCTTGAGCTCCTCCACCACCTTTTGGGTGCCGGCGCCCACATAGCTGAGCTTTCCCCCGCAGGCGGGACAGGCGGCGTCCACCCGTTGGACATGGCCGCAGTAGTGGCACATGAGCCGGTTGCCCACGCTGTGATAGGTCAGCGGCGCGGAGCAGTTGGGGCACTTATAAGTATACCCGCACTCCCCGCATGTCACCAGCTTGCTGGCCCCCCGGCGGTTGATGAACAATATGGACTGTTCGCCCCGGTCCAGGTTTTCCTCCAGCTCCCGCCGCAGCACCGAGGAGATGCTGGTGCCGTTGCCGGCTTTCAGCTCCCGCTTCATGTCCGCGATACGCACCTGGGGCAGCCGCATGGCATTGTACCGCTCCGAGAGGGTGAAGAGCCGATAGCGGCCCGTCTCGGCATAGTACCGGGAGCACACGTCCGGCGTGGCGCTGCCCAGCAGCAACAGGGCGTTGTGCCGGGCACACAGGAACTTGGCCACGTCCCGGGCGTGATACCGGGGGCTGGTCTCGGACTTATAGGTGTCCTCCTGTTCCTCGTCGATGATCACCGCGCCCAGGTTTGACGCCGGCGCAAAAATGGCGCTTCTGGTGCCGATCACCACCCGGGCGTCCCCCGCGCGGATGCGCTTCCACTCGTCATAGCGCTCCCCTATGGAGAGGGAAGAGTGGAGCACGGCGATGCTGTCCCCGAAATGGGCGGAAAAGGTCTGGAGCATCTGGGGCGTCAAAGCGATCTCCGGCACCAAAAATATGGCGCTTTTGCCCCGGTCCAGCATAGCCTGGATGAGATGGAGATAGATGGCGGTCTTGCCGCTGCCCGTGACGCCGAACAGCAGCGCGGCCTGAGGCGTTTTCCCGTCGGCCAGGGCCAGGATGCCGTCAAAAGCGGCCTGCTGGTCCCGGTTCAGCACGGGAAGGGGGCTGGCCTGGCCCGCGTCATAGTCGGGCCGGCGGTACACCGTCTCGCGGGACAGGGTCAGAAGGCCCTTCTCCTCCAGGCGCTTCACCGTCTCCCGGCCCGCGCCGGTGAAATAGCACAGGTCCGCCACGCTCGCCTGGCCCAGCTCCGCCAGCACCCGCAGCACTGCGGACTGCCGGACAGCCCGGCTGTTCCTGGCCGCCTGCTCCATGGCCTTTTCCGGGCTGACGGCAAGGCTGGCCCGGAGGATGGTCTTGTCCCCCGCCCGGCGGGCAGCGCCGGCCTCGGTCTGCAAAACGCCCTTTTTCACCAGCGCCGCCAGGGCGGGACCCGGGTTCTTCCGGCCGAACACGGCCTCCACGTCCGCCAGCTCACACCGGCCTCCGTGGCCCGTCACCGCGTCCAGCACCAGCTTCTGGGCCTTGTCGGGCCCGGTCGCCTCGTAGGCGCTGTCCCGATCCACGCCGTCCGCCAGCCGGTATACCGGCCATACGCTGTACCACAGCCCCGCCGGGAGCATGGCCCGGACCGCGTCCATCACCGTGCAGAAAAACCGCTCCCGCATCCACAGCGCCAGCTTCAGCTGGGTCTCAGACAAAAGCGGCTCCTCATCCAGCACCTCCAGGATGCTCTTGAGCCGCTTGTCCGTCTCTCCGCCCATGGCCAGCACGATCCCCTCCCGGGGACGGCTGCCGCCAAAGGGCACCGCGACGCGCACGCCGGGCCGGACAAAGCGCGACAGCTTCTCCGGCACCGCGTACGTATAGGGCCGGTCCACCCAGTAGGTGACCCCGGCCACCGCTATCCGCGCTGTGGCGTATGTGGTCATCCGGCGGCGGGGGCGCTATTCTTCCCCGTCGTTGTTGGCGGTGAGCTTGCCGGTGTAGACCTCGTCGATGGCGGCGGACACCGGCTTTTTCGTCAGGGGCACGCCCAGGTTCTCCGCCTCCTGGGAAATGCTGCGGGCCCGCTTGGCCACCAGGTTGATGAGCGCGTAACGGCTGCCGACCTTCTCCACCAGGTCGGCTACGGGGGGATAAAGCATCATATCGGTCGATCTCCTTCAAGAATGGTTTTCAGTCTTTTTTCGCTCCGGCAAAGCTCCGCCGTGATGATGGCATCCAGCTCCGCCGAGGCTGTATCCGCGTCGTCGTTGACGACGATGTAGGCGTAATCCTTCGCCCGGCCATACTCCCGGCGGGCGGTGGCCATACGGCCTCGTATCTTTTCCTCCGAGTCGGTGCCCCGGCCCCGAAGGCGGCGCTCCAGCTCCGCCATACTGGGCGGGCACAGAAACACGCTCACCGCGTCCGGCCTGCGGGCCAGCACCTGCTCCGCGCCCTGGACCTCGATGTCCAGCAGCACGTGATATCCGGCGTTCAGGCTCTCCTCCACCGGGGCTGCGGGCGTGCCGTAATGGTTGCCCACATATTCCGCGTGCTCCAGAAAGGCGTCGGCCTCGATCATCCGGGCAAATTCCTCGTGGGTGCGGAAAAAGTAATCCACGCCGTCCACCTCGCCCGGCCTCGGGGCCCGGGTGGTGGCGGAGACGGAAAAGCGCACGTCGTCCCGCCGGCCCATGAGCCCGGCGATCACCGTGCTCTTGCCCGCCCCGGAGGGGCCGGAGAGCACGATCAAAAGTCCTCTGTCAGCTTTCATGTCCCGCCGCCTCCCTCTGCGCCGCCCGTTCCGCCAGCGCCTCCGGCGCCAGCGGGCAAAGTATCACATGGCCGCTGTCCATGACGAGCACCGTCTCCGTCTTGCGGCCATAGGTGGCGTCGATGAGCTTTCCGTCCTCCCGGGCCTGGGACACGGTCCTCTTGATGGGGTTTGACCCCGGGTCCACCGCCGCCACGATCCGCTCCAGGGATACGTAGCTTCCAAATCCGATGCTGATCAGCTTCACGGGCAGTACCTCACTCGATGTTCTGGATCTGCTCGCGAATCTTCTCCAGCTCCGCCTTCATGTCGATGACCGTCTTGGCGATGGCGCTGTCGGCGCACTTGGAGCCGGTGGTGTTGGCCTCCCGGTTCATCTCCTGGGTGAGGAAGTCCAGCTTCCGCCCGACGGGAGAGCCCTCCGCCAGCAGGTGCCGGAACTGGGCGATGTGGCTTTTCAGCCGGACCATCTCCTCGTCCACCGCCACCTTGTCGGCGTAGATCGCCGCCTCCTGGAGGATGCGTCCCTCCTCGATGGAGGTGTCCGCCAGCACGTCCCGCATGCGGCCCAGGAGCTTTTCCCTGTACTCCGCCACCGTCTCCGGCGAGCGCTTCTCCACCGCGGCCACCATGGCCTCCAGCGTGTCCAGCTTCCCGGAAATGTCCTCCTCCAGTTTACGCCCTTCCCGGGCGCGCATGGCGTCGAAACCCTCCAGCGCCTGGGAAAGGACCTGCAAGATCGCCCCGGAGAGCGCGTCCCGATCCGTGTCGGTCTTTTCCGTACTCAGCACCTCGGGGAACCGCACCAGGCTCAGGGCGCTCACGTCGGCGTCCAGGCCGTACCTCTCCGCCGTGTCCCGCACGGCCTTTAAGTACGCCCCGGCCAGGTTTTCATTGACCCGGATGACCGCTTCCTCCGCCTGGCTGGTGTCCACCGTGAGAAAGACGTCCACCTTGCCCCGGCTGATGACGCCCGCCACGGCGGAGCGGACCGCCTCCTCGGCGAACAGGCAGCTCTTGGGCAGGCGCACGGACACGTCCAGATAGCGGTTGTTGACGCTCTTCAGCTCCGCCGTCACGCCGATGGCGTTCACCTCGCCCTTGGCGCCGCCGTAGCCGGTCATGCTCTTGATCATTCAAAGTACCTCGCAATTTTCACTAAGTAGAACCGTATGAGGGACGAATATGCCACGTCATACAGGAAAAACACCGCCGCGCCCAGAGGATACAACAGATACCAGGACAGCTCCCCGCCCGAGAACGTGAACAGCGCCTTCGCCAGCAGCCAGTAAATGACGAAGGCAAAGGTATATAGCGCGTATTTGCATATCCAGCAGACGCTTACCCTGTGGATGCGCTCAAAGAGGCTCTTGGCGATGGGATAGTAGCCGAAAAAGGCCAGGTACATGATGGCCGCCGCCCCCGGGTAGAGCAGCGCGCCCAGGGCCGCCGTGACGGCGAACACGCCCAGAGACCATTTCAGCCCGAACATCATCAGCGCCACGCACACCGGCAGGCTGGACAGCGCCACCAGCGCCAGCCGCCCCGCCGGCAGCACGGAGCCCAACAGCAGCAGCACCACGCCCAGGGCCGTCAGGATGGCCAGCCGGGTCAGCCGTTTCGTAGACGCCTTCATCTCACCGGCAGCCGATGCAGGGGATCAGGTTCCCCCCGCACATCTCGCAGCAGCAGTCCGCGCAGATCAGGTTCTGGCACATATTGCAGGCCATATCGCCGCCCATCATGCTCCCGCCCATGCCGCCGGCGGGCCGGTAGGCCTGTCCGCCCTGGTTCATATACTGCACCGCGTTGCGGTACTCCGGGTTGCCCGGGTCCATGGTGGCGGCGGTGCGGTAATACTGCCCCGCCTGGTCCATCCAGCCCCTGCGCCAGTAGACGCTGCCCATGAGGTAGTACCACTCCGCGTCGTGGGTGCCGATGGCGTTCAGCATGGCCTCCGCCTGGGCCAGGTTGTTGGCGTTGATCAGGTTGCGGATCTGGACATACTGGGCGTTTTTGCCCGTGCTCCGGCTCTGGCCGGCGCTCTGATAGGCGCTGCCCCCATAGCTGTAGGAGGACGCGCCGCCGCCCTGCTCCCGGCTTTTGGTGATGGTGTCGTAGGCTTCGTTGATCTCCTTCATCTTCTCCGAGGCCAGGTCCGCCAGGGGATTGTCGTGATAGTTGTCAGGATGGTATTTCCGCGCCAGATCGCGGTACGCCCGCTTGACCTCTTCGTCGCTGGCGGAGGGGGACACGCCCAAAACGCTGTATGGATCGTTCATATGCTGCTCCGTTTCCTGTGTATTTTCGCGGAAGTGTTCCAGGTCCCGGCAAAGACCGCCTGAGTGGCCGCCGGAAGACCCAAATAGATGGTATTTGACAAAATGCCCGTATAGACATTCTCCCCCATCAGCGCATAGGCTGACACGAGGGCGTTGTGAGAGTGCTGCATGCTTGTCCGAAGGACCTTCTCATCCTCCGGCGAGAGCCTGCCGTCAACCGGCGCGAACCGGTACCGCAGGGGATTGTAGCTGTCCGCGCGGATATCGTCCGCCAGATCGTCCGCCGCGTCCAGGATGTAGATGATGCGGCCCAGGGCATACAAAAGCTCCCCGGCGGCCCGCTGCCGGGCTGGGTCCTCTATGCCGCCGGCGATGGAGCGCAGGATGCTGGCGAACTTGTCCGCCGCCGCGTCCAGACTGGGACATTTTTCCTTTTCCAGCGTCTGCAGGGCCCCCAGGTCCTCCTTCACCGCCGCCGCAAAGTCCGGCTGGCGGGAGACCGCCCGGTCATATGCCCCTTTCAGCGCCCGGCAGGCGAACCGACACGCCCAGGAGGCGGGAAAGCTCTTGTCCGCCGCACCGTCCGCCAGCTTCCACCAGCCCAGCACCACGGTCATGTCCGCCGCCGTCTGAAGGCTCTGGCAGCTTTCAAGACATTCCGTTTTGTGGAACGGATGGGCCGGGCACCGGCGGGGACAGGTCCGGGCGGGAGCGTCCTCCGCCAGGAGCATGGCCAGGAACGTGAAGTCGTAATTGACCAAAAACCGGCTCCAGAATCCATACCGCCTGGCCAGCTCGTGGCACAGCCCGCAGTACACGCCACGGAAGCGCTCGAGCTCCGATACCTTCAGCTCGCCCTTGACCGGGCGGACGTATCCGTACATCAGCGGCTGTAACCGGTGATCTCGTAGTCGATCTTCTTATGCCGCCGGCCCAGGATGGTCACGACAGCCGCGCCCACCGCGCACATGATCAGGCTCAGCACGATGCACTGGCCCTGGCCCAGGCTCATCAGTGCGCCCAGACCGTAGCCCAGGAACAGCATGGCCACCGGGATCATATAGACCAGCACCGCCGCCTGCACGATCACGCCGGTCTCCGTTTCCAGGGTCACCCTGTCGCCGGGCTTGGCAAAGATCTTGTTCTGTGCCGCCACAAGGATGCGCTTGCCGTATACGCACTCGCCGCAGCCGGAGCAGTGGCCGCAGGCGGTCCCCCGCTCCACGGCGACCTCCGCCATGCCCTTGTCCAGCAGCTTCGTCACCACACCGTTTTGCGTCATTCCTCTTCCTCCAACTGCACATAGACGGGATATGTACCCACCACGCCGGCGCTGTCGAACCCGTCCACATATACGGTAGTGGGCACTCTGTACCGGCCCACCGCCTGTCCGGCCAGGCCGGACAGATCCGCCACGACCCGGATGTTGTTGGCCGTGATCCGGGGCAACACGTCGGACGGGGCCCGGACCGTGACGACCTTGTTCGCGTCGATGATGCTGGCGTTATAGCCCTCCGGGGCGTTGATATAGCTGAGGTTCGTCACGATGAACAGGTCGGAGCTCAGCCCCACCAGCTCCAGGCTCGCCTTGGCCGTCGTCTCCCCGGACAGGCACTCCACCCCGTTTGGCAGCACGATGTTGTACTCCGCCTCCGGGAATTCCAGCGCGTCGGCGAGGTTGATGTTGGCCAGGGAGATGCTGTTCAGACCGTCCAGCGTTGCCGCGTCGCCCGCCACCGTGATGGACGCCGGCTCGATATGCTTGATCACGTTCTCTGCGGCCGACGCCCCGCCGCCGTCCAGCAGCGTCACGTCCAGAGCCACTTCCTTGATGG
Organism: uncultured Oscillospiraceae bacterium; assembly: GCA_947587485.1. GTDB lineage: Bacteria > Bacillota > Clostridia > Oscillospirales > Oscillospiraceae > CAJOIG01. The sequence goes on along the minus strand of CANPXZ010000002.1, from coordinate 44,566 downwards.
TGCTCACCGGCACGGTGACGGTCACGGTATCCGTGTCCGCCTGCAGGTCCTCGAACTCCAACACGTTGTCATCCGCGTCCAGGAGCACGTAATTGCCCTCCGCAGAGAAGGACGAGCTGACCTCGTCCCGGCCGACCACCACCTGCGCTCTCGTGATTTGTTCCAGCTCCTCCTCCGGGCCTGTGAAGGTCACGTTGGCGGGATCGAAGGTCATCTCCGAGCTGTCCACCATATACCCCTCCGCCGTGGTGCCCTCGAACGTGCCGGTCACCGGGAAGCTCCTGGTGGAGAGCTTGCTGATCTGCAGCCCGACGGTGGAGGGGGACTTGTTCGTCTCCCGGATATTGGCCTGGTTCACCGTGGTGGGATAGGAGATGGTATAGCTCATGGTCCGGTACCCGGCCATGGTGATGTTGGAAAGGTTCACCACCGCCCTGAGATCGTCGCTGCTGATCTGGGAGATATCACGCCGGGTCCCGGTGAGGGTCACGTTCACCGTGGCGGTATCCTGACGGGACACCACCATGTTGAGCGTATCGCGCATGGCCTCCTGGCCGGTGAAGGTGACCTCCACCCCATAGAACGTCTGGGTCCTGGTGGCCCCATAGTTCGACGTATAGTATATCCATATGATCAGTGCCGCACACAGGCTGAGCGCGGCCCAGAATACGTGGCTGTCCAGTATCTTTCCGATCACGCTCACACGGCTGTTATTGTGCATCGTCGCTCCCCTTTGTACGTTTCAGGCGGGCCAACAGCCCCTTGCGGCCCTGGTTCTCCTCCGGCAGCAACTCCCGGCGCAGCAGGGCCTCGAAGGTGTCCTGGCTCAGGTGCCGCTTCAAAAGCCCGTCCTGGGCCACGCTGATGCCGCCGGTCTCCTCCGAGACGATGACCACCAGCGCGTCGGACCGCTCGCTCATGCCGATGCCGGCCCGGTGGCGCATGCCCAGGTCCCGGCTCAGGTTGGCGTTCTCGCTCAGGGGCAGCATGCAGCCCGCCGCCGCGACCCGCCCGTCCTTCACGATCACCGCGCCGTCATGCAGCGGCGAGTTGTGGAAGAAGATGTTTTTCAAAAGCTCCGCCGACACCAGCGCGTCGATCTGCGTGCCGGAGGCCATGGGCTCGTTGAGCCGGTTGGTCCTCTCGAACACGATCAGCGCGCCCGTGCGGCTGCCTGACATGTCCTCGCAGGCGTAGACCGTCTGCCGGATGACCTTATCCAGCGCCTGGCCGCCCATGTCCCGGCCGAAGATCGAGAAGATGCGGTAGGACCCCACGCGCTCCAGCGCCCGCCGGATCTCCGGCTGGAACAGCACGACCACCGCCAGAACGCCGATCTCAAACACCTGCCGCAGGATGAAGCTGGTCAGCGTCAGATTCAGCATGCTGGGGCTGGAAAGCCACAGGGCCACCAGCAGAAGCAGTATCCCCTGGGCGAACCGGATGGAGTTGGTGCGCCGGATGAAGGAGATCGCCGCGTACACGGCCACCGCCACGATCAGCACGTCCAGCACGTCGGACAGGCTCATGGACAGGACGAGCCGCAAGTTATCGGTCACATTTTTCACAAAATCGCTCATACAACTGGCACCGTCAAACGAATTCTTTTCTTCTCATAGCCGCTCTTTGTCAACTTTGTATTATATAACAAAAACCATCCTTTGGCAACAGGTTTTCTGCAAACGTCCCCGCGAACGGCGGCCCGGCGCGGGACGGCCTTTTCCATCCCGCGCCGGGCCCCTCTCATATCCCGGCCTCATAGGAGCTGAAGCACCGCGTCCGCAGCCTGCAGTGCCTCCCGCTCCGTGTTGAAGGGCGAAAAGCTGAACCGGACGGTCCCCGTCTCCAGGGTCCCGGCTGTCTCATGGGCCAGAGGCGCGCAGTGCAGCCCCGCCCGTACGGCGACGCCCAGCCGGTCCAGCCGCGCCGCCGCTTCCTCGCAGTCCAGCCCGCCGATCTGTACGGACACGACGCCCGTCTGCAGCTCAGGCTCCGGCGAGAGGAACAGCCGCACGCGGCGCTCCCCCGCCAGCCGGCCGGAGAACAGCTCCAGCAGCCGCCTCTCGTGGGCCAGCACGGCGTGGCAGGTCCGTTTTTCCAGCCACCGCACCCCCGCCAGCAGTCCCGCCACGCCCGGCACGTTGTGTGTGCCCGGCTCCAGCCGGTCCGGCAAAAAGTCCGGCATGGCGGCCTGCTGGCTCTGGGAGCCCGTGCCCCCATAGAACAGCGGCTCCACGTTCCCGTCCCGGCACAGCAGCGCGCCGGTGCCCTGGGGCCCCAGCAGCCCCTTATGACCGGGCATGGCCGCGAAGGCGCAGCCCAGGCCGTCGAAGTCCAGCCCCACGCAGCCCGCCCCCTGGGACGCGTCCACGATCAGCGGCACCCCCCGCTCCCGGCACAGGGCCGCGATCTCCTCCACCGGCAGGATATAGCCGAACACATTGGAGACCTGGGTGCACACCGCCGCCCCGGCCCCCGGCAGAAGCTCCCGGAACGCCCGCGCCATGGCCTCAGGCTCAAAAAGCGGCGCTCTCGCCACGGCCACGTCCGCGCCGAGGGCGTACAGGGGCCGCCAGACGGCGTTGTGCTCATAGCCGGAGATCACGACTTTGTCCCCCGGCCCCACAAGGCTCCGGATGGCAATATTGAGCCCGTGGGTGGCGCTGGAGGTGAACACCACCCGCTCCGGGTCCCGGACGCAGAACATGTCCGCCAGCGCGATGCGGCAGTCCAGCAGGACGTTCGCCGCCGCCATGGCGCTTTCATACCCGCCCCGGCCGGGGCTGGACATGGTCCCCATGGCCTCCGATACGGCGTAGCGCACGGACGCCGGCTTCAAAAACGAGGTCGCCGCGCTGTCAAGATAGATCATTCGGCACCTCCACCGTTCCGTCCGGATGGCGCAATATCACCCGTTCCGGGCCGAGCCCTGCGGCTGTGAGGACGTCGACGGCCCAGTCCCGGTGGCGTGCCGCGACGATGACGCAGTAGGCGCAGCCTCGGACGGCGGCCGCCTTGGGCACGCGGCTGACCGTTCCCGTCACGCCCGCCCGTTCCAGCACCCGCGCCGCCCGCTGGGCATAGGTCAGGCTTCGGAATGTCAAAAGATATTGCATAAAAACTCCTCCCGCGAATGGTCACAGGCCATTGTATGCGGGAGGCGTTTTATTTGGTTCTGATCACACCAGCAGCACCACCGCGTGGGCGCTGATGCCCTCGCCGGAGCCGGTGAAGCCCATGCGCTCCTCCGTGGTGGCCTTGACGCTGACGGCGGGCAGGTCCACCGCCAGATCCTCGGCGATGTTGCGCCGCATCTCGTCCAGATATGCCGCCAGCTTTGGCCGCTGGGCGATGACGGTCACGTCGCAGTTGCCCACGGCGTATCCGGCTTTCCGGGCCGCCTGGGCCGCCGCCCGGAGGATCACCCGGCTGTCGATGCCCTCCGTGGCGGGGTCGCTGTCGGGAAACAGATGCCCGATATCCCCCAGCGCCGCCGCGCCCAGGATGGCGTCCGCCAGGGCGTGCAGCAGCACGTCCGCGTCCGAGTGGCCCAGAAGCCCCCTTTCAAAGGGTATCTCCACGCCTCCCAATATGAGCTTCCTGCCCTCCGTCAGCCGGTGGGCGTCGTAGCCGTGGCCGATCCTCATGCCTGCTCTCTCCTTTCCAGAATGAGCGCCGCCAGCCGCAGGTCCAGCGGCGTGGTGATCTTGATGTTCTCCTCGCTGCCCTCCGACAGGGCGATCCTTCCTCCGATGCGCTCCACCGCCAGGCAGTCGTCGGTGACCTCCGGGGCGTTTTCCGCCGCGTCCAGCAGCGCCGCGCGGATAAGGTCCGCCTGAAAGCACTGGGGCGTCTGGGCGGCGAACAGATGGGACCGGTCCGGCGTTCCCGCGACCATCCCCTTATCCGCCACCTTGACCGTGTCCCGCACCGGCACCGCCGGCAGAGCCGCCGTGTGGCGGTAAGCCGTCCACAGCGCGTCGGTGATGATCCTCTCCGTCACCAGTGGCCGGGCCCCGTCATGGATGGCGATGAGCTCCGCCTCCGGCGGCACGGCCAGCACCCCGGCCAGACAGGACCGGGCCCTGGTCTCGCCCCCGGGGACTACCGCCGTGAGCTTCCTGACGCCGTACTCCTGGCCAAGGGCCGCCACCGCGTCCGTCATGTCCGCTCTGGCCGCCACCACGATGGCCCGGACCGCCTCCGCCCTCTCAAAGACCAGCATCGTCCTGGCCAGCACCGGCAGCCCCTCCAGGTCCGCCATCAGCTTGTCGCCGCCGAACCGGGTCCCGGAGCCCCCCGCCACGATCACCGCCGCCGCATAGGGCAGCCTTGATTCCTTCAGTTTTTCCGACACCGTACCCATGACCGTCCTCAACATATCCCGTGAATTTGTCCCATATAGATGATTATACCCGTTTTGGGAAAGTTGCGCAAGGGCATTGGAGGGATCGGTTTGCTTCAGGACAGGACCCTGGCCTTCAACACGGCGCTGCTCACCGCCTCGGGCCTGGCCATGCGGTTCGTGGGCATGATCTGGCAGGTCTGGCTGGTGAGCCGGATCGGCGAGGCCGGCATCGGCCTTTTTCAACTGGTGATGAGCGTGAACACGCTGGCGGTGACGGTGGCCATGTCCGGCAGCCGCTACGCCGTCACAAGGCTGGTGAGCGAGGAGCGGGGCCTGGGCCGGCCCCACGGCGCGGCCCAGGCGCTGAGCGAGAGCATGGCATACGGGCTCTTCTTCGGTCTGGCGGCGGGGCTCATCCTCATGCTCAGCGCGGAGCCCCTGGGCTTTCTCTGGCTGGAGGACGCCCGGACCGTGCGGCCGCTGATGCTGCTGGCGCTCACCATGCCCCTGACCGGCGTGGACTCGGTGATGCACGGCTACTTCACCGCCGTGGGCCGGGTGTGGAAGAGCGTGACCGTCTCCGTGTGTCAGCAGCTGGCCACCATCGGCGTCACCGCCATGATCCTGGTGCTTGGCCCCGAGGCGAACCTGGAGTTTGCCGTGGCGGGTATCACCGCCGGGGCCCTGATCGGCGAGACCTTCGGCGTGACGGCCCTCGGGGCCGCCTACTACGCCGACAGGCGCTCCCACGGCATCGTCCGGGACAGGACCTCCCCGCCACTGGCCGGCATGACGGACCGGCTCCTGGCCGTAGCGCTGCCCCTGGCGGCGGCGTCCTACGCCCGCAGCGGCCTGTCCACCCTCCAGCACCTGCTGGTGCCCCGGGGTCTGCGCGCCTCCGGCCTTTCCGCGGAGACGGCCCTGGCCGGCTACGGGATCGTGCAGGGTATGGCCCTGCCGGTGGTGCTGTTCCCCTCCTGCCTGATGATGGCCGTGGCGGAGCTGATCGTGCCGAAGCTCACGGAGCAGCAGATGAAAGGCCGGACAGACAGCATCCGCCATGTGACGGAGGACGTGCTGTGGAAGGGCCTTCTGTTCAGTTCCGTCACTGCGGCGCTGCTGCTCGGACTGGGCGACAGCCTGGGCCTGGCGCTCTATGACTCCCGGGAGGCCGGCGGATATATACGGCTGCTGGCCCTCATCGTGCCGGTGATGTACATGGATATGGCGGCGGACGGCTGCCTGAAGGGTCTGGGCGAGATGATGTTCTGCATGGCGGTCAACATCGCGGATGTGGCCCTTTCCGCGCTGATGGTGTGGCTGCTGCTGCCGGAATGGGGGCTGGACGCCTATCTGTTCGTGATCTGCTTCACCGAGATCTTCAACTTCGCGCTGAGCATATGGCGGCTGCGGAAGGTCTCCGGCTTTCGCCTGCCCTGGCGGCGGACGGTCCGGGCGCTGCTGTGGGCGGCGCTGAGCGGCGGCGCGGCCCGGCTTTTAGGGGCGCTCACCGGCGCGGACGGCAGCGTTATCGCCCTGGCGCTGTCCATGGGAGCGGGGCTGGGCCTCTACTGCCTGGCCATGCGCGGGCACTTTTCCATATCCCTTTGACAGCGGCGGCGGAATCTGGTAAGCTATGGCCGGGAAGTGATGTACATGCTTTTGACCGTAGACCTCTCCAACAGCCGTATCACCCTGGCCGGCATGGAGGACGGCGCCGTCCGGTTCTCCTGCCAGATCGCCACCGTCAAGACCCGCACGTCGGACGAGTACGCGGCGCTGATGCACCTGCTGCTGACCCAGCGGGGCGCGGACTGCGGCGCGCTGGAGGGGTGCATCCTCTCCTCCGTGGTGCCGGAGCTGACCCTGACCCTCCGGCAGGGGCTGGAGCGTCTGACCGGGCTGGCCCCCATGGTGGTGGGGCCGGGCGTGAAGACGGGCCTGAACATCCGTCTGGACGACCCCTCCGAGCTGGGCGGCGATTTTGTGGCCGCCGCCGTGGCGGCCCAGGCGGACTACCCCCTGCCCGTCATCACGGTGGATATGGACACCGCCATCGGCCTCGGGGTCACCGACGCCCAGGGCCGGTACATCGGCGGCGTCATCGCCCCGGGCATCATGGTCTCCACCGCCGCCCTGACCAGCCGGGCCTCCTTGCTGCACAACGTGACGCCCCAGGCCCCCGACCACATCATCTGCAAGAACACCGACGAGAGCATGCGCTCCGGCATCATCTACGGCGCGGCCGCCATGCTGGACGGACTGCTGGCCGGGATGGAGGAGGAACTGGGCCAGCCGGCCACGGTGGTAGCCACCGGCGTCTGGGCCCCCGCCGTCATCCCCCACTGCCGCCGGAAGGACATCCGCCTGGACGACAGCCTGATCCACCGGGGCCTCTGGCACATCTGGAAGAAAAACCAAAAGCGCTGAATATTATGATAAAGCCGGCAGCGAAACCGCTGCCGGCCCTGTTATATCCTGCTCATTTTCCCTGTATGTACTTGTGGATGCTGGCGGCGGCGTTTTTCCCGGCCGTCATGGCGGCGATGACCGTGGCCGCGCCGGTGACGGCGTCGCCCCCGGCAAACACGCCCACCCGGCTGGTCGCGCCGGTGACCGGGTCCGCCGCGATACCGCCGGAGGCCGTGGAGTCCAGCCCCGGCGTGGTGCGCAGCAGCAGCGGGTCCGGTCCGGCTCCCACGGCGACCACCACCGTGTCCGCCGCCAGGCTGTCCCGGTCCGGTCCCGACACCAGCACAGTCGCCACATGGCCGTTCGCCCCGGCCAGAATCTCCTTTGGGGCCGTCTCCGGCAGGAACCGCACGCCCTCCGCCCGGGCCCTGCGTATCTCCTCGCGCCGGGCGGGAAGCTCGTTTACCGGCACGCCGCACAATACGGACACCTCCGCCGCCCCAAGGCGCAGCGCCGTACGGGCCGCGTCCACGGCCATGTCCCCCGCTCCGGCCACCACGACGCGCTTTCCGCCCAGGGCGTCCCGCTCCAGCTCCTCCGCCCGCATGAGAAGATTCCTCGCGGACAGCACCCCCGGCAGGTCCTCGCCGGGAATGTCCAGCTTCTGCTCCTTCCCGGCGCCGGAGCCGATGAACACCGCCTCGAAGCCCTGCTCAAAAAGCTCGTCCACGCTGTCCATTTTGCCCACAGTGCTCTCCGTGATGATCTCCACGCCCAGGCTCTCCAGCCGGACGATCTCCATCTCCACCACGGACCGGGGCAGCCGGAACGCCGGGATGCCGAACATCATCAGGCCCCCCGCCCGGTCCATCGTCTCGTAGACCGTCACCTCATACCCCAGCCGGACAAGCTCTCCCGCGCAGGTGAGCCCGGCGGGTCCTGAGCCGATCACCGCCACCCGGTGACCGTTGGGCTCGGCGCAGCCGTCGTCGGGGGATGCGCCGCCGTTTTGGATGTGCCAGTCCGCCGTGAACCGCTCCAGGCGGCCGATGGCCACCGGCTCGCCCTTGATGCCCCGGATGCAGCGGCCCTCGCACAGGGCCTCCTGGGGGCAGACCCGGCCGCAGACAGCGGGCAGGTTGCTCACGGCGAAGAGCTTCTCATAGGCGGCCTTGAAGTCCCCCTCCGCCACCTTCTCGATGAAGGCCGGGATGGGGACCGACATGGGGCACCCCTCCACGCACCGGGGCTCCCGGCAGTTCAGACAGCGCTTCGCCTCGTCCACCGCCGCCTCGGCCGTATAGCCCAGAGCGGCCTCGTCAAAGTTTCCGATCCTTGCCTTGGGGTCCTGCTCCGGCATCGGGATCTTATCCATGCGCATATTTGCCATGTGGCGCCTCCTTTTATGCCCGGCAAAGGGTCCTTCTATCCCACGGCGGCTTTCTATTTTGCCGCCTTCGTATCTGTCAGCGCGTTCACGATCTTCTCAAAGCCCATGGCCCGGCTGGCCTTCACCAGCACGGCGTCGCCCGGCCGCACCAAAGCGCCCAGGGCCGGTATCAGCTCCTCCGCCGAGGGGAACCAGCGGGTATCTCCGCCGGCGCCGTCGGCGATGTCCTTTGCCTCCGGCCCGCAGGCGACTACCGCGTCGCACATTTTCGCCGCGAAGGCCCCGATCTGCCGGTGCAGCTCCGGCCCCGCCGGACCCAGCTCCCGCATGTCCCCCAGAATGGCCACGTGCCGCCCGGGAAGCCGCGCCAGGCTCTCGATGGCGCTGCGGGTACTGGTGGGGTTTGCGTTGTAGCAGTCGTCCAAAACCGTGACGCCGCCAGCGCGGAGCACCCGGCCCCGGCTGCCCACTGTCTCATAGGCGGCCACGCCGGCGGCGATCTCTTCGTCCGTCAGGCCAAGCTCCAGACCCACTGCGGCACCCATCAGCGCCGCGTAGACCATGTGCTCCCCAAAGGCGGGGATGGTCACGCTGATACGCCGGTCCCCCGCCAGGATCGTGCAGCGCATGCCCTCCGTCCCATCGGAGACCGCGTCCACGGCCCGGACGGCGCAGTTTTCTCCCAGGCCGAACAGCACGGTCCGGCGGCCGAAATCATGCTCCCGCAGCAGTTCGTCGTCGCCGTTGGCGATGATGACGCCGCCGGGGGCCATATGCTCCACCATCTCGCCCTTGGCCCGGAGCACCCCGGGCCGGTCTCCCAGAAATTCCAGGTGGGCGTCGCCAATGAGGGTGTACACGCCGATGCTGGGCCGGACCATCTCCGCCAGGCGGCGCATCTCCCCGAAGCCGGAGATGCCCATCTCCACCACGGCGGCCTCATGCCCCTCCCGGAGCCGAAACAGCGTCAGGGGCACGCCAAGCTCATTGTTAAAATTCTTTTCCGTTTTCAGCGTGTTGAACCGCTGGGAGAGCACCGAGGCGATCATCTCCTTGGCGGTGGTCTTGCCCACGGAGCCGGTCACGCCCACGAAGGGGATGTCGAACTGCCCCCGGTACCAGGCCGCCAGGGCCCGCAGAGCCGCCTGGGTATCCGGCGCCTGTATCTGGCAGATATCCGCGTCCACGGTCCGCTCACACAGCGCGCATGCCGCGCCCTTTTTCGCCGCCTGGGGGATGAAATCGTGCCCGTCCACCCTTGCGCCGGGGATGGCCGCGAACAGGCACCCGGGCTCGATGGTCCGGCTGTCCGTGGTGACGGAGACGATCTCCCCCGCCGGGACAGGTCCGCTGATCCTCCCGCCGGTGACAGCCGCGACCGTCTCCGGCGTCAAATGCTTCATACGCTCCATACTCTCACCGATATTTCTTCATAGACGCGTCGATGAGCGCCTGACACAGGGTCCCGTAGTCCATGCCCATGGCCCGGCCCATCCGGGGGATCAGGCTGGTAGGCGTCATGCCCGGGAGGGTATTGGCCTCCAAACAGTAGAACACCCCGTCCCGGCCCATGATGAAATCCACACGGCCATACGCCTGCAGGCCCAGCACGTCGTAGACCTTCTCCGCCAGCGCCTGGATGGCGGAGGTCTGGTCCGCCGTGATGGGCGCGGGGCAGGGTTCGTCCGTCATGCCTGGCTGGTATTTGTTCTTATAGTCGTAAAATCCGCTCTTGGGGATGATCTCCGTCACGGGCATGGCCTTGCCGTCCAGCACGCCCACGGTCAGCTCCCGGCCGGCGATGAACCGCTCGGCCATCACGCTGTCCTCATACTGAAAGGCCAGGTCCAGGGCCGCGCCGTATTCCTCCGGGCCCCGGACGATGGTGGTGCCCACGCTGCTGCCGCCGGAGCAGGGCTTCACCACACAGGGGAACGGCGGCACGGGCGCGGCCTCCCCCCGGCGGACGGTGACGCTCTCCGCCACCGGCACGCCCGCCGCCCGCAGCATGGTCTTGGACACGCTCTTGTTCATGGCCAGGGCGCTGCCCAGATAGCCGCTGCCGGTATAGCGCACGCCGTTGATGTCAAAATATGCCTGAAGCTTGCCGTTCTCGCCTTCCTCGCCGTGCAGTGCCAGGAACACGATGTCCGCCGCCTTGCAGATATCCAGCACATGGGGGCCGATCAGGCCCTGGCCGGGCCGCATGGCCCGCACCGCCGCCAGGTCCGGGGCGCTCTCCGCCACGGAAAAGGCGCTGTCCTCGTCCCTCGCGGCGAATACATCCTCCACTGCGGCAAGCTCCTCCGTCCAGCCCAGGAACAGGTCCAGCAGCACCGTCTGATGGCCCAGCTCCCGCAAAGCCCGGGCGATGCCCCGGCCGCTGGACAGCGACACGTCCCGTTCGTTTGAAAGTCCTCCGCAAAGCACCGCGATGCGCATACAATGTCCTCCTGAAATGAACTGCTCGCCTATTTCATTCTACCATATGTGGAAGATTCGTGCAATTGTATTGTCATATTTTCGAAAATATGTTAAAATATCGTTCAGTGCGCATACAAGCATTCAGGAAGGACACACACCATGCCATACATTGTCATTGACCTGGAATGGAACCAGGCCATGAGCGCAAGATCCTCCGTTTTCAACCACCTGCCCATCCATCTGCGGGGCGAGATCATCCAGATCGGCGCCGTGAAGCTGAACGACGACTTTACTCCCGGCGAGGAATTCCAGTGCGACGTGAGCCCGGTGTGGTTCAAAAAGATGCACTACAAGGTCAAAAAACTCACCGGTTTCGACAATGCCCGCCTGGCCCACGGGGTCCCCTTCCCCGAGGCCATGGAGCAGTTTCTCGCCTGGTGCGGGCCGGACTGTACCTTCATGACCTGGGGCTATGACGACAGCGGGATCATGGAGCAAAACTGCATCATCCACGACTTGGACATCGACTGGATGGGCCAGTGGATCAACCTGCAGCTGGTCTATAACATGCTCACCGAGGACCCGGAACGCAACCAAAAATCTCTGGAGACCGCCATGGAGCACTTCGGCATCGAGCAGACCCGGGTGGCCCACGACGCTTTGGGGGACGCTTACAATACCGCCCTGGTCTGCTCCCGGCTGGACATGGCCCGGGGCCTTGCCAATTATGACAGCCTGGTCCGCCAGCTGACCCGCAAGACTCACGGGGACGGGACGCAAAACGGCCCCGTGCCCCTGGAGCACTCCGTTTCCGACTCCTATAGCAGCCGCGAGACCCTCTGGGAGGCCGCCGAGCAGGCCCAGGCCGTGTGTCCGGTCTGCGGGAAGCTCCTGGAGCGCACCCGCTGGGTCAGCCAGGGCGACCGCCGCTATATGTCCATGGCCACCTGCGACGAACACGGCTCCTACCTCTGCCGCATCCGTCTGCGCCAGGGCGAGGACGGCTCCTGGACCGCCAACCGGCTGCTCTATCAGGCGGACGAGGACATGGTCAAGAGCTTCCAGGACCGCCAGGCCCACCCCCGGCACAGGAGACGGACCCGGAAAAAGCCCCAGTAAATACCAAACCCACCGGTCGGACCGGTGGGTTTGATTTTTATCTCACTTTTTGTACTTCAAACTGTTGGATGCCTTGTAGTAGCTCAGCATGGTCTTTTTGTCGTTCTTCACGCACCGGACCGTGAACTGATAGGTCACCCCGTTTTTCAGCTTGGACGCCGCCCGGGTGTAGCTGGTAGCCGTGGTAGTCCCGATCCTCTTCCAGCTGCCGCCGTTTTCCTTATAGTACACCATGTACCGGCTTGCTCCCGCCACCTTGTTCCAGGTCACCTTGATCCCGCCGTTGGACGCCTTGCTGATCTTCACCGTGGGCGCGGCGTAGTAGGTCAGGCTCTTGCCGGCCTTGTCATAGTCGCTGGTGTAGGTCTTTTTGTCGTTTTTCACGCAGCGGATGGTGAAGACATAGGTCTTGCCGCTCTTTAAATCCTTGGCCTTGCGGGTATAGCTGGTGGCGGTGGTGGTGCCGATCTTGGTCCACTTCGAGGCCCCCTTGAGCTTGTAGAACACCGTGTACCGGACCGCGCCGTCCACCTTCCCCCAGGTCACCTTCAAGCCGCTGGCGGTGTTCTCCATCTTGGTGATCTTAGGCGTTGCAAGCTTAGCCGGCGCGGGCGTTGGGGTCGCGGTAGGCTTGGGCGTGGCGTCAAGAGCCTCAAATTTATAGCCGTATTTGTCCGCGTAGGTCTGGGCCGTGGAACCGGTATAGCCGCGGATGACCACGGTCTTGGGATCGTGCAGCGTATATTGCATGCCAAAAAACATACCATAGTCCACAGGCGCTTCGATGTCGCAGTTCTTGTTCAGCACCGTTACGCTGGTCAGAGCTGTGCAGTACAAAAACGCACCCAACTCGATGCTGGTCACGCTGGCGGGGACCGTCACGCTCGTCAGGCCGGAGCAGCTCCTAAACGCATACGCCCCAACGCTGGTCACGCCCTCGGAGATCGTCACGTCCGTCAAGCCAGAGCAATCATCAAACATGCGGCCCCCGATGCTGGTCATGCCGGCCGGGATCGTCACGTTCGTCAAGCTCTTGCAGCCGGCAAACACGTCCAGTCTAACGCTGGTCAAGCTGTCCGAGAGCTTGATGCTGGTCAGGGACTGGCAGCCGGCAAACGCAGCGTTGCCGATGTAGGTCACGCCGTTTCCGATCGTCACACTCGTCAGACCATCGCAAGACTCAAATGCAAAGTCCCCAATGCTGGTCACGCCCTCACCAATGGTTACATTGGTCAAACTGTCGAAGTCAGCGAACCAATCACCGACAGAGCCTGAACCACCAATAATCGTCACGCTGGTCAGGGAGTCGCAGTAGGAAAACGCCTCGTCCCCCATGCTCACACCGGACGGGAGCGTCACGCTGGTCAGGGACTCGCAGCTGTCAAATGCATAGTCCCCGATGCTGGTCACACTGGCCGGGATCGTCACGCTGGTCAGGGACTTGCAGTCGGAAAACGCCCAGTCCCCGATGCTGGTCACACTGGCCGGGATCGTCACACTCGTCAGGGACTCGCAGTCGAAAAACGCCCAGTCCCCGATGCTGGTCACGCCCTCACCAATGGTTACATTGGTCAAACTGTCGATGCCGGCGAACCAATCATCGACAGAGCCTGAACCACCAAGGATCGTGGCACTGGTCAGGGATGTGCAGTTGGAAAACACATTGTTCCCGACACTGGTCACGCTGGCCGGGATCGTCACGCTGGTCAAAGACGAGCAGCCGGAAAACGCTTCCTCCCCGATGCTGGTCACGCTGTCCGGGATCGTCACGTCCGTCAGCGACTTGCAGCCGTAAAACGCACTGTCCCCGATGCCGGTCACACCTCTTTCGATGACGACCGTTTTGATGTCTATATCATTAATGAGATCGTCGGGGTCGTCACTGAACTTATAGCTGTAGATCTCACCGCTGCCGGAGATGGTGAGAAGGCCGTCGTCCGTCAGGGTATAGGTCACGCCGTCGCCGCAGGAGCCGCTCTCCGCCGCAGGCATGGGTTCGTCGATGGTTGCGGGCTCCGGCTCTTCGACCGGCTCCGGGACCTCCGTGATTTCCGGCTCTTCTGCCGCCTCGACGGGGGCGGCTTCCTCAATGGGTTCCTCTGCTGCCTCAACAGGAGCAGCTTCCTCAATGGGTTCCTCCGCTGCCTCCACAACGGGCTCTTCCGCCGCCTCGACAACGGGCTCCTCGGTGACGACGGGCTCTTCCGCCGGCTCTTCCTCCGCGAATGCCGGGACGGCCAGGGAGAAGAGCGTCGCCACCGCCAGGAGCATACATAAACTGCGCTTTGCCATGATGTTTGCCTTCCTTTCATTTTTTGTTGTTCTTTTCACGACAGTACCGGCCCAGAGGGCGCTTACGCGCCCCCGGGCTTTCCTGCCGGAACAACAAAAGCGGCGCAGGGGATCAAGATTCCCTACACCGCATGAAAGGCCGCGACACATAGCCTGCCATACCCATCTGCTTTTCCCTTGTAAATGGGAAGGCAAACGGGTATAATGAGCTGGGCGCAGTATACTGCTGTGTGGGAGAGGACACGTCTCCTGCATAGGGGCTTGGGGTGTTGGTACCACTCCAAGTCCCGCCTTTATTGTTCCGTTATGGGTCTATTATAGCGCCTCTATGCATTGTTTGCAAGGTGTTTTTTCATATGGGCAGCGCCCGCGCGGAGGTCTTCCGCAGCGGGCGCTGTATTCTGTTCATTCCGCCGCCGCGTCGCAGTAGAGGCACCGGTATGCGCCCGGCTCGCTGCTGTCCGGCCGGAACACCTGCGCAAGTTCCCGCTCGGTGACGGTGATGCACCGCCGGTTGCGGCAGACGTGTCCGCCGCTCACGCAGCCCTCCGGCAGCGTCACGGCGGGCCGGTCGTTCTTGGCCTCCTTCAAAAGCTTCAATATCAGGGCCATGCGCATATACTTGCCGTTCAGCGCCTGGCGGAAGTACGCCGCCCGGGAATCCGCGTCCACCGCCACGCTGATCTCGTTCACCCGGGGCAGCGGGTGCAGGATCGCCATGTCCGGCTTGGCGGGGACGAGCTTGTCCGGCGTGAGGATATAGCTGTCCTTGAGCCGCTCATACTGGGCCGGGTCGGAAAAGCGCTCCTGCTGGATGCGGGTCATATAGAGGATGTCCAGCTCCGGGATCGCCCCGTCCAGGTCGGCGGTCTCGGTATAGGGCACGGCGTATTTCTCCAGCACCTCCCGCCGCACCTGGGCGGGCACGCGCAGCTCCGCCGGGGAGATGAGCACGAACCGGGTGCCCTCATACCGGCTCATGGCGTGGATCAGGGAGTGCACCGTCCGGCCGTACTTCAAGTCCCCGCAGATGCCCACGGTCAGGTGGTCGAAGCGGCCCTTCTCCCGGCGGATGGTGAGAAGGTCCGCCAGGGTCTGGGTGGGATGGCAGTGGCCGCCGTCGCCGCCGTTGATGACGGGGATGGAGGCGTTCATGGCCGCCACCAGCGCCGCCCCGTCCCGGGGATGGCGCATGGCGATGATGTCGGCGTAGCAGCTCACCATCTTGACCGTATCGGATACGCTCTCCCCCTTATAGGTGGAGGCGTTGTTGGCGTCGGACACGCTGAGCACATGGCCGCCCAGCTCGTACATGGCCGCCTCAAAGCTGAGCCGGGTCCGGGTGGAGGGCTCAAAAAACAGCGTGGCCAGCTTCTTCCCCTCGCAGGCCCGGGCGTAGATCTCCGGGTGGGCGATGATGTCCAGGGCCGTGTCCGTGAGCTCGTCCAGCTCCTGCACCGACAGGTCCAGGATGTCGATGATGCTTCTCATGGGCGCGCCTCCATCCAGCTCTCGTCGGAGGGATCGTCGCGGAAGGCGATCAGCCGGGCCACGTCCTCGGGCTTGATGTACCCATCCTCCGCCGCCACACGGGCGATCTCGTCAAAATCCGTCAGGGACGTATTCTCCACCCGGGCCTCGGCCAGGCGCTCCAGGCCCTTTTGCATGCCGTAGGTGAAGATGCTCACGATGCCCAGCACCTCCGCCCCGGCCTGGCGGAGCACGTCCACCACCTCCAGCACGCTGCCGGCGGTGGAGATCAGATCCTCCACCACCACCACCTTCTGGCCCGGCTCCAGACGGCCCTCGATCTGGTTCTTACGGCCGTGGTCCTTGGCCCCGGAGCGGACATAGCCCATGGGCAGGCCCAGGATGTGGCCCGTGATGGCCGCGTGGGCGATGCCGGCGGTGGAGGTGCCCATCAGGACCTCCGCCTGGGGATACTTCTCCCGGATGAGGTCCGCCAGGCCGTTCTCCACGTCAGAGCGCACCTCCGGCGCGGTCAGGGTCAGGCGGTTGTCGCAGTACACGGGGCTTTTGATGCCGCTGGCCCAGGTGAAGGGCTCCTCCGGCCGGAAAAACACCGCTTTGATCTTCAAAAGGTCCTTCGCGATCAATGTCTTGCGCTCCATGGTATCCTCCTTACGCGTCCGCGAATTCCGCCACGCACCGCTCATAGGCGGCCACCGGGTCCGCAGCGCCGGTGATGGGGCGGCCCACCACGATGTAGTCCGAGCCGATCTTCTTCGCCTCCGCAGGCGTCATGACCCGCTTCTGGTCCCCGTTGTCCCCGTCCGCAAAGCGGATGCCGGGGGTCACGGTGAGGAAGCTCCGGCCCAGGCACTCGTGGACCACCTGGGCCTCCCGGGGCGAGCAGACCACCCCGTCCAGGCCGGCCTTTTTGGCGTTGGAGGCATAGTGCAGCACCACCTGGTCCATGGGCTCCCGGATGAGCAGGTCCCGCTCCATGCTGTGCTGGTCGGTGCTGGTCAGCTGGGTCACGGCGATGAGAAGGGGCCTTGTCCCGTCGGGCCGGGTCAGGCCCTCCAGGGCCGCCTCCATCATGGCCATGGTCCCGGCGGCGTGCAGGTTGCAGATGTCCACATCCAGGGCGGACAGCACCTCCATGGCCTTTTTTACCGTGTTGGGGATGTCATGCAGCTTCAGATCCAGGAAGATCCTGTGCCCCCGCCTTTTGATCTGCCGGACGATGTCCGGCCCCTCGGCATAAAAAAGTTCCATGCCGATCTTCACGAAGGGCTTTCTCTCCCCCTCGAATTTGTCCAAAAAACTGTATACGGCCTCTGCGCTGGAAAAGTCGCAGGCCACGATCACGTCCTTACCCATGGGCGCCTCCTATGATATCTCTGAGATTTTCTATTCCGTATTTTTCCATGACCCCCGGCAGGTCCCGGACGATGTCCCGGCAGACCCAGGGGTCCCGGAGATTGGCCGCGCCCACCTCTACGGCGGCTGCGCCGGCCAGCATCATCTCGATCACGTCCTCCGCCGTCGATACGCCGCCCACGCCCACGATGGGCACGGACACCGCCTCCCAGACCTGGTAGACCATCCGCAGCGCCACCGGGAACACCGCCGGGCCGGACAGGCCGCCGGTACCGTTGGCCAGCAGAGGCTTTCGGCGCTTCAGGTCGATGCGCATGGCCTGGAGGGTGTTGATGAGGCTGATCCCGTCGGCCCCCGCCGCCTCGCAGGCCCGGGCCATGGCGGCGATGTCCGTCACGTTGGGCGTCAGCTTCACGATCACGGGCTTGGACGTGACGGCCTTCACCGCCCGGACCACGGCCGACGCCGCCTCCGGGTCCGTGCCGAAGCTCATGCCGCCCCCGTGGACGTTGGGGCAGCTGATATTGACCTCCAGCCAGCCCACCTGAGGCTCCTTGTCCAGCTTTTCGCAGGTATAGGCGTAGTCCTCCGCAGAAAAGCCGCTGACATTGGCCATGACCGGCTTGGCAAAGCATTTTTTCAGCTTGGGAAGCTCCTCGGCGATGACCTTTTCCACGCCGGGGTTTTGCAGGCCCACGGCGTTCAGCATCCCGCCCTCGCACTCCGCGATCCGGGGCTGGGGATTGCCGTATCTCGGCTCCCGGGTGGTGCCCTTGAAGGAAAAGGTCCCCAGGCAGTTGATGTCGTAGTACTGGGCGAACTCGTGGCCGTAGCCGAAGGTGCCCGAGGCGGGGATGACGGGATTGTCAAGCTCCACGCCGCACAGCGTCACGCTCAAGTCTCCCACAGGATCTCCCCCTTTCGGAACACGGGCCCGTCCTTACACACCCGCTTTGGCCCCTCTGTCGTCTCACGGGTGCAGCCCACGCAGGCCCCGAAGCCGCAGCCCATCCGGGCCTCGAAGGAGAACTGCCCGTCCGTCTGCGCACGCTCCCACACGGCCCGGAGCATGGGCTCCGGCCCGCAGGCGTAGACATAGCTGTAGGAAAGCCCAGCCATTGCGTCGGTCACGAAGCCACGCTCCCCCGCGCTGCCGTCCGCCGTGGCCACGGTGACGGCGCAGCCCAGGGCCGCGAACTCGTCCGCGTAAAACACGTCCGCCGCCCGGTTGAAGCCCAATACCACATGGGGCCTTGCGCCCCGGGCGATCAGCTCCTTTGCCAGCCAGTACAGCGGCGCCGCACCGATGCCGCCCCCCGCCAGCAGCGGGGTCTGACCGCTCTCCTCCAGGGAAAAGCCGCTGCCAAGGCCCGTGAGCACGTCCAGGGTCTCCCCCGCTTTCATGGCGGCCATCTGGGCCGTTCCCCTGCCCACGGTCTTATAGAGCAACGTCAGACGGTCACCCTCCCGGTCGCACACGGAGATGGGCCGGCGCAGGAACCGCCCCGGCAGGGCGATGTTCACGAATTGTCCGGGAGCGGTCACGTCGGACGTGTCGCCGGTCAGGACCAGCTTGTAGGCATCCGCCGCCAGGAGGGTATTTCCCGCTATTTCAAAGACTGTCTGCTTCATGCGTCGATGGTGGAGATGGTCAGGGTGGTCTCCTCCAGCACGTCCAGAAGCACCCGGACCGTGTCCAGGGAGGTAAAGATGGTCACGTTGTTCTCCGTGGCCAGCTGACGGATGCGCACGCCGTCGTTGACGCCCTTTTCCGAGCCGATGTCCCGGGTGTTGATAACGTAGGCCAGGTGGCCCTGGCGGATGGCGTCGGGGATCTGCTCGCTGCCCTCGCTGATCTTGCGCAGGACGTGGGTGCGGATGCCGTTTTCCTTGAGGAAGCGGGCGGTGCCCTCGGTGGCCTCGATGTTGAAGCCCAGGTTATAGAACCGCTGGATCAAGGGCAGAGCCTCGGGCTGGTCCTTCCGGGCGATGGTGGCGAACACGGTGCCGTAGTTCTGCAGCCGGGTCCCGGCGGCCTGCAGGGCCTTGTAAAGGGCCCGGTTCAGCTTGTCGTCATAGCCGATGGCCTCGCCGGTGGATTTCATCTCCGGGGAAAGATACGCGTCCATGCCCTTGAGCTTGTTGAAGGAGAACACCGGCACCTTTACGTAGTACCGCTCCTTCTCCGCCGGGTACAGGTCGAAGATGCCCTGTTCCTTCAGGCTCCGGCCCAGGATGACCTCCGTGGCGATGTCCGCCAGGGAGTACCCCGTGGCCTTGGAGAGGAACGGCACCGTCCGGGAGGACCTGGGGTTCACCTCGATGACGTACACGTTCTCGTTCCGGTCCACGATGAACTGGATGTTGTAAAGGCCCACGATGCCGATGCCAAGGCCCAGCTTTTTGGCGTACTGGAGGATGACGCCCTTCACCTTGTCGGACACGCTGAAGGTGGGGTACACGCTGATGGAGTCGCCGGAGTGGATGCCGGTGCGTTCCACCAGCTCCATGATCCCCGGCACGAATACGTCCCGGCCGTCACAGATGGCGTCCACCTCCAGCTCCTTGCCCTGGATGTATTTGTCCACCAGCACGGGCTTATCCACGTCGATCTCCACGGCGGTCTTGAGGTAGTGCCTGAGCTGTTCCTCATCGCCTACGATCTGCATGGCCCGGCCTCCCAGCACGAAGCTTGGCCGGACCAGCACGGGATAGCCGATGTCCGCCGCGGCCTTCACCCCGTCCTCGATGCGGGTGACGGCCTGGCCCTTGGGCTGGGGGATATGCAGCTCCTGCAGGATCTTCTCGAAGCTGTCCCGGTTCTCGGCCCGCTCGATGGCGGCGCAGTCCGTGCCGACGATCTTCACGCCCCGCTCCATCAACGGCTCCGCCAGGTTGATGGCCGTCTGGCCCCCCAGGGAGGCGATGACGCCCTCGGGCTTTTCAAAGTCGATGATGGCCATGGCGTCCTCCGGCGTCAGAGGCTCGAAATAGAGCTTATCGGCGGTGGTGTAGTCGGTGGAGACGGTCTCCGGGTTGTTGTTGATGATGATGGCCTCGTAGCCGGCCTTTTTGATGGTCTGGACCGCGTGGACGGTGGAGTAATCAAACTCCACCCCCTGGCCGATGCGGATGGGGCCGGCGCCCAGCACCACGATCTTCTTTTTATCCGTGAGACGGGAGTCGTTTTTCCCGCTGTAGGAGGAATAGAGATAGGCGATGTACTTGCCCGTGTGCAGGGTGTCCACCATGCGAAACGCGGGCGTGATGCCCCGGCGCTTGCGCTTTTCGTAGACCTCCGCCTCCGTCAGGTTCCAGAGGCAGGCGATGTACTTGTCCGAAAAGCCCATGACCTTGGCGGCCTTCAGGGTCTCCACATCGTTCACATGCTCCGCCAGCCGCCGCTCCATGTCCACGATCTTTTGCAGAGACTCCAGGAACAGCTCCGTGATCATGGTGATCTGGTGCAGCTTTTCCACGCTCGCGCCCCGGCGCAGAAGCTCCGTGACGGCGAAGATGTTATCGTCCCGGAACTCGCCGATGTAGGCCAGCAGTTCCTCGTCGCTCATGGCGTCGAACTTGGGGCTGTGGAAATGGCACACACCGGTCTCCAGGGACCGGACGGACTTCAAAAAGCATTCCTCCAGGTTGGAGCCGATGCCCATGACCTCGCCGGTGGCCTTCATTTGCGTGCCCAGGGTGTTGGGCGCGTCGGCGAATTTGTCGAAGGGGAACCGGGGGAACTTGGCCACGATGTAGTCCAGGCTGGGCTCGATGGCCGCTGTGCCGCCGGCAACGGGGATGTCCTCCAGGGCCATGCCCATGGCGATCTTGGCGGTGACCCGGGCAATGGGATAGCCGCTGGCCTTGCTGGCCAGGGCCGAGGACCTGCTGACCCGGGGGTTGACCTCGATGAGGAAATACTCGCTGGAGGTGGGATTCAGGGCGAACTGGACGTTGCAGCCGCCCTCGATCTTCAGCTCCCGGATGATCTTGACGGCGCTGTCGTTGAGCATTTTGAGGTCGTGGTCGTTCAGGGACAGGATCGGCGCCACCACGATGGAGTCGCCGGTATGCACCCCCACCGGGTCCACGTTCTCCATGCCGCAGATGGTGATGGTGTGGTCGTAGCAGTCCCGCATGACCTCGAACTCGATCTCCTTGTAGCCCTTCACGCTCTTCTCCACCAGTACCTGGTGGACCGGGGACAGCTTGAAGGCGTTCAGGCCGATCTCCACCAGCTCCTCCTCGCTGTTGGCGAAGCCGCCGCCGGTGCCCCCCAGGGTAAAGGCCGGCCGCAGCACCACCGGATAGCCGATGTCCAGGGCGGCTTTTTTGGCCTGGTCGATGTCGTAGGTGATCTCGGAGGGGATCACCGGCTCGCCGATGGACTGGCACATCTGCTTGAACAGCTCCCGGTCCTCGGCCCGCTCGATGCTCTCGCTGGGGGTGCCCAGAAGCTTGACCCGGCACTCCCGCAGGATGCCCTTTTTCTCCAGCTGCATGGCCAGATTCAGGCCCGTCTGGCCCCCGATGCCGGGGATGATGGCGTCGGGCCGCTCATAGCGCAGTATCTTCGCCACATACTCCAGGGTCAGCGGCTCCATGTACACCTTGTCCGCGATGGCGGTGTCGGTCATGATGGTAGCCGGGTTGGAGTTGCACAGGATGACCTCGTACCCCTCCTCCTTCAGCGCCAGGCACGCCTGGGTGCCCGCATAGTCGAATTCCGCCGCCTGGCCGATGACGATAGGGCCGGAGCCGATGATGAGGACCTTTTTCACGTCCGTTCTCTTTGCCATGGGATACCCTCCAGAATCTATTGCAAGTAATAATTCAGTTCCTTTGATATACCGCTTTCCCGTTATGCACGGTGAGCACGCATGTGCCATATACCTCCATGCCCGCGAAGGGCGTGGCCCGGCCCTTGGACAGGAAGTCCGCCGGGTCCACCCGATAGGGCCGGCTCAGCTCCCAGACCGTGCAGTCATCTCCCGCGGGGATGCCGAACCGCTTCCGGGGATTGACCGCCAGCAGCTCCACCAGCCGTTCCAGCGTGAGGATACCGGGCTTCACCAGGTATGTGTACAACACTGGGAAGGCCGTCTCCAGCCCCACCACGCCCATGGCGCTGCCCTCCAGGCCCCGGCTCTTTTCCTCCGCGCTGTGAGGCGCGTGGTCGGTGGCGATCATGTCGACGGTCCCGTCCAGAAGGCCCTCGATCAGGGCCTCCCGGTCCTCTCTGGACCGCAGCGGCGGGTTCATCTTGAACCGGCCGTCCTCCCGCAGATCGTTCTCGTCCAGGACCAGATAATGGGGCCCGGTCTCGCACGTCACGTCTACCCCGGCGGCCTTGGCCCCTCGGATCAGATCCACGCTCTCCTTCGTGGAGATGTGGCACACATGGTAGGCGCAGCCGGTCTCCGCCGTCAGCGCCAGGTCCCGTTCGATCTGCCGCCACTCGCTCTCGGAGCATATGCCCCGGTGGCCGTGGGTCTTGGCGTAGGCCCCGTCGTGGATGTATCCGCCCCGGAGCAGCGCATTGTCCTCACAGTGGGCGGCAACTATTTTGCCCAGGCTCTTCGCCTTTTTCATGGCCGCGCGCATCATGTCCTCGGACTGAACGCCCCGGCCGTCATCGGAGAAGGCGGCCACATAGGGGGCCATGGCCTTCATATCCGCCAGGCGCTCCCCCTTTTCCCCCGCCGTGATGGCCCCATAGGGGATCACGGGCACGACCGCGTCCCGGGCGATGATCTCCAGCTCCTGCCGCAAGGTCTCCGGGCCGTCCGGCACCGGGTCCAGGTTGGGCATGGCGCACACGGCGGTGTATCCGCCCCGGGCAGCCGCCATGGAGCCCGTGGCGATGGTCTCTTTATAAGAAAAGCCCGGCTCGCGAAAATGCACATGCACATCGCAAAAGCCGGGAAAAACAACATATTCGCCGCCGTCATCCACCAAAAAAGGGGCTTTTGCCCCGCCCTCGCGGGGATAAAAACGGGAAAGCGCCTCCATGCTCCAGCCGTTCGCTCCGACAAACTGCAAGACGTTTCCCTCCTTCTGCATTATACACGGCGTCCTGTTCCCAGGCCGCCGTTTGGGCTATCATACCATGCGCTTGTCCGGTTGTCAACGCCCGCCACAAGATTTAGTAGTTTTGTATAAAATGTCTCCGCAAACGAAAAAGCTCCCCCGGCAAGGGGGAGCTTTTTCGTCGTTAAAGGTCAGCGGCACTTCTTTATATGCCGGACCGTCGCGCCGAGCAGCAAAACGCAAAGGCACAGCATCGCTGTCCAGGCGGCGGCGTCAGATCCGTCGCCGGTCCGCGGCGCGTCGTCCGGCTGGCCGCTGGCGCTGGGCGCGGGCGTACCCGTGGACACGGCCGTGGGCGCGGCAGAAGGCGTACTGTCCGCATCCGGGTCGAATTCCGGGCTGACGCTGGGTCCGTCGTCGTCGCCGGCGGGAGCGGTGGTGACCGTCGGCAGATCGCCGGTCTCTTCGCCGCCGTCGCCTGTGCCCGGTCCCGGCTCCGGCTCGCCGGAGCCCGTTCCGTCGTCCGGTCCGTCGCCGATCACCGGACCGCTCCCGTCGGGGGCGGCCACCGGTACGAGCCGGTCATAGGCCCGCTGAAGCGCGGCGGACGCGGCTGTCAGGTCCGCCTCCGAGGCGGCGGCATTTGCCAGGACGGTCTCGGCCGCCTTTACCGCCGTTTGCAGCTCATCATAGCTGGTCTGCGTATAGCCTTTCGGGTCGATAGCCCTCGCTTTCTCCAGCAGAGCCTTCAGGGCGGTCAGCGCTTCGCCGGACGGTCCGGACTGAGGCGGCGTCTGTTCAGGCTCAACTCCCGGCTCGGACTGGGGCGGCGTCTGCTCAGGCTCGACCCCCGGCTCGGACTGGGGCGGCGTCTGCTCAGGCTTATCCTCCGGCTCGCCCTCGGCGCCGCCTGCCGGCGGCTCCTCCTTGGGGGCGGCGGTGACAAGCACGCTCTCGGCAGATTGGGTGATGACCCGCCTGCCGTAAACGAACTGCAGCGCGTCGTCCGGCAGCTGCACTGTGGAAAGGTCCGCGCCGGAGATCGTGCCCAGCGCCAGCCGGTCCTGACCCGCCATCAGCGGAGCCGCGCCGGCCACATAGATGTTCAAGGCACCGTCCCGGTAGCTGGAATGGGTGAGCCGGTCGGCCAGCCCGCCGTCGAAGGTGAAGCTGACCGCCCCGCCCTCCGAGGGGCTGACGCTGATGCGCACCTGGACGGAGGAGACCATCTCCCCGGCGGCGTGGCTCGACACGATGGTCACCGCCCCGTCATCCGCCACCTCCACCGTGTCCACGGCGCTGCCGCTCTCGCCGGCCGCCAGCGCGCTCACAGACAGCAGGGCCAGCAGCGTCAGCAGCATGACCAGGGCCATCGCGGCCCGGCAGGTATGTTTAAAAGCTTTCATCATGTCCTACTCCCTCCTTGCCTCTCAGCCATTGGCGCTGAGGGTGATGGCGCCGGGCGCGGCCGGCACGTCCACGAACAGGGAATCGCTCACCAGCCGCTCGCCCTCGTTTGTCTGGGCGTTGTTGACCCGGTAGAGCTCCACCCGGACCTTTCGGGGAAGGCTGAAGCCGTTTGCAAGGTCCTCCGGCGCGATCCAATAGACCCACGCGCCGTCTCTGGTGTCCTGGATGTTTCCGGTGTCCGGCACATCCGCCAGGATGGTCTGATAGGCCGTCTTGCTGCCGTCCGCCGCGATACCGGCCACCACATTGCCGTCCTGGTCATAGAGCACGACCACGTTGTAGGCCGCGTTGCCCTTGTAGCTGCCGGTGAACACCAGCGAGTTGGCGGGGATCACGTCCTCCGGCTCACCGCCGTACCGGAACTCCGACTCCAGATAGCCGATGGCCGCAGAGCCGTCCGCCCGGCTGAAGTCCACATCGTCGCCGGTCAGGCCCAGCACATCCAGCTCCGCCACGGAGATAGCTGCGCCGGTCCGGCCAGTCAGCGTCAGGCGAAGGCCCTCCGCCAGGTAGGTGCTCACATACTTGCCGTCCGCGTTGGAGAAATACACGCTGACGCTGCCGTTGAGCTCGCCCGTGCCGACCCGCTGCCATTCGCCGCTCTGGCACACGTCCACCATGTATCCGCCGATGGGCGTGCCGTCGCCCGCCCTATACCGGAAGCCGGTGATCACCTGGGGCTGATGGAAGTCCAGCTCGATGACGGCGTTCTCGCCCGTGACGGCGGCGTTGTATACGGTCTCCGCCTTGCCGTCCGTCATATAGACCGCCGCGTCGCTGACGGCCGGGTTCCGGGAGGGCGCGTCGGGATCGTCCTCGCTGACCTCGACCTGGATGGGATCGGCCTTCAGGCCGGAGGTGGTCACGGTCCAGCCGGTCTTGTCAAGATCGCCCTCGTGCTGGATCTTCACCGCCTCGGTGGTCATGGGGGCGGACCGGTTCAGGTACTGGTCCACCAGCGTGATCTCATAGTAAACGGTCCGGTTGTTCATGGCGTACACCACGTCCGCGAACGTCCGCTCGGTGGTAAAGCCCACGGGCCGCTTCTCCAGCTGGCCGCCGGAGATGGTGCACCGCACGATCTCATAGCCCAGGATCTCCTCCTCGGCGACCGCGCCGCTGGAGGCGATGCTGATGTTCACCTTGTTGGCCTGGTCCACGTCCGCCGACGCGCTGACCGTGGCGATGGCGGGCGTGGCGCCGTCCGGGGCCAGGGCGCTCCCGCCTGTATGCTCCATGGCGTAGCGCCGGGAGTCGTCGCAGACGTAGTAAATGGCCCTCGTCTCCTTCGGGAACTGGGCGGCATAGGCGACGGTCTCCGCGTCGGGGGTCTTGCCCCAGCGCTGGAAGAAGTCCATAAGGTCCTTCTCCGCCGCGGCGCAGGCCAGCCGCATCAGGGTCTGATCCACGTCCGCGCCCTTGATCGTCAGCGCCACGCCCCCGGGGCTGGGAGCCCGCTCGGGCGTCCTGGCATAGGTATCCACCCGGGCGAAGAACAGGTTGTTGAGCTGCTCTTCATAGCTGTCATAGGTCTTGAAGTTATAGCCGCCGTCATAGGCCAGGTGCAGCTGCCAGTACATGCCCAGCTGGGTGAACACATTGCCGGCGCTGCCTTTTGCGCCGCTGGTCACCTTGGCGTAGACGTTCTTGTAATCGAAACGCACGCTGTCGTTGGTATCCTGGGCCTGGGCCAGAACGGCGAAGTAGTTGTTGGTGATCTCGGCGATGGCGTAGCAGCTCTGGTTGATGTCATGGCCGATCTCATGGGCGATGCCCCAGCCGAAATAGTTGCCGCTCTGGTAAAGCCCGTCCGCCGTGGCCTGCACGCCGCCGCAGCCGGCCATACCGGCCGTCTCGTTCCAGCCGATGCCGATGTGGTTGCCGGAGGCGTACATGAACGCGCCGGAGAACATCCGCTGGTAGCGGATATTCAGGTGGCGATACGGGATGCGGTCCACGCCGTTGGGGGCGCCGGCGCTGAGGCCCTTGTGCTGATAGAACAGGTGCATCATCTGCTCCATGGCGTCCAGAGACGCCAGGAGCGTGCCGGCGCTGCCGCCGCAGCCGCTGATCACCTGCTGGGCGGGCAGGGACAGCATCATGGTATCCAGCATGATGTCTGTTGCGCCCAGGATGCAGTTTTGCGGATCGTAATCGTAATCGACCTCGCTGCTGACGGAGCCCTCGCCCTGGTGTATCCGGCCGTGGAGAGTCTGGATATCGGCCGCGTAGGTCTCCAGCGCGGACAGGTAGGCCGAGGTGCGGGCGGAGCGCTCGCCGGCGTCCGTCACGTGGTACAGGTCCAGCACCGGCACCTCCGTGCCGCCGCTGACACGGACCGAATAGCTGTCCGTATCGCTGGCCCCGCCGGTATACTGGACGTACAACGCGCCGCCGGACTCGATGCCGGTGTTCGTCCAGATCTTCGGGATCTGGACCTCGTTGGCGCCGGCCTTCAGCTTTGTCAGCACCTTGTACATGGCGCTGGACTCGGCGTGGTACTGGGTGATGACCAGCTCCAGGCTGGTATTCGCGCCGGTCTTGAGGGCCTTGTTGCCCACGTAGACGGTGAGCCTCTCCCCGGCCGCCGCCACGACGCCGAGAGGCTGCCAGGCGTTCAGGCCGCCGAAGCCATGCTCGTCGCCGCTGCCGGTGATGCCGGAGTGGACCGTGACGCTCTGGCCCAGGAACTGATCGTTGAAGATCTTGTTGGCGGTCTCCCACTCGGTCAGAAGCCACGCCGCGTCGGGGTGCTGGCAGCCGAAAGCGTCCGTCTCGTCGATCCGCGCGCGCAGCCGGGCCATCTCCTCCTCGGTGACGTCCTCCCGCAGCGTGGTGTGCAGGTCGTCGGCGTACAGGCCCATGATGTCGTTCTTCAGGGAGTCGTACTCGTAGAAATAAACCTCCGTGATGCACACGTAGTTGTTCCCCGCCCAGTAGCGGGCCGTGCCCAGCATGAGCTTGCTGGTCGTGATGGGCTCGGGCAGGCGCAGGAAGAAGTAGGTCCTGCCCTGGCTGTCCGTCCGGCGCTCGGTGGAGACCTGGCCGGTCTGGATCACGTTCCAGCTGCCCTGATCGTCCATCCAGCAGATCCGGGCATAGGTGTAATCCATATTCTTGTCCGTGCTCACGACGCCGATGGTGTCCAGGGAATAGGCATTGTCAAAGGTATAGGTGATGCCCACGTTGGTCCCGGGCATCCAGTTGCCGGCGCCGTCGTCCCAGCAGCGGCGGTCATAGTAAGAGGCGCTGTTGCCGTCCACGGTGCCCCAGGCGGTGCCCGCAGCCGTATCCAGGGGACTGTCCACCATCGTGGCGCCGTTCTGCTCTGCGGCAATGATGTGGGTCGTGCCCGGGTTGCCGTCCGCATCCCGGTTGATGAGTTTATACCGGGGCATCTCCGCCGGTTCTGGCGTGGTAGTCGTGGCGCTGGCGTGCATGCTCTCCGGGCTGGAGCCGCACTCGTTCTTGCCCACCACATAGACCTCGTAGGTCGTGGGCTTCGAACTGTCAAGCTCCGTGATCGTATAGGTCGACGCCGTGATATCCGGTATCACGGAGAACGCCTCCGCGCCCTCTTCTTTATAGTAGAGATCGTAGCTGGCGGTATCCTTCATGGCTTTCCAGGAGACGGTAACGGACCGGTAGCCGCCCTCGGCCTTCACATTGTCCGGCTTATCCGGCGCGCTGGAGGGCTGCGGCGTCACGCTCACCGCCCCGGACCAGCCGCTGGTCCAGGAGCCGTTGACCGACTGGACCCGCACCTGGTAGGTGGTATAGTTGCGCACGTCGTCGCCATAGAAATTGGTGACGGTCAGGCTCGTGCCGGTCAGGGGGACGATCTCCGTCATGCCGTCGGCGGTGATCTCCACCTCGTAGCCGGTCACGTTGACGCAGCCGCCCCAGGTAACGGTGAACTGCCGGCTGGCCCCCAGCGCCCCGACCCCCTGGGGGATATCCAGGGACGGCTCGGGGATACGGTCCTCCATGCCGTTGACGAACTCCACCTGGGAGATGGCGGCAAGACTGCTGTGATCGGTGGTCTCGGTGATCCGCAGCACGACGCGCTTCACGGCCTTTTTGCCACCAAGGGACACGGTGATATTGCCCGCGCCGTCAGTTGTGACGACGACGCTCGCCTCCGGCAGAGCCGCCATGGGGACTGCGGGGACCTCGAACACCTCCGACGCCGCCCCGGCGTCCACGGGGGCGGCGGGCTCTTCCGGAGTCTCCGGGGCCTGGTCCGCCGCAGGCGCGCTCTCCGGCGCGGCCTCGGGCTGCTGCGCGTCAACGGTCGCCGGCACGTCCTCCGTTATGGGCGCGGCGATGCTCTCCGGGGTCTGCTCGCCCTCGGAGGGCTCCCTGATCTCGGGCACGGCGCCGATCATCGCCTTGGCGGTCGTGCCGTCCTCGAACGTGATGTCGATATAGCCGGACAGGATGTTGGTATCGTCAAACAGGATGGCGTCGGTCTCGGCCCCATCCGCCATGGTAAAGGACATGGACACCGGCTGCTCCGGGGTGATCTCATGGCCGTCCGTCCGGCCCAGGGTGAAGACCTGGCCGTTGTCCTCAAATAGATTCTCCTTGCCGGACGCGCTGGTCCCCTCGGCAGCGCCGATCGCGACGGCGGCCGCCGGGATGTAGCGCCCCTCGGTGGCCATCCGCGCGGCGGCATCCAGACGGCCGATATCCAGGCCCTTCGCCAGATACTCCGCGTCGGCCAGGTTCGTGATCCCGTCCCGGTTCAGGTCCGTGAAGCCAAGGGCGGCGCCCTCCGCCGGGAGCTGACGGTCCACGGCCTCCATCATCGCCGCCGCATCCGCGCCGTCCACGGTCCCGTTGCCGTCCACGTCGCCGAGCTGCAGCAGGCCCGGATGGGCAGCGCCGTCATAGCCGGCCAGCCGCCCCACGGTCAGCTTCAGCAGCACGCCGTCGCTCCGGCCCACGTGGATGTCCTGGGTATAGCGGGCAAAGCCCTGCCCTGTCACCGTCAGCGTATAGTCGCCTTCGGGGACTTCATAAAATCTGGCCGGAACGCCGTCCGCGCTTACGGACCGCTCGGCCGAGAACGCCGCGCCGGTCAGCGCCGCCGTAAATCCCGGCGTCCACTCGCCCAGGTCCAGCGCCTTCGTCACCGACACGTCCACCTGGCCCACCGCCTCCGGGATGTCGGATATCAGCAGGAACTGCTCCTCGCCGGGCTCCGGCTCTTCCTCCTGTTCAGGCTCCTCCGGCTCTGCGGTCGCTTCAGCGGTCGGTTCGGGCGTCGGCTCCTCCGGTACGGTCGTCGGCTCAGCCGTCTGGTCGGGCGGGACCTGGTCCGAGGGCGCGGGCGTTTCCACGCTCTCCGGAACGGCGGTCTCCACGGCCGGTTCCTGGGGCTGCTGAGGGGGCTCTGACGCGGGCGCGTCGGACGGCTCGCCCTCCGCGACAGGCTCCGCCGTCTCCACGGGCGCGGGTTCCTGCGCAGGCGCGCCCTCGGGGGCCGCCGGCGGCTCGGTCTGTTCGGCGTCCACGCCGCCCTCCTCCACGATCTGCTGCGGCTGGGGAGCGTCTCCGCCTTCCTCCGCCGCATAAACAGGAGCCGCTGCGGTGAATATCATGATCCATGCCAGCAGCAGCGCGATCGATCTCTTCATGGCTGCACCTCATCTCCCGTCCTGAACGGACAGGTCATATTCTGTCATATTTTAGCAGGTTTACCATAATGACGCAATAGTTTTATTACGCTACGTGAGATTTTTTTGCCGTGGTATTAAAATTCCTTTTATCAGCCGGAGCGCGGACGAATACGCCGTTGCCCCCGCACCGCAGGCTGTGTTATAATAGCCACATGATGGCTATTATAATTTGATCTCAGGCGGTTTTGCTCCCGGCTTGCGCCGGAACCGCAAAACATGCCACATTATAGCATCCCGCCTGCGGCGTTATGTTATAATGCTTTACAAGGAGTGATGATCATGGAATACAAGCTACATATCACCGGCCAGACGCCGGAGGGCTGGGAGCAGGCGCTGGACGAGCTGCGCGGCGATCTTGCCATCGTGCCCGCCGGGTCCGGGCCGGAGGTTTCCTGCGTCCGGGGGAGCGAGCTGGCCGTGGTCTGCGACGGGACCTCGGTGCGCCTGACCTGGGCCGAGCCGGTGCAGTTTTACCGGGCTCTGAGCCTGATCCCCCTTCCCCTGTCCCCCTGCGACATCCGCGAGAAGCCCCGCTTCGCCTCCGGCGGCGTCATGTTCGACTGCTCCCGCAACGCGGTGCTCAGGCCGGACGCCGTACGGTTCTTCCTGCGCAAGATGGCCCTGATGGGCCTGAACCTGGCCATGCTCTACACCGAGGACACCTACGAGGTGCCGGAGCTGCCTTTCTTCGGCTACAAGCGGGGCCGGTACACCTATGAGGAGCTGAAGGCCCTGGACGATTACGGGGCGCTGCTGGGCGTCGAGCTGTGCCCCTGTATCCAGGTGCTGGGACACCTGAAGCGGGTGCTGCACTGGCCCGCCTTCCACCACCTGCGGGACAACGCCGAGGTTCTTCTGGCCGACCAGGACGAGACCTATGAAGTCATCGAGCAGATGCTCCGCGCCGCCTCCGCCCCCTTCCGCTCCCGGCGCATCCACATCGGCATGGACGAGGCTTACGGCGTGGGTCTGGGCGAGCATCTGGCCCGGTTCGGCTATGAGGACCCCCGCGGCGTCATCGGCCGGCACCTGAGCCGGGTGCTGGACATCGCGGACAAGTACGGCCTGAAGCCCATGATGTGGAGCGACATGTACTTCCACCTGGACGGCGGCAGCTATCACAGCGAGAACATGCCCTCGGAAAAGGCCATCGCCGCCGTGGACAAGCGGGTGAGCCTCGTGTATTGGGACTATTACCACGCCAAGGAGGAGCAGTACGCCCGGGCGCTGAAAAAGCACGCCGTGTTCGGCGTGCCGACGGTGTTCGCCGGGGGCCTGTGGACCTGGTCCGGCCCGGCGCCCGTATATCCCCTGGCCATCCAGAACACGGTGGCCGGTCTGAGCGCCTGCATGAAGGCGGATGTGGACACCGTGCTGGCCACCGCCTGGGGCGACAACGGCGCGGAGTGCAACATGCTTGCCTCCTTGCTGGGCATCCAGCTGTACGGCGAGATGACCTATACCGGCGCATACGACCCAGACGCTCTGGCGGCCCGCTTCCGCCGCTGCTGCGGCGCGGACGCCCAGGCCTTTTTGGACCTGAGCCTTCTAAACGCCGCCCCCGGCATGGTCTCCTACCCCGCCGATCCGGTGAACGCCTGTAAGTTCATGCTCTATCAGGACCCCCTGGTGGAGCTGTTCGAGAAGGACGTGGAGGGCTTTGAGCTGGCAAAGCACTTTGCCTCCCTCGTGCCCCTGTACCAGCGGTATGGGGAGGAAAACCCCGCCTACGGGCTGCTGTTCGACTTCTACGCCGCCCTGGCCCGGGCGCTGAGCCTGAAATGCGTCTGGCACGAGAACGCCGCCCAGGCAGTCCGAAATAAGGACCGGGAGAAGGCGGCGGAGCTGGCCGCCGGGCTGCCCGACGCCGTCGAGGCCATCGAGGACCTGCGGATCATCTGGCGGCAGCTGTGGGAGAGCACCAACAAGCCCAACGGCTTCGAGGTCATCGAGGTCCGTCTGGGCGGCGTGGCCGCACGGCTGGCCACGGCCCAGGAGAAGATGCTGGACTTCGTCTCCGGCGAGACGGACGACATCCCGGAGCTGACCGAGCCATCCCTCGTCTGCAAGCGCCGGCCGGACAACTCCATCTGCTGCACCAACACCATGGACGAGATCGCCACCGCCTGCACCATCGACTGGTGACCGCACACAGAAGGATATCCCCCTCCCGCAAATCTGCTGTGGGAGGGGGATATTTTGTCATGCGCCGGCGGGACACATGCGCCCGGTGTTGTCGATGGTGTACTCGCCCTGGAGCAGCAGCTCCGACACCGGCACGATGGAATAGCCCTCGCTCAACAGATACTCGATGATCCCCGGCAGCGCCTCCGGAGTGTGCGTGCCCGCGTTGTGGAACAGGATGATGCTGCCGCCAGAGGTCTTGGAGGTGATGCGCTTTGTGATCTCCTCCGCCCCCAGATCCTTCCAGTCCAGGGAATCCACGTCCCATTGGATGGGATAGATGCCCATGTTGCGGATGGTGGTGATGACCTGGTCGTCGTACTCCCCGTAGGGGCAGCGGAACAGCTTCACCTCCTGGCCGGTAATGTTCTCGATCTTGCCGCAGCACAGGCTCACCTCGTCGATGATCTGCTTCTCCGAGAGCTTCGCCATGTGAGGGTGCGTATCGGAGTGACTGCCGATCTCCATGCCCGCGTCGGCGAGCGCCTTCACGCTCTCCGGGTATTTGTCCACCCACTCCCCCACCAGGAAGAAGGTCGCCTTGACGCCGTATTTGTTCAGGATGTCGATCAGCGGCTGGGTCTGCTCGTTCCCCCAGGCCGCGTCAAAGGTCAGGCTGACGGCCTTGTTGTCTCGCTGCACGGAATAGATGGGCAACTCCTTGGCGGATGAGGACACGCCCACGATGGCGGGGCTGTTCACCACCCAGAATATAGCCGCCACCGCAAGCGCCAGGGCGATCGGTCCCAGCAGCCTGCGGTGTCTCGTAAGCATGGATCTGTACTTGTTCACAGGACATACCTCCGACATGATTTTGGTACATCCTATGTGCCCCTCCGGCGGTTTATGAACGGGCTTCCGGACACGTCAATGCGCCTGTGGCCCGGACTTGCATAACGCAGGAACTCCGGCGGACCGGTCTTGTCCTACACGCGGCAGAAATAGACCGCGCCCACGGCCTGGCCGAACTGGGCCACCGTGACGTCCCGCCGGGCGGCCAACTGCCTCATCAGCGGCGAGTGGGCCATGTTCCCGTCGGCGGCCTCCAGCCGTATCCAAGGGGCCGTCTCGGCGCACCCCGCCCGGATCAGCTCAAAGCACGCCGGCTCCATGACGAACCGGCCGAACAAAAACCGCACGTCCGTGGCCGGCCGCAAAAGCCACTGCATCTCCCGGTACATCTGGCCCAAGTGGCGGCCGATCTGCCGAAAGACCTGCCGGGCGGCCTCGTCGCCCTCCCGGACCTTGGCGATCAGATGGGCCAGACAGGGCTTTCGCATATCCGGCTCCTCCCGGACGCACAGCGTGTCGCCATCCTCCGTCACAAAGCCCTCCAGCAGCGCGGGCTTCTCCTGCCAGGCCAGGCGGAACGCCGCCGCCTGGCCCACATACCGCCGAAGGCCGGGCAGACCGGAGTTTTCGTTGCGCACGCTCCGCAGGTCCTCCGGCGGCAGCGCCCGGTCCGGCCGGCTCCCCAGGTCCAGCAGCAGATCGTAAAGCTCCATGGGCACCTCCGGCACGGTCCCGTCCGGTTCCAGCCAGCCGGCGCCAAGATCGGTCCCCATGGCATTGGCCACGACGCCCCCGGCAAGCTCTCCGCCCCGGCCGCAGTGGACCAGCTCCATGGCTGCCGTGAACGCGGCCATGTGGCCGTCGTTGACCAGGCGGATGGGCGCGCCGGGTACGCAGAACTGTTCCAGCCGGTCCCGCAGGGCGGTGATCCTGGCAAACTCCGCCTCATAGTCCGCCGCGTGCAGCCGCATGCCCCGGGTCTTGGGCGTCTCCCCGCCCACGATCCGGTCCCGGATCACCACGTCCGGGTAGCTGACGCCCATGCCGTCCAGCTTCTCCCCCGGGGCAAGCTCCCCCAACGCCGCGCGGATAAATCCCAGCAGCGGCCCCAGCGTATCCTCCGCCGTGACGCCGGAGGCCGGGTCCCAATCCAGCACCCGGACCCCGACCAGCCGTCCGTCCCGGGCAAGGGCCAGCTTCACATCCGTTCCGCCCACGTCCACGCCGCAGAGAAGACCCGCGGCCGCTCCGTCCGCCGCCCGGCGCAGCATGCTCTCCAGCGCCGGCTCCCGCGCCGCCGCCGGGGGCGCGGGCACATACTCTCTCATATCCCGGAACGCAAAGGCAAAGCGCCCGGCCCCCACGCTCCGGCACAGCCGGTCCGCGATGCTGACCGCCTTGCCGCAGCCGGTCCGCCGGGCCCGGTCCAGCTGGAACACCTCCGGCAGCTCATCCAAAAGCGCGCACAGCTCACCGTCGCCGCCGTCCAGGTAAAGGACCATCCGCCGTCCGCTGTGTACGGACAGGATGTTGAATACGCAGGCCCGCAGGTATTCCGCCGCCAGCGCCCGTTCCTCCGGCCCGTCCCAGGGCGGCAGGTCAAAGCGGAAGTCCCGCACGCTGCCGTCCGGGACCGTGAGCCGGACCGCCACAGGCTTTGCCGCCTCCATGGCCCCGCAGGCCCGGCGCATGTCCGCCAGCCACACGGGCTCGCCGTCTTTCGCCGCTTGGAGCCAGCGCTCCATTTGAGAAGCTTCTCTCATGACAAAAACGGAGCCGCCTTGCAAAGGGCGGCTCCTTCTCCTTACAGGATATGTACGGACTCCGGGTCGAACACCAGCGAGCAAGTCTCCCCCACCTGATAGATGCGCTTGTTCTTGGGGTTATAGTCCGTCAGCTTCACCAGGGTGTCCCCCACCGTCACGTGGTAGTTCTGATAGGAGCCCATGAAGCAGCTGAGGACCACCTTACAGGGCAGGCCCCCCGACTCCGCAAGGACCGCGGATTCCGGCCGGAGCACCGCCGTATAGGTCCCGCCGGGCTGCATGCCGTCCTTGGGGGGCACAAGTGTCCTGCTCCCCTCGATCTCCAGCACAGCGTGACCGCCCTCCATGCCGGTCATGGTGCCCCGGAGGAAGTTGGCCTCGCCGATGAAGTCCGCCACGAACTCGCTGTCAGGATGATAGTAGATGTCCTGGGGCGTGCCCATCTGGGCGATGACGCCCCCGTTCATGATGATGATATGGTCGCTGAGAGCCATGGCCTCGCTCTGGTCGTGGGTGACGTAAATGGCGGTGATGCCCACCTCCTGCTGGATGCGGCGGATCTCCGTGCGCATGGACACCCGCAGCTTGGCGTCCAGGTTGGAGAGGGGCTCGTCGAACAGCAGCACGCTGGGCTCGATCACCAGGGCCCGGGCCAGGGCCACACGCTGCTGCTGGCCGCCGGAGAGCTGGTTGGTCATGCGCCCCTCCATGCCGTTCAGCTCCACCAGGTCCAGGATGTTCAGCACACGCCGGCGGATCTCCTCCTTGGAGACCTTTCGCAGCTTCAGGCCGTAGGCCACATTGTCAAACACGTTGTAGTGGGGCAGCAGCGCGTAGCTCTGGAACACCATGGCCGTGTCCCGCTTGTTGGGCGTCAGGGCGTTGATGGCCTCGTCGCCCAGGTAGATCTCCCCCTCGTCCGGGCTCTCGAACCCGGCGATCATCCGCAGGGTCGTAGTCTTGCCGCAGCCGGAGGGGCCCAGCAGCGTGACAAAGGAGCCCGGCTCGATGTCCAGAGAGACGTCCTTCACCGCGTAAAAGTCCTTGCCGGTCTTGGGGTCCTGGTATATCTTGGAAATATGGTCCAGACGGACGCCCTTTTTGATCTTTGACATCTCACATGTCCTCCTTAATCTTTCTGCTGGTGCCGAAGAAGCGGATGAACAGATTCATCAGAAGCACCGCGCCGTAGGTGATGAGGATCAGGATGGTGGCGAAAGCGCAGGCGATGGAGTAGGAGCCCTTCTCCGCGAACTCGTTGATCTGCACGGTGATGAGCAGAAACTGGGGCGTCACCAGCAGGATGATGGCGGAGATGGCGGTGATGCTCCGGACGAAGGCGGTCACAAGGCCGCTGAGGAAGGAGTCCTTGATCAGGGGCAGCGTCACGGTCATGAACACCTTGAAGCTGTCCGCGCCCATGTCGTAGGCCGACTCCTCGATGGACTTGTCGATCTGCCGCAGGGCGGAGATGCCGCTGCGGGTGCCGGTGGGCAGGGACCGGACCACGAACACGATCACCAGGATGGCCGCGCTGCCGTAGATGCCCTGCAGCAGGCCCGTGTGGAAGATGCCGCCGGAGAAGCCCCGGATGTATCCCACGCCCAGCACCGTGCCGGGCACCGCCATGGCCAGCATGCTCACCGCCTCGATGAAGCCCTTGGCCTTGAACTTCCGCTTGACCACCAGGTAGGAGATGATCATGCTCAGAAGTGCCGTGATGGGCGCGGAGATCAGGCTCAGCACGAAGGAGTCCCTAAACGCCTTCAGGCCCTTGTAGCGGGTGAACACCTGGGAGAACCACTTGAAGGTCAGCGGCGTGAACTTATACCCCCATGTGGGGAACAGGGCCCCGATGGGCACGCAGAGGTACATCAGGATCACAAACGCGGCGGCCAGGGAGCACAGCGCGGTCAGCGGCCGGGTAACGCTCTTGTCGGTGATGAGCATTCGTCCCCGGGACGCCTTGCCCGTCAGGGTGGCGGCGGTCTTGGCCTCCAGATAGTACTTCTGCACCGCGAACATCAAAAGCGTGATGGTCAGCAGCACCACGGCCATGGCAGCGGCGCCCTGCTTGTCGTACGCGCCGGTGATCTGCAGATAGATCGTGGTGGCCAGGGTATCATAGGACCCGCCGATGATCATGGGGTTGGCGAAGTCCGCGATGGACTCGATGAACGTGACGAGGAACGCGTTGCCCAGGCCCGGCAGCAGCAGCGGCAGCGTCACGCTGGTGAACACCTTCATCCGTCCGGCGCCCATGTCCCGGGCCGCCTCCTCCAGAGAGGGGTCGATGTTCTTCAAAAGGCCCTTCAGCATCATGTAGCACACCGGGAAGAAGGTCAGCGTCTGCACGATGACGATGCCCCAGAAGCCATAGACGCTGTTGTCATAGATGTGCAGCAAAAACCGGGTGATGAGGCCCGCCTTGCCGAAGAGCATGATCATGGACAGGCTCAGCACGAAGGGCGGGGACACCACCGGCAGCATGGAGACCACCTTGAAAAGGCCCCCCACGCCCCGGCCCACCCTCACGTAGACCTCCACATAGGCAAACAGGAGCCCTACCGCAGCGGAGAGGATGCCCACCAAAAAGCCCACCTTGAGGGTGTTCGTGATGGCCTTCTGGAAGTTGGGCATGTCCAGCACTCTCTTGAAGATATCCAGCGTCAGGCCGTTATCGCCGTACACGCTGTCCACCAGCAATATGGCCAGGGGGTAGAGAATAAACAGGGTCAGAAACGTGATAAGGACCACGATGGTCCCCACCATGACGGGATCGGCCATCAGCTTTTTCCGGTCCAGCGCCGCGCTCTGACTTCTCGCCATAGGGAACCCTCCTCTCTTTACAGGGTCAGCGCAGATGACCCGCTGTCAGAAAGCGGGGGATGGCGAACGCCATCCCCCGCCGCAGATGCATTGTCGTAAGTGTAAGCTCACTCCGTCTGGAACCGTCCGGCGTCCTCGGTGTCAGCGCCGGCGTCGGCCAGGGCGGTCATGACCTCTTCCACATAGGTGCCGATGTTCTCGGTGGCGTCCTCGAAGTCATACTCCATGACGTTCTCGGGGTCCAGACCGAACTCGGCGGCCTGCTCAGGCTGCTCGGCGTTGTCGATGACCAGGAACTGATAGGAGCCGTTGTCCTTGGCCAGGTTGACGCAGTCGGGGCTCAGAGCGTACTCGATCCAGAGCTTGGCGGCGTTGGGATGGGCCGCGCCCTTCAGCATGGCAGTGGCGCCGATCTCAAAGGAGGTGCCGCTGGAGGGGATGATCAGGTCGATGTTGTCATAGCCGTTGTCCAGGATCTGGGTGATGCCGTCATGCAGGAAGCCGATGCCGATGACGCACTCACCGGTGCCCACGTTCTTGGACGGGCCGGAGCCGGACTTGGTATAGACCTCGATGTTCTTGTCCAGGTCCACCAGGTACTGGATGCCCTCGTCGTGGCCGTACTTCTGGATCATGGTGTTGATGACCAGCTTGGCGGTGCCGGCGGTATTATAGTTGGACAGCCAGATCAGGCCCTCATACTGGGGGTCGGTCAGGTCGGCCCAGTCCTGGGGCTCAGGCAGGCCCAGACGCTCGATCTCGTCCCGGTTGACCATGAAGCCCAGAATGCCCTTGTAGATGCCGTACCAGCTGCCGTCGGCGTTGCGGTACTGCTCGCCCAGCAGGTGGCTGGCGTTGGTCGCCTCATAGGGCTCCAGCAGGCCCTCGGCCGCCATGACGTTGTACGGGTCGGTGGTGCCGCCAAAGAGGACGTCGGCCGAGGGATTGCCGTTCTCCTCCTCGATCTTGGCCTGGATCTCGCCGGTGGACAGGCGCTGATACTGCACCTCGATGCCGAACTCCTCCATGAAGTGGTCGCACACAGCCGCCAGATACTCCTCCTCGCAGCCGCCGTAGACCACCAGCGTGCCCTCCTCCTGGGCTGCGGCGACCAGGTCGGGATCGAACTCGGCCTCGCCCTCGGCCATGGCCGGGACGGCCAGCGCGAAGAGCATCGTCAAAGCCAGGACAAGCGCAAATAACTTCTTCATATGATTGCCTCCTTATGTACTGTTTTAGCGCAGCAGCGCGCCGCGCCGTTCATGGTCCATATTATATAGCCGCCGCTAACGAATGTCAATAACTCACAAATATTTATCGTCAAAATTTCTCATTTTATAAAATATGTCCAGTGGGCAAAGCAAAAAACACACCGGCCCAGCCGGTGTGATTTTTGCGTTCATTCGCCGTACGCGGTCTCATAGCCCTCCGCCGGGGTGAGGGTCAGGTCCGGATCGGTGCAGAGCACCTTTCCGTCCTCACAGCGGATGGAGCATATCCCCCGCTCCGCCAGGGCGGTCAGCGCCCCGGTATCCGGCCGCTCCGCCACATACAGCGGCGACAGCGCCAGCAGCAGCCCGGCGCAGCTTTCCTCGGGGCCGCAGACCGCCAGATCGTCCCAGGCGGTCCTGCACAGGCCGTCGGCCGGGTCCACATAGGCCGAGCGGATCTGGCCGTTCTCATACGCATAAAAGCGCTGCGCGTCCTCCGCGCTCATGGGATAGCTTCGCAGGTACACGATGCTCATGGGGCCCGTATAGGTCAGCGCCGCCGCCGGGATGCCCCGGTCATAGATGTTGAACTGAAAGGTCTCCTCCCCGGCGCACAAGTTCCGCACAAAGCCGTCATAGCTGGACAGGGCCCCGTGGGTATAGCCCTTCTCCGCCAGCGCCTGGGCCAGATAGTCGGCGATGAAGGCGTTTTTCATCCAATTGAAGTCGATGAAGCTGCCGATCTCCTCCTCCCGGGCGAAGGCCAGGTATTCCTCCGACACGTTCAGCCGCACCTGTCCCCCCTCCAGCAGCTCCACGGCCACCGACGCCGGGTCCCGGGCAAAGGCGGCGCAGCGGGCGAAGTACTCCCCCAGTGGCTCGTTTTGCCGGGGGTCATATTCTTCGGCCTGCCAGTCCCCGTCGCAGGTGAACATGCCGTCGTATGCCTCGTACACCGGCCCCAGATACAACGACCGGTCCCCGGACCGCTGGACCTGCTTCAGGGCGGCGTACAACGCCGGGTCCACGTCGACGGTCTCGTTGGGGTGGCGGTTGAGGTACCACACGTTGTGGACATCCTCATAGGAGCCAAGGTTGTCAAAGAGCTGATATGCCTTCACGGCCGCCTCAGTGTATACTGCGGTCAGGCCCCGCTTTTCCGCCGAAACGCCGGCGCCGGAGCGGCCCAGATCGTACAACAGCACGAAATCGTCGCCGCAGCTGAGCCCCGCGCCGGAGGATACCTGGATCTGCTGCCAGCCCTCGTCGGAGCTGAGCAGCTGCATGAAGCCGTACACGAACGCGGCGGCCCCGATCGCCAGAAAAACGAGCATAAGAACCAGCTTCCGCCCGGTATGGGCGGAAGACAGTTCGATTTTATCCACAGGCGGCACATAGGGCTCGGCCTGTTTTTTCGGCCCGCGTCCCAATCAGACCACCGACGCCACCAGCAGCAGGGCAAAGATGGCCAGGATCACGCCGATGGCGATGAACCCAATGATGGCGCCTTTCCTGCATGCTTTGTAGTTGCGCATATGCTTGCGCCGCCTGAAAAGCCACGCGGCGATGAGGCCCAGGACGGGCAGCAGGAAGCTGAGGACCGAATACCAGATGCTGCCGGTATCGTGCACCGGCGCCTGGAGGAACTGGGCCTGGGCCGCAGCCTCGGCCGCGTCGATGGCGGCAGCCTGCTCCTGGGCGGCGGTCTCCGGATCGCCGATCTTGATGGGCTTGATGGGCACGCCCGCCTCGCGGGTGGCCTTGTACTGCTCGATCTCCTTCTTGTTGCCGTAGACCCAGTGGTTGTGGCCGATGCAGACGAACTCCGGCTTATCCTCGCTGTAGTCGTGGATCGAGGGATCGTAGACGTACTGGACCTTGTTCTTCTCCAGCTGGGGGTCCGGGATGGGTATGGCCGAGATCAGCGAGTGGGTGTAGGGATGCAGGGGGAAGTCAAACAGCTCCTCCGCGTCCGCCACCTCCACGATGCGGCCCTTGTAGATGACGCCGATGCGGTCGGAGATGAACCGGACCACGCTCAGGTCGTGGGCGATGAAGAGGTAGGTCACGTCGTCCTCGCGCTGGAACTTCTTCATCAGGTTCAGCACCTGGGCGCGGATGGACACGTCCAGAGCGGAGATGGGCTCGTCGGCCACCACCAGCTCCGGCTCCATGACCATGGCCCGGGCGATGCCGATGCGCTGCCGCTGACCGCCGGAGAACTCGTGGGGGTACCGGGTCAGATGCTCGGGGAGCAGGCCCACCTCGTGGATCATGTTCTCCACCTTGCGGACCCGGTCCGCCTCGTTCTCGAACAGGCCGAAGTTGTAAAGCCCCTCGGAGATGATGTAATCCACCGTGGCGCGCTCGTTCAGGGACGCGGCCGGGTCCTGGAACACCATCTGCACGTTTCGGATGACCTCGCGGTCCAGGGCGTGGGGGATCTTGCCGGAGATGCGAACGCCCTTGTAGTCGATCTCGCCGGCGGCCAGGGGGTTGACCCGGATCACGGCCCGGCCGATGGTGGTCTTGCCGGAGCCGGACTCTCCCACCAGGGAGAAGGTCTCGCCCTTATAGATGTCGAAGGACGCGTCCTGTACGGCACGGACGGCATTGTCGCCCTTGCCGAAGGTGATGTCCACATTTTTCAGCGACAGGAGTATCTCCCTGCCGTTGTCCGCTATCGGCCCATGTTCGGGGAAATGGGAATGGCGGATCTTCTTTCCTTGTACTCTTGCCATATCTCCGCCTCCCTTAAATGTTGAATGCCTTCATGAGCTTGGTGTGGATGTCGTGGATGATCTCCGGCTTCTCCACCTTGGGCGCCCTCGGGTCCAGCAGCCAAGTCTTGGCGAAGTGGGTCTCGGTGACCTGGAACATGGGGGGCTCCTCCAGGGTGTCGATCTTCATGCAGTAGGGGTTGCGGGGGGCGAACGCGTCGCCCACGATGGCGTTATACAGGGACGGCGGCGTGCCGGTGATGGAATACAATGTCGTGTTGCGCTCGGCCAGCTGGGGCAGGCTCGACAGCAGCGCCCAGGTGTACGGGTGCTGGGGGTCGTAAAAGACCTCCTCCACCTTGCCCAGCTCCACGATCTGGCCGGCGTACAGCACGGCCACCCGGTCCGCGATGTTGGCCACCACGCCCAGGTCGTGGGTGATGAACACGATGGTGAAGCCGAACTCCTTCTGCAGGTCCTTGATGAGCTTGAGGATCTGGGCCTGGATGGTCACGTCCAGAGCCGTGGTGGGCTCGTCGCAGATCAGGATCTTCGGCTGGCAGCTCAGGGCGATGGCGATGACGATACGCTGGCGCATGCCGCCGGAATACTGGAACGGATAGTCGTCGAAACGGGCCTCCGCGTGGGGGATACCCACCTTGCGCATCAGCTCCAGGGCCCGGCTGCGGGCCTCCACCTCGGAGCAGCCCTGGTGCTTGATGATGGTAGAGGTGATCTGCTTGCCGATGGTGATGATGGGGTTCAGGCTGGTCATGGGGTCCTGGAAGACCGTGGCGATACGGCGGCCGCGGACCTGGTTCCAGTCTTTGTCGTACTTCACGTTGGCCAGGTTCAGCACGCAGGTGCCGTGCAGCTTCTCCGGCGTCTCGTCCAGGTAGCGGACGCGGAACACCACCGTGTCGAACACGGCGTTGCGCTGGTCCTCGTCGTTCAGGTCCACGCCCATGGTCATGGCCTTTTTCATGGCCTTGAGCAGCTTTCTCATCAGCTGCAAGCGCACGTGCAGGCCATACCGGCCCACGGAGAGGTAGATCTCCTTGGCAATGATCTCGTTGCGTTTTTTGGTCTCATCGCTGACCTGACCTGCGATCTGCTTGTCGTAGGCGGCCTTCAGCTCGGCCATCTGCCTGGTATAGCGCTCGTTGAAGGCCGTGTCGCGGCTGGCCTCCTCCTGGCGCTTTTTCTCCTCGGCGGCCTCCTTCCCCTCCAGGGTCTTGATCCTGGCGTCGTACTCCTTCAGCTTCTGCGCCGCCGCGTGGATCTTGTCCTTCTCGGTCTTGGGGTCGTAGGTCTGCTTTTCGTTGAACAGGTTGGTGCGCTTGAACTTCAGGTCCTGGAGCTCGCCCTCGATGCTGGCCCTCTCCTCGTCGGTGAGGGAGCTGCGGCGCTTTTTCTCCGCCTCCAGCTCGGTGATTTTTTTATAGGTCTCCGCGCCAAGCTCATATCGGCTGTAGTCGTTCAGCTTGGAGAGGGTGCGGCTGATCATGCTCCGGGCGCCGGAGGTCAGGTTCACATAGGTCTCCGCCAGCTCCGGGTCGTTGAACAGCAGCTTGCCCTGGTCGATGAAGCCGTTGGAGTCGGTCATGCCGGCAAAGGTCTTGGTCAGCACCGATTTGCCGGAGCCGGATTCGCCCACGATGGCGATGGATTCGTTCTCATAGATGTCCAGGTTCACGTCCCGGATGGCGGTCAGGATACGGCCGCGGACCCGGAACTTGACCGTCAGGTCCTGGATGGACAGCAGGACTTTTCTCTTCTCTTCCATGGCTCCGCCCCCTTATTCCATATGCGTCCGGGGGTCGGACGCGTCGCCCAGGTTCTGGCCGGTCACGTACAGCACCACGGTGATGACGGAGGCCACGGCCACGGGCGTCCAGAACTCCCAGCCCCAGCCGGGGGTGACCATGGCGTTCTGGGCCTCGTAGATCAGCCGGCCCAGCGAGACCTCGCTCATGCCCAGGCCGATGTAGCTGAGGAACACCTCGGAGGAGATGTAGCCCGGGATGGCCGCTGCGATCTCCAGCACGATGACGGAGGTCATAAACGGCAGGATATTTTTCAGCGCGATCTTGAAGATGCTGGTGCCAAGGCACCGGGACGCCAGGTTGTACTCATGGTCGCGGATGATGATGACCCGCGTGCGTATGTAGTAAGCCATGCCCAGCCAGCCGAACACCGTCATGGCCAGGACCAGGGTCCAGAAGCTGGGCGAGAAGACCATGACCATCACGGCGGTGAACAGCGTGGACGGGATGTTGCCCAGGATGTTGTACACCTCGTTCATGATCATGTCCACCCGCCGGGAGAAGCCCCAGACGGCGCCAAGCAGAATGCCGATGGTCATGTTGATGGCGGCGCAGATGACGGCCAGGGAGATGGAGATGCGCGCGCCGTTCCAGATGGAGTCGAAGGTGGACGCGCCGGTCTTGCTGGAGCCGAAGAGCCACTTGACCGCGAAGCCGTAGTGCTCGAAGGCCGCCGAGGGGGTCAGGTGCTGGCCGCCGGCCTCGTTCACGTACAGGTAGGGGTTCACCTGGTCGTCGTAGCCGATGACCGTGGGATAGGTGTAGGAGAAGATCACCAGGATCGCCAGGATGACCAGCACGATGATGTTGATCTTGTTGCGGAAGAACACCCGGAACACGCTCTTCCAGTAGGAATAGCGGGGCGCGGT
Source organism: uncultured Oscillospiraceae bacterium (assembly GCA_947587485.1). Lineage (GTDB taxonomy): Bacteria > Bacillota > Clostridia > Oscillospirales > Oscillospiraceae > CAJOIG01. The sequence goes on along the minus strand of CANPXZ010000002.1, from coordinate 350 downwards.
GATCTTCTCGGAGGCGAACTCGTCGCTGCCGACCCGGGAGAACAGCTCCTCGTCGGACATATTATATTTCTTGCTGAAATCTTCCACGACGGTCACCTCGCTTTCTCTGTAAAGGAGATCCTCGGGTCAACGGTGGCCATCAGCACGTCGCCCAGGATCAGCGACAGCACCGACAGGACCGCGTAAAACAGCGTCACGCCCACGATGACCGAGTTATCATACTGGTTGATGGCGTCGATCAGCAGGCCGCCGGCGCCGGGGACCAGGTACACGCGCTCGGTGATGAGCGCGCCGGTCATGGCGAACAGCAGCGAGCCGGGGATGCCCTGGACGATGGGGATGGCGGAGAC
>CANPXZ010000001.1 GCA_947587485.1 uncultured Oscillospiraceae bacterium | reverse complement strand
CGTCTCGAAGTCCGCGAGTTCCTGGCAGGCCTTGTCGAAGGCGGCGTCCGTTTCCGGGTTTTTGCAGACGCCGACGGCATGCCCGGCGCTCTCGGCTTTTCGGGTGAGCGTTTTCCATTGTTCGTATGCGTATACGGAAATGTGCAGGTGCTGCCCGCATTCGTGCTGGATCACGGCGTCCCGGTCTGTCGATTGGAACGTGCAGTGGGCGGGGTCACGGTTGCACAGGTACATGGTCACTTGTCTCATCTTGGTCCTCCTGGATGTGATTTAACGCGACGGCCTTGAGCTTCCCGGCCGTTTCTGGGCCGATGTTCTGGACGTCCGTGAGCCTCTGGGCGTTGAACACGTCGCGGCAGGTGTAATAGCCGGCCTCGGCGATGTCGGCGATGCGGCGCCAGGTGACGACGGCCCGGAGCGGGGCCAGGTTTTTGATCGCGTCGCAGGCCGGGTCGGACGGCAGGGCCGTACCGAACATCAGGCCGTACAGCGGGTTCCTGGACAACACGTACAGGGCGCAGCTGTCCAATTCAGACGCCTGTGATTGCGTCAGGGCGAGTTTTTCCGCCATGGCCTTGTAGGTCATCTGCTCGGCATACCGGAGCAGGACGGCCTGGCGGAGCGGGTCCGGGAGCTTCTTGACGGCGGCCCATACGTTGTTTGCCAGGCGTTCGGCCTCGGCATCCGTGAGCCGCTGTAGGTTCAATCCATTGGGCAGCTTGCGGTTGGATTTCCTGGCCACGTTGTAGGCCAGGGTCCGCTGCCAGAATTCGGCGCCTTCGAGGCGCGTCTTGTTCTTCGGCATGGTCAGCCTTCTTTCTTTGTGTTGGCGGTGTCCACCAGGACTTTCGTGACATGGTTCAGGACCAGGTTCCAGTATCCGGCGTGCTCGCGGTCGTGCTGTTCGTTCTCGCCGGCGTACCACTGAAGCCACCTGGCCGTGAAGCGCTGCAGGTCGTACGGCGTGTCAATGGGCATCTCGGCGTCCTTGGGGCGGATGCTGATGCTGATCCCGTAATTATATTTCCCTTTGGAATACAGCGACGCCGTATGGACGGGTTCACGTGATTCCTTGTCAAAATTCGTGACGAGCTTGAGCGTGCCGTCCATCAGCAGCAGTTCGGCCATTGTCACTGTGTTGTTGTCCTGGACCAGGTTGAAGCCGGGGAATACTTTTTCATCCATCGTTTTCTTTCTCCTTCGGGGTGTTATTGATGACGCGGATCACGGACTGGGGTATTTCTGAATTTTGGTTCAGAAGCGCCTTGCGGTGCCGGATCGACTCTTTGAACGGGACGAGTTTGCCGGATTTGAGGCGGCGGATGCCGCCCCGGGCCTTCCAGACCGGCGTCTTGTAGTGCCGGACGGAGTCTTCCGTCGGGGCTTTCGGCGGTTTCACCGTCGTGACGAGGGCCATGCCGACCTGGCGTACCAGGCGTTTCGGCGGCTGTGCGGTTTGGACTTCCGGCTGTTCCGTCTTTTCCGTGGCGGCCGGGGCCTGCTTCTTTTTAACCGGCTGGCGGATCGCTTTGGGTTTGTTCCTCTCCAGGTAGTAATTCAGCAGGGCCATGTAGCGCAGGAAGATGCGGGCCAGCTCCTGGATCCCGTTGGTGTTCCTGCTTGCGACGGCCTTTTCGCAGTCGTCCGTGTATTTCAGCTGGAACGACTTCCAGATCTCGATGTCGCGGTCCGTCCAGTGCAGGTCCTTTTTGTAGTCCAGCAGGCGGTACATGCGGCCGAAGGTCATTGCGTCGTCCCCGGGGACGGACAGGCTGACGCTTCTGTTGTCGGCCTGGAATGAGGCCGTGACGGTGCCGGAGACGCCCGGGGACCATAGGCCGCTGAAGTTCGTATAGTCCTGTACCCACACGGAGAAGGTCTTGCCGGGAACGTCAACGGACTTCATCTCGAAGCGGATATAGCGTGTCGTGTTGATACGGAGGACGCCGGATGAGATGCACGGGATGGCCCGCAGGAACATGTTGTCGATGTTGTCAACGTAGTCCACATAGTCCGGGTCGTTGAATGCATCAGACTCCGGGATGGCCGACGGGTCGGTTGAATGCGTCGCGACGGCCGTCATGTCGATGGTGTCCATGCTTTTTAATTGGGAGCGGGAACAGGCCAGGCCCTTGTCGATGAGGGCCAGGTTGTAGTCCCGGACCAGTTCCCGGTGGCGGGCCAGGCGCTGGTTACTGTCGGGTTGCCGCATAAGTTCTGTCATGCGTTTGTCCAGGATCGCCCCGGCGCCGGGGTTGTCCACGGGCAGCTTGGCTGCAAATTCACTGGACGCCACGCTGCGCGGGGTGATCGGTGCGGCCTTCGGGGCCGGTCTCTGCGTTCGTTTCTTTTTCTTTTTGGACATGTGTGTGCCGGCTCCTTTCTTTAAGAAAGCCCGGTAACGGCGTTGTTATCGGGCTTTTCCGTGTGTTTGGTTCAATTTTCGATGAGTCCCGGGAACAGGTCTTTCAAGGCGGATTCTACGGTTTCCGCGCAGGACTTGATGTCCTGCAATTCTGAGACATGTTTGTCAATGTCCTCGACTTCGATGGAACCGATTCGTGACAGGTGGATGATGGTGTGCAGGTGTTTGTCCTTGAGGTACATGTCTGGTGATGACAGTGCAGGCCATTTTTCTTTTGTGATGAAGATCATGTCGCTCTCTGAGAAACTGCCGTTTTTGAACATGTCATCGTAATTACCGTAGGACCTGATTTTGATCCACCATGGTACGTTGTCTTTTCTGATTTCGATTGATGCGCCGATGGTGGTCTTTTTCAGGTTTGATGCTGTCCATCCATTCATAATTCAGCACCTTCGTTCTCTGCTTCTTTTGCATTTTGGTTATCATGCTCGATCTGACGGAGTAGTTTTGAGAGGCTTGACGGCACTTGTTTTGTGTCGTAAGGTTCTGTTCTCCCGAGTGCGGCTTCATCCATGGTCTTTCCGATACCTTTGTCAAAGGTTTCGAGTGTGAATGCTCCACAGAAATCTGCGACTGCGTATCGGTTTGATGTGTCGACGTCCGCAAATTTTCCGAGTCCGAGTCGTTCCGAGAAGCGATTCAGGATGTTCACGTTTGAGATTGCAGCATCGTGCGAGATTCGTCGTCCGCGGTCGAGACTTTGCACTGCGTCACGGTAGTCTTGTCCTTCATATTTGTAGGAATAGATCGGCATGAGGACCTGCTCCTTAATAACGCAGTTCACGTAATCGGGGAAAGTCATGAGTTGGCGTGACATGAATTCCAGGGCGTCATCCTTGTCACCATCAAAAATCTCCCAGTCCGTGTCATGCATCTTCTGGAGCATGTCTTTTTCTTTTTCGATATAACCTTTGTTTGCCATTTGGTTTCACCTCCTATCTGTGCTGTAATTTGCACGATAATATTATAACATACCGGTTTTTGACTATCAATAGTTTTTCATTGGAACAGCATGTCCAGCACCGTCTGGACCGAGACGCCGGTGGCCTCGCAGCAGATAGCCAGGGGCGCATCCGTGGAGCCGTCGTTGCCGACCCGCATTAAAGACTCGGCGTCCTGGAGCGGGTAGTCGATCTTCTTTTCGGCAATGATCCGGCGGAACTCGTCGTAAAAGTCCGCGATGTCCAGGCCGTAGATTTCGCTGAGCTCTTTGTCCGAAATCGGATATGGAATGTTGTGGTTCAGGCACCAGGAGCGGAAGTGTAGTTGCAGGGCGTACTTGCAGCGGTGGGACATGGGCTCCGCCATGGCCTTGGCCAGGATCTCCCGGTACGTCGCCTCGTGGCCTGTGGCTTCCAGACAGTCCGCCGTCACGCGGTTGATGTCCTTTTCTGGGGACGCCGCATTTGAATGATTGACGACCTGCCCGTCGTCATTGAGGCCGAAGGTCGACGGGTTGCCGTTCTTGTCCACGATTTTGCCGGTATCCGGGTCGACGTGGTACTGGGTCGGGACCTGGTCACCCGCGGGGTCGTTGTACAGGATGCGGCCGGTTGTTTTATCAAAAACGTAATCGTCGTTCTTGGCATGGACGCGGTGCTGGCGGGTCGCCGGGGTCTTCACATAGAGCTCGTAGGCGGCCTTGCGGTGCAGGTTGTCCACGATGTCGAAGACGATGGCGGAACCGTCCGCGCCGGCGGAGAGGGCACGGCCCAGCTGCTGGGTGAAGATCGTGTTGGACTGGGTGCCGCGGTACATCATGATGCCGGTCTGGTCCGCCACATGGTAGCCCAGGTTGAGCATGTCGATGCAGGCGATCAAATCGATGGTCTTGGGCCTGCGGGTGAGCAGCGGCAGCTTGTCGGTATTTCTGGACTCGCCGTCAGTGGAGCTGGAGATGCGCAGGGTCTTGATGGCATGGTCCGGATAGGCCTCCTGGAACCAGGCTTCTACCTCGGTGATCTTCTGCTTCATGTGCAGCTTGTTGGCGAAGAACACGATGAACTTCATGTAATCCGTGTCCTTGGCGTATTTGTCGCACACTTCCCGGATCACCTTGGGCATGGCGTAGATCTTGGCCAGCTCGATGACCTTGGCGTTGATGACGTCCGATACGCTGGGGTCCTTCAGGTCCTGGCCAGATTCTTTTGCCGCGTTTTCCAGGTCCCTGCGGAAATCGTAGGTCGCATAACAATAATGCGGTTTGGCGATCATGCCGGCGCCGATGGCATCGTGGAGCGTGTAGGCGTAGCACATGTGGTCGGCGTAGAAGTGGCTGCAGGGGTCGAAGTTATCCATGCGGGTCGGGGTGGCCGTTGCACCGATGAAGTCACATGTCGAGGGCAAGGTTGCAAAGAGAAACTCCATGGCAGCCTTGGTGCGGGCGCCGCCCAGCCGGTGGGCCTCGTCGCAGATGACCAGGTCGAAGTCCATGGCCTCGAAATCAGACTTGGACAGCCGGACCAGCTTGGCGTAGGTCATTAGCGTGCAGTTGGGGATGAAGCTGATTTGCCGGTAGGTGTCGACGGTCTCGGGGTCCAGAGGCTCGTCCTCGTTGGGGTCAGGTAGGTCGTAATACCGGTCCACGACGGTATCGCGGACGACTGCGGATGGGTAGAGGTACAGGACTTTTTTATAATCCTTGATGAGCTCGGTGAGCAGCCAGGTCTTGCCGAAGCCGGTGGGCCGGATCACCATGCATTTGTGGTAGGTTTTGAGCAGGCGGCGGGCTTCCGCCAGAGTCTTTGCCTGCTCCTCAAATTTTGTCTCGGGCATAAACGTTTCCTCCTATTACGACGATATAAAGAGCCCCCGGCTCGAAAATTGGGCCGGGGGCTGTGTTGTGACGGTATGCTTTGGATGTTTACATGTCCGGGCCGTCGTCGACCAGGTCCTTGAGGTCGTCGGCCTGATTTTCCGTGAGGCCCTGGTTGTCGAAATCCATGGTTCTGTCGGTCGCAGCTTCGAGTTCGGCACGCTGGCCGTTTGTCAGGCCCTGGGCTTCGTTGAGGCCGTCCATTGAAACGACAGCTTCGGAGAGGAGCTTGTCAGGTATTTCGAGCTTTTCAATGATGTCGGGCGCCTGCTGGATCAGTTCTTTCGGATCCTTCGTCGAATCGAAGATGATGCGCCTGTCGGGTAGTGTTTCGATCCCGATGATTTCTTTTGGATCCAGAGGCTCGTATTCACCGCCATTCGGCAGTTTTTCCGGAGGGATCAGGATCTTCGGCTTGTCTGGATTGAATCCAGGATCGATGTTGTGCGGGAAATCGAATCCCGGATCGAGGTTTTTCCATGGGCCATCTTCCGGAAGGATTTTGAAACTGGGATCGGGGAGCTCGATATGGTCTGGCAGTGTGAAGCCCGGGTCATTGGGGTCGATGAGGATTGGGTCTTTTTCGACCGGCTCGAATTCCTTGTAGCCCGGATCTCCAGGGTCAACGTTGGCGAACTCGTACCAGTCCGGATGCTCGGATGCGATGTAATCGCCGATCTCGTTGATCTGGGCGGGGTCCAGGTTGGGGAACGTGATCTGGAGCATCACGTAACGCGGGTCGACTTGTTCCGGCGGGTTCATGCCGGGGTCAATATCATGGTCCAGGCCGCCAAGGTCGATCATGGGCAGGTCCGGGTTCTGCATGATCGTTTTCAGCCCGTCCATATAAAGTTGCGGGTTTTGTTGGAAGAGTTCCGGGTCAAACCTGCTTCCGGAACTCTGCAGGAATTCCTTCATGGAGGGGAGGGTGTTTTCTTCCCTCTGTTTGATCAGCTCTTCAAGGCTGCCCGGATCGCCCCACTCAGGATGTGTCTGCCCGATCCATTGGCGGATCTCGTCGATCTGGTCGCCGGTCGGCTCATAGGGCGGGACGATCTCTTTCAGAGGGATCCGGTATTCCATCGTGCTCCCGTGGCCGGATTCGGTTTGAAACTCTTTGTACGGCGCCGGAGCAGCTTCTTTTGGCTCAACGTAGAGCTCGTTGGTGAGCTTGGGCTCTTCGCCTTCGGCGGCGATCTTTCCGATGTTTGTGTTGATGCTCTGTTTGCCGGGGTCTTTCACGCCGGCGGCGTTGGTGTGTTCCGCGGACTCCTTCAGGCGTTCCAGGTTGTTTTTCTGGTCCTTGGTAAGGACCTGGGCCGCCTCTTTCTTGGTGATCTTGCCGCTGGTGCTGATCTCAACGTCGTCGGCAAGATGAGTCACCTTGGCGCTGCTGCCATTTGGCACATCTTGGTTGTAGTATGCCATAGCTGTTTCTCCTTTCATGCGTGTATGCGTGTCTGATGCTGTTTGCGGCATTTGCATATATTATATGCGCATGTCGGGCCGGTGTCAATCAGCTATGGAAAAGTTCGCGGCCGATGTCGTTCCGAAAACAGCCCTCGTCGTGTTTTTGTACGGCTTTCCGATATTCTTCTTCACGGAAGCCGGCGGACGAGGTGCAGAGAATCAGGTGTTCGATCAAGCCGCCCATGTCCGAGTCGTCGTCGAAGATGGCGAAATTTTTGACCTGGAAGGCCCGATTCGCCTCAAGCCAGGCCTTGATCTCGTCCCCACGGCAGCCGTCCAGGCGCGGCGTGCGGCCGAGGATCCGGATGCCGGGGCGAAGGCTGGCACGGGTGAGCATCGTGGCGTAGTCCGGGTGTGTGCGCCAGGTGGACGTGACGACAATGTGGTAACCCCGTTTTTCGCAGAACTCAGAGACCCATTGGACGGCCTGGATGTCGTTGACCTGGCCTTTGGATGGGAAGTTGTAGCTGCAGTGCCATATATTATTGGTCTGCGTCCACATTGGGTTGTTGACGACGCCGTCGTAGTCGAGGAACAACACGTTCATGGCTTATTCCTCGCGGGTCAGGTAGCCGAAGATGCAGTATCCGGTTTCATCGGAGATATAATCCCCGATGGCGTCGTCATTTTCCTCGGCTTCCCGGGCGATCTCATTGGGGATCTCGATCTCCTGGGGGAGCGACTCGGCCAGCTCCTCGTCGCCGTCGGTGTCGTATTCGATGTTATAAGCGATCAGTTTCATATGGCTTCTCCTTTCTGTTTTCAGGACCAGGGTACGATGGTGCGGCCACAGTCGTCATCCACGGCGTAATCAGTCGTAACGTCCCCGGACGGCAGCTCGGACTTCAGGTCGTCCTCAAAATCGCTGATGTTGCCATTTTTGAGCTTGTTCAACTGTTCGTCGGTCACGTCGTATTCCTTGCAGACACGGCGTGTTTCTTCAAATGTGATGGAGATCTTGGTCATGATTCTGCGTACCCCTTTTCGTAGTTTTTCTTGCCGGTGATATAGGTGTCGAGATATTTTTCCGCCATGGGATGGAAGACGGCGTAGAGCTGCTGGCTGTAGATATATTTTTCCAGATACGGTTCCGGGTCTTCGCCTGTCGCTTCCTGGACCAGTGCCGCCAGGACAAGGATCTCGCGGCAGGGTTCTTCACCGAAATCGGTCATGGTGTTGAGCCGGGATGTCGCAAAAATGCTTCCGGTTATTTTCCTCACATGGTTTTCGAACCATTTGCTGTGGAAAAAGTCGGAAGACAGGTTGATCATGTTGGTGGAGGTGTCCTGGTACATCTCCGGGACGGGTTCTTCCTCGCCGTCGATGTCCAGGTCAAGATCGTCGTCCAGGATGGATGCGGCCTGGGGCTTTTGGTCAAAAATATTGAGGACTGCCTGCGTTTGGAAGGGCAGGAAATGTTCGTCGCACACTTCTTTGATGCGGCGGCAAAGTTCGTTTTTGGAGAGCATCGTTCTCACCTCTTTTCTCTGTATGAAAAAGAGGACCGTTGTCCACGGTCCTCTTTCTGTCCTGTTTTTTAGTAGCCCTGGATCTCGGCCTGTTCGCGTTCCTCGTCGCGTTCCTGGAAGTGCTTCAGCGACTCGCCAAACTGGTTGTCGACCTCGTCCCTGAACAGTAGCTTCTGGACTGCCTGGGAGCGGCCCATGCCGTGCAGTTCTTTCTGTACGTCCCCTGGAGTCATGTTGGCGATCTCGTTGACGAATGCCTTGGCGAACTGGTACTGCTCGTCGGTGTAGATGGTGTTATGTGCGAGCCGCTCGGACATCTGTTCGAGGTATTCCTCGTCGTGCATCTCGATATTTGTTTCGATGTCCTGGCCGTAGTAGACCTGGTCCGCATAGGCGTCGATCATGTCGGAGTGGGCGACTTCCGTCTGATTGTCGATTTTCACGCCGAAAGCGGCGGCGGTCCTTGTAAGGTCCTTGTCGTTGAATCCTTCGACCTTGAAGCCTTTTGTGGCCGTCTGTTCCGGCTTTACGGCATTGTAGCCGTCCTGGTCCATGCCGTCGATACCGGGCGTCCTGTTCCTTGCGGCAGGGTACCTGGCCACGCCTTCGAGGCCGACATGGGCAGCGTCCATGACGTTGTTCTGCTGGAGCACTTCCACGAATTTTGAGAAAGCGTTGAACGTGCTGCCGTTCAGTTCTCCCACCTTGTCGACGGTCTGGACGATGTCCTTAAAGTTGTCATCCACGACGGCGGCGACATGGCCGTCGGCCTCGTCAAGTTCGGATTCGCGGTAGATGCCAAGTGCGTGCGTCACGCGGCGGTTCTCAAAACGGTCCGCCTGGGCGATCATCTTCATCTGATCGAAGAAGGCGTCGCACGCGGCGCAAATGCTGTCACGGCGCTGGTCTGAAAGTGCACCTGCGTCTTCCTTCCTGACACCGCCACGGCGTGCCAGGATGGGGTCGGTCTTGGACGTATCCGACATCTCGGTGCGGAGGGCGATGAAGCGCAGGGCGAAATCATGGACGTTCATAGTGTTATTGCCAGCCATTGTTCATGCCCTCCTTTCACGCCGCGACCTGTCCGGCAAATTGGAACAGGTCATAGGGGTCATTGATGTTGCCCTGGAACAGGAATGCGCGTTTCTGGTTGGCACAGGATTGGTTGAAGACCTTGACGGCGGACTTCATGTCCTGGGTGTCGGGCCAGTCGGCGGCGTCGCGGCCGCAGAGCTGTTTCTTGGTGATCGTTTTTACCATGTCGTAGTAGTAGGCGATGGCGGACTGCTCCGCCATGACCAGTTTCGCACGGCTGGTTTTGTTCGTCTCGGCGTCGATCAGGCTGCCGATGATGTCTTTTACGGGCGCCATATGGCTATGTCCTCCTTTATTGGTTGGAATGTACATATAATTATATGCCCGCAAACGCCGGATGTCAAGGTGTTTAGGGGATGAGCCCTTCTTTTTTGAGCCTTTCCCGGAACCGCTTTTTGAACCGGGAGCAGGCCTTGGAGACGTAGGTCTGGTTGCAATGGCGCAGGGCCGCGATGTCGTTTTGCTTCATGCCGCGCATACGGTCCAGGATGATGTCCCTCGTTTTTCCCCTGGTTTTTTGCAGGGACTCGTTGAACAGGCGGATGATATCCTCCACGGCAATTTCAGCAAACATGTTTTCATGCCCATACCAGTTATCGGACAGGATGTCCTCTATGGTGATTGCCTCATCGCCGGAGCCTGGGAGTTCCTGGTTCATGGAGACCGTTGGCGGGCCGCCCTTGCGACGCAGGTCGCGCAGGTACATGTTCAGCTCATTCTGGATGCAGCGCGTTGCGTAGGTGCTAAATTTTATGTTGCGTGATGGGTCGAATTTGCGGGAGGCTTTCACGAGCCCGACGCTGGCGATGGCGAACGCTTCGTCCTCGTCCAGGTTGGGGTTGGATGTGAACTTTTCGGCGATTTTCGCGGCGAGCCTGAGAAAGCGTTCCGCCAGGATGTTGCGGTTTTCCGGTGTCAGGTTTTGGAGAAGGGCGTCCATTTCGTCTGTTTTCAATGGTTCCGGCAGTTCGATGTTAAGCATGGGCGCCCCTCCTTTTTCTTAATTTTCCGGGATCAGGTCCAGGTCTTCCCTGTGGACCCTGGCTATATAGGCATATTGTCCGCAGCAGGGGCATTTTTCGGATTTGATGGTGAATCCGTGACCGCGGACGACGCTTACGATAGTACAGACGGTGTCCGGCGAGATGCCGCAGCCGCCGCCGTTCCGGATGTCGTGCGTGGGGCGGACTTTGCGTCCGATAAGGTCGGCGCCTTTATAGGATTTTGGAATGGCCATGTGTTCGGCTCCTTTCTACGGGTTTGGGATCAGCGCCATGCAGGCGGACCAGGGGTCGTTTTTCCTGGCGCTTTGCAGGGCGTTGATGACATTCCGGTACTTATCGTTTGGGAAATAGGACCTCGTGGCGCCGTTGATGACGACAAGGTATGAGTTTACCGGTTTTGACTGCAGATATTGGATCAGGGTCTTCCTGTCGTTGCCGATATAAAATGCCAGGTCGGATTTGTCGTGGAACAGGGACTGGATGTCGCTGTTCATGGCGAGCAGGTCCCGTTTTGTGAATAATTTGCCGTTTTTTGTGACAACGAAGACTGGTTTTGACATGACCGTACTCCTCTATTGCTTATTTGTCAATGCCTGGTGTCGCATCCATGTTCTTCTGAGCGTCGGCACGCTCGATCATGCGCTGCAGCATGGACCAGCCGCGGCCCTCCTGGGTGACGCGCTTGGCGTGGTCCTTGTAGGCCTCGCGAGCCTTGGCCGGGACGCCGTATTCATGGGTGGTCTTGAATAAATCACGGCAAAGCTCCTCGCCGAACTCCGCGACGCCGAAGCGGGTGTCGTTGTCCTTGCGGCCGTCGTCCGACAGCGGGCCCGTGTAGATCTTTGGGAGGCTTTGGTCCTCACAGAGCTGGTTCAGGATGCGGGTGTGGTCGATCATGGACTTGTGCATTTCTTTCCTGCGTTCGTGCAGGCGTTCGATGTACTGGGCGAACTCGTCGAAGTCCATGCGGAAGCGGGCCAGGCTCAGCAAGCGGCCCTGGTCCACGGCCTCGTTATGGTATGTCACATAGGATGATACGGCTTCGTCCACGTAGTCATAGCGGCGGGACTTTTCGTCGTCAGAATATTTGCTGTCGTCCCGGATGGATTCCAGGATCGTTTCGATGTGTGTGAGTTTGTTCATGGCAATTTCTCCTATCTAATTCGATGAAAATCCGGGGAGCGGTACCAGCCGTTCCCCGGACTCCATGCGTTTCAGGACTTCGTCGAAAAACGGGCCGGCGGTCTGGGTGATGTGAAGGGCTTCTTTGAAGGAGTCCTCGAACTCACCGATCTTTTCCGGCATGACGACGGTGTGGTTGTAGGTCAGCACGAACCCGGAGGCGAGTTTCTGGATGTCCGGGGCGAAGGGCTTGGTCCCGTTGACCTGCAGCGTCGCGTGTTTGAGCTTTACGTTGCATGTCGCGACTGCCTCGTAGGTGCCGATCCTGATCTTGGCGGTCCGCACGCCGCCAAGTGTTTCATCGTAAATCAGGACAGCGTCCATGCGTACCTCCTTTCGGGGTTATGAGATTTTACTGTTTCTTCTTCATGATGCCGTAAAGCACGGCCCATGCGTTTTCGGCATCATCGTGTTCCGACAACACCTGGCAGACCGGGTCATAATCAGAGCCTTTCATGTAGTAAAGGCCGGTTTCCGATGAGACCATGAGGTAGCTGCGGTCCTTGTTAGCCTCAAGGAGTTCTTTGAGTGTCGAAGACCGGTTCAGGACCTGTCCCATCTGGAAGACGAGTTCGGATTTGTCATGGAAGAAGTCCCGGATGTTTTTCGTTACGGTTTCTAGCCCTTCGGTTGAATACCCGCGCCCTTCTTTCGTGAGGATATAAACTGTTTTTGTCAAGGTTCCACCTCCGTATCCGTTTGTTCTTGGGTGTGTTTGTCATACAATTCCTGTCGTATTCCGGCAAGGTTGTATAACTTTCTTAATGGTTCAGACATACTGTTTTTTACAGCTTTTGAGTCGTTTGTTTTTCTTGGCTTTAATTTTGGTTCGAGCGGATCTTCTGGATCGTCGTCCAATCCTGAGAACTCCCTGTAAATATATTCGGCAGTCTGCAGGATCGATGTTGCTTTTTCACGGAAAACAGTGAATACGTCTTTTTCCTGGCGCCGATCACGATAGAATTCATCGCTGTCCATGTCCACGCCGATGACGATGACCGGTTGTGTCGTAACCGTTCCGGTTTTTCTGTCAACGCGTTTGAATTCGGTATAATGTGGTCCGTTTGGCGTTTCTTGATGGTTGTTGCCATGACGGATCCCATATTTTATCTTTTCGCCTGAGGCTGTTTTGATTTCCGATTCATACATGAACGGCATGTGGTCTTTATGCTCAAAATCTAATGTCAAATCTATCCGGATCCTGTCTTTTCCGTTTTTCCAGATCACATCTGTTCCAAATTTCCTGTCTTCCTGTTCATCATCAATTTTTGATATAAGCGCAGACGGTTCAAACTTTGGGTTAGTTTGTTTATTTAGGCGGTCGTATAATTGTTTACGGTCCCGCAAACCTGTAGTCAGTGATTGATAGACGTTTGTCTCAAATACTTTACCATTTGCACCGAAGTACATGATACGATCTGTTACTTGATCCTCGACGCTACGTCCCATAGGAACACCCTCCGTAATTCTCATAGCATATAATTATATACCGCATTTAGTTTATCACGAAGGGTGCGCTATGTCAACATTGGGACGTATTTTCGTTGATTCCCTTTTCGATGATCGGGGCCAGGACGGACCAGGTGTTTTCACCAGGGTGCGCTTCGAAAAGTCGGATCAGGATCGGGAACTCGCTGGACGGATGGAAGTAGCCCATGTTTTCCAGGGATGTGAACAGATACCCGGTACGGGGGTCCTTCAACGTGTCGATCAGGAATTCGGGGTCGTTCAGGTCGGGGCCCAAGAGGAAGTTCAGTTCGTCGGTCTCGCCGAAGGTTTCGGCGATGTCATGCTCCATTCTCCGGAGGGCGTCGGTGTCGTAATCGCGGCCCTTCTCGGTCAGAACGCATACGTTCTTCATGGCTTGTCCTCCCGTTTCGTATTCGGATACACCGGCATGTCATTGGGCATGGGCTTGTAAAGCTGGACTCCTTTGAGCTTTTCCGGCAGGTAGTCCTGTTCCACCCAGGAGCCGGGATAGTCGTGGGGATACTTGTACCCGATACCGTGGTTCAGTTTTTTGGCGGAGCCGTAATGGGCGTCTTGGAGGTAGCTGGGGATGGGCAGGTCGGATGCGAACTGCATGAGCTGCATGGCGCGTCCAATCGAAGCGCAGGCCGAGTTGGATTTCCGGGCCATGGCAACGTACAGCGCCGCTTCGGACAGGATGATCTGGGCTTCCGGCATGCCGATCTTTTCAACAGCTTCACAGCAGGAAGTTGCAACCACGATGGCCATGGGATCGGCCAGTCCGACGTCTTCACACGCATGGATCATGATCCGGCGAGCGATGAACTTTACGTCTTCGCCGGCGGAGAGCATGCGGGCCAGGTAGTACAGGACGGCGTCCGGGTCGGACCCGCGCATGGACTTGATGAACGCCGAGATGGTGTCGTAGTGGCTGTCCCCGTCCTTGTCGTAATTGATGGCCTTGCGCTGGATGCACTCTTGGGCGATCTCCAGTGTGATATGGACGTCGCCGTTTTCGTCCGGAGGCGTTGAGAGATACGCCAGCTCCAAGGCGTTATATGCGTGCCGGACGTCGCCGGCGGCCATTTCCGCCAGGAAGTCCAGGGCTTTCTGGTCTACGGTGAAGAACCCGTAGTCCGGGTCCAGGCACATGCGTGCCGCGGCGTCGTCCAGCATGGCGCGGATGTCCGTGGTGTCCAGAGGTTTGAGCTCGAAGATGGAACAGCGGGAGACCAGGGCCTTGTTCACTTCAAAATAAGGGTTTTCGGTCGTGGCACCGATAAGGACGACGATGCCGGATTCCACAAATGGCAGCAGGTAGTCCTGCTGGGCTTTGTTGAACCGATGGATTTCGTCGATGAACAGGATGGTCTTGTTTTTCGAGCCCTGGGCCTTTTTGATGACGGCCTCCATGTCCTTTTTGCCGGCGGTTGTCGCGTTGATCTGCTCGAAGTCGGCCTTGGTCGTGGCGGCGATGACGGCGGCCAGGCTGGTTTTGCCGGTACCCGGAGGGCCGTACAGGATCATGCTGCCGACCCGGTCTGCAGCGATCATGCGGGACAGGAGTTTTCCGTTGCCTAGCAGGTGCCGCTGGCCCTTGTAGTCCTGCAGGGTCTTGGGGCGCATTTTGGATGCGAGGGGTTCCATGTTTGCCCTCCTTTCATGAAGAAAGGCTCCGTGTAAACGCGCGGAGCCTTATTTTAGTGGTTTATCTCCCTTGGCGGCGTGTAGGCATGTTCGCCAGGATGCTTTGTCGCGACGACATACGCCATCGTTTCCCACGGGTTTTTGTCCGGGTTTCTCCGGATCAGTTCAGCAGCGGCGGCAAGTTCGTCTTTTCCCGTGAAGAACCCGCCGCCCACCGGCATGGAGATGACCAGGTAACCGGAGCCGTCGTTCCGTTCCAACGCAGTAATGATGTTTTCATGCTTGTTCAGGTATGCACCCATGTTCACAAGCATGTTCGAATCATCGCCGTACAGGTCTTTGATCGTACTTTTGATCCCGAGCAGGCCTTCATCCGTGTAGGACCGGCCTTCACGCGTCAAAAGATAGATCATTTTTGTTTTTTGCCATGTTTAGATCCCCATTTCCTCGTCCATTCCGAATGTCAGCAGGTAGTCCGGGTCGTCTCGTTCCACGTCCGTTCCGAAATTTTCCCGGAGGCGGTTGGCGTCCGTCCCGAGCAGGATGCAGGCGCCTTCCTGCCAGGTCGTGACGTGGCCTGACGGGACTACGGGGCGGACCATGGACTTGATGAACTCCGTGGCCGTTTCGGCGCTCTGTGCGGTGCAGGCCGGGATCCAGAGTTTCATGACGGTGGGTTCCTCGGGGGCGTTTCGGTTGACTGTGATGAGGGTGATCTCACGCCTGGTGGTACAGTCCGCCACGCGGGCGCAGTACAGCGACTCTGGCAGCGGGCAGTTCTTATGGATCGGTTCGTACATGGTCTGGTCCTCCTGAATAGTCCGGGGCCGGGTGCGCTTTTCGGTACAACGCGCACCAGTCCAGGTATTTCTTGATATAGGCTTCGTGGCCGAAGCCCTGGGGTTTGAAGAATTTTACGCCTGAAAGCTCCGGCGGCATGCAGTCTGAACCGTCGTAATGGTCCGGTGTGGCAAATACGTCCGTCACGCCGCCCCGTCCAAGTTTGTGGGCCGACTTGTAGCTCTCGTCCTGCAGGAAGGCCGGGATCGGGATGTTGCCGGTTTTCTGGACGGCCTCACGGGCCTTGGACAGGGCCTGGGACGCCGAGTTGCTCTTGCTGGTGGTCGCGTTGTAGACACAGGCCATGGCCAGGGCGTCGGCGGCTTCGGGAAGGCCGATCCGGTCCACGCAATCGAAGGCTGCCGAAGCGATTACGATGGCCAATGGGTCGGCCAGGCCGATGTCCCGGTAGGCGCAGACGCAGATGCGGCGGGCAATATATTTGGGGTCCTCGCCGGCCTCCAGCATCCGGGCCAGGTAGTACAGCGTGGCGTCCACTTCGGAGTGCTTCATGCTTTCGATAAACGCCGAGATGAAGTCGTAATGGTTGTCCCTGGACTTGTCGAAGCGCATGATGCGGCGTTGGATGCAGTTCTGGATCGTGTCCGTGTCGATGGCGATATATTCCGCCCCGGTCTTCTCGTCGGTCTTTGGGTCCGTGGTCTCCACGGCGAGCTCCAGGGCATTCAGGGCCTGCCGCAGGTCGCCGTCCACGACGCCGCAGAGGTACTCAAGAGCGTCGGAAAGCAGGAATACGTTTTTGTTGCCGTAGCCGTTTGCTTTGTCCGAGATGGCCCGCTTGACTGCCCATGCCACGTCGTCGTCGGACAGGGGTTTCAGTTCAAAAATGCGGGACCGGGAGAGCAGGGCGCCGTTAACTTCAAAATAGGGATTTTCCGTCGTGGCGCCGATCAGGACGACGGTGCCGTTCTCGACGTAGGGGAGCAGGTAGTCCTGCTGGGCCCTGTTAAATCTATGGATCTCGTCAATGAACAGGATCGTGCTGCGGTTTTCATTTTGACGCAGCTTCTGTGCCGTCTCGACCACCGTCTTCATGTCCGCCTTGCCCGCCGTGGTGGCATTGATGCGGCAGAAGTTGGCGTTGGTCGTGTTGGCGATGACCTGGGCGATGCTGGTCTTGCCGGTGCCGGGAGGACCGTACAGGATGATGGAGGAAAGCCGGTCTGCCTGGATCATGCGGTATAGGAGCTGGCCCGGCGCAAGCAGGTGCTGCTGGCCGGCGATGTCTTCCAGGCGCTGCGGGCGCATACGGTCCGCAAGCGGTGTGTTTTGCATACGTTGCGTCCCTCGCTTTCTGTTCTGCTTGGAAATATAAGGACCTCCCGGCGCGTCAGCGTCGGGAGGTCCCCTTCTCACTCGTCAAGTGTGAATGTGTCTTTGAAATCCGCACCGGGCGGATTCATGGGCGCGCTCATGGCTTTTTCTTTGGCCGCCAATGCGCGGGAGATGCTGTCCCCGCTCAACGTCTCCTCGGCCAGCAGGCGTTCCGCCAGCAGTTCCACCAGGTAGTATTTCTCTTTGAGCTTGGATTTCGTTCCTGTATAGATCTGCTTGGAGAGCTTACGGACGATCTTTACGGATTCGTCGGAGCGGACCAGGTGGTCTTTGGCCAGCGTCTGGTAGTCCAGCATGCCGAATTCGTCGTCAAAGCCGAATTTTTCGACATACTGGACGAGCATGGCCGTCGCCTGCGTGATGTCGTTGCTGGCGCCGGTGGTCGGCGTGCCGAATTTGATCTCTTCCGATGCGCGGCCGGAGTAGGCGATGGAGACCTGCTTGCGGAAGTCGTTCTCGGTCATGAACACGGATTCCTTATCCGCCCCGAACACCGCGCCGCCGACGCCGGAGACCGTGCTTTGGATGCTGGCCCGTGAAATGGGTTCCTTCAGGAGCCAGGTCATGACGGCATGGCCGGCCTCGTGGTAGGCGATGACGACGCGGTCCTTTTCGAACTGTTCGCGCTTGGAGCGGTTGCCCTTGAAGATCTTCTTGTCGATGGCCTCTTCAAGCGCCTTGGCGTCGACGAATTCGGCGTTGTTCATCATGGCGATGATGCCGGCCTCGTTGCAGATTGCGGCAATGTCGGCACCGGTGAACCCCGGCGTCTGCAGGGCCAGGTTTTTGATGTCCAGGCTTGGGTCGATTTTGAGCGGGGCCAGGTAGTGGGTGAACAGGTCGGCCCGGATCTTCCAGTCCCTGGGCGGGTTGACCGTTACCTGGCGGTCGAAGCGGCCGGGGCGGACCAGGGCCTCGTCCAGCTTGTCGGCCCGGTTGGTCGCAGCGATGACGAAGATCCCGGAACGGGATTCGAAGCCGTCCATCTGCTCCAATAGGGCGTTGATGGTCTGTTCGTGCTCAGAGCTGGATTTGGCGCTGTCACGGGCGATGCCCACGGCGTCGATCTCGTCGATGAAGATCACACAGGGCGCGTTCTTGCGGGCCAGCTCGAACAGGTCGCGGACACGCCTGGCGCCCATGCCCACGTACATCTCGATGAAGGCGGACCCGGACTGCTCGATGAAGGGCACGCCGGCCTCACCCGCAATGGCTTTGGCCAGCAGGGTCTTACCGGTGCCGGGAGGGCCCTGGAGCAGCAGGCCTTTCGGGACTTTGGCGCCGATGGCCTCGCCTTTTTTCGGGTCCTTCATCAGCTCCACGATGAACCGCAGGTCCTCGATAACCTCGTCCTGCCCTATGACGTCGGAGAATTTTACGTCGCTGGTCTTGAGCAGGGCCTTTTTGTTTTTATCTGACAACATGCCCAGCGGGCCGCTGCGGAGCATTGCCATGAGCATGATGAGCATGAACACGGTGAAGAAGATGCTGAGCAGGTTCATGACCAGGTCTACGATGTTCTCGTTGTCGACTTGGGTGATCGTTGCCCCGCTCTCCAGGACGTCCTTCCGGAACTCTTCGTAAGCGGGGTATTTGACCAGTTTCTGATCTTCAATGGGGTACTGGTACTGCTGGCGTTCTTCCTCGGTCATATTTTTCGTCTCGTCGTTGAAGAACGTGACGGTCATGTACTCGTTGGCCTTGTTGTAGTAGACCGTGTCCACCTCGCCGGCGGCCAGCGCCTTTTCAAAGTCCGGATAGGACATGAATTCCGGCATTTCCTGGTTAAAGTTGTGCATGGCGCTTTGGATGAGGAAGATCCCGATGACGCAGACCAACACGCAGAGCCACATGTTCCGCTTGTTGTTGAAGAATTTTTCGAATTTGCCTCTCATTGTCTCCAAGTTTTATCCATCCTCCTTGTCGTCACGGTGTTCCATTTGTTTTTGGCGGTTCCTGTCATATTTTGTCTTGTCCTTGAAAACGGCGGGCCTTGGCATGGGTTCCCGGGATGTCGTCCGCTTTATCATATCCAGTGTTGCCCTGTATTTTTCCGCAGGGCGGCGGTGCTGCCGTCTGCCCATGTCCGGGCCTCCTTCCGTGTTTATTTTTAATTCCTGAGTACCAGGAGGGCCGCGACGATGTATGTCGCGCCCTTGGTGCAGCCGTAGATCGTGTAGAGCAGGTCCATGTCCGCGTCGGATCCCAGGTCCCCCTGGGCCTTCAGGATCTGTGCCGCGGCACCGAACCCGAAGCCGACGAGGACGACGGCCACGGGGACCAGCAGGGACCAGGGGAGCCGCGCGACGGCGCCCAGGGCCATGAACCCCGCGTATATCGCCACAGCCATACGGTCGTAGACGCATTGTCGGTATAACTTGCCGAAGGGCGTCCCTGACGGGGGCAGGCTGCCCGTATTTTTATACTGGGTCCAGAAGTGGACGAACATGGGGAAGCGTTCGTCCATCTGCCGCTGGACCGGCCCCGTCATGATCTCGTAAACGGCGCAGAAGAACAGCGGCAGGGCTGGAATGATGTATTGTTCGTTCACGGTTTCGTATCACCCCTTCAATCATATGACATGATGTCGCTTTCGTAGGCGGCCCGTTTCAGCTCCGCGTTTTTATAGACGACGCGGCGCAGCTCGTCCCCGGAAAGTTTGGGCCAGTCGACGGGCTCCATCGCCGTCAGGACGCCGTCCAGGAGGTCGTACAGTGAGAACCGGGGGTCGTCCTCGGCGAGCATGGCCTGGGCGACCCGGTGGACGAAGTTCTTCCACGGCCGCCACAGGTGCGGGTTTTTGTTCATCCCGTTTTCGAGCCAGATGGACAGGGCCGTGGCCGTCTCAGATATCTCCATGCGGCGGCTGGTCTCCAGGTTCGGGTCTTGGGCCAGGCGGTCCATTTGCTTATTCTTATTCCAGTTCCAGAACATATCACGCCTCCTCGCAACCGTTTACGTCCGTGGCCTCAGGGGACATCCATATGGCGTCCATCAGGACGGCTGTGTCACTCATGGCGTTGGCCTGCTCCATGGCTTTGGATTCCGAGGTGGCGTGCACGCGGAGCGTCCCGGCCATGGCCACGGTGACGTCGTAAGGCGTGCCGTTCTCGTTGGACGGTGCTGTGCTGCGCGCCCTGAGCCATCCGAGGATCCGTGCGGGGAACACGCCGCTCTCGTTGGCGGCGGCGCAGGACTCGGATTTCAGGATTGCGTCCAGGAACTCGGCGTCGGGGCTGTTTGCGGGGATATGGAACAGCGCGCGGATCTGGTTCGCGGCGGCCGTCTGGACATGGTAAAGTCCGCCCATGACGTTCTTACGGTCGTTGTCCCCATTCACCTCCAGGCCGATGTACTGGAGCGTGTCGATCATCTGCTCCGCATGATAGAATGATTTCCAGGCCTCCGTCGCGAGGTCCTGGGTTATCTTATCGTCGTAAATGCGCATATATGGCGCCTCCTTTCTTTTTCAGGTGCCGTCCTTTTTCACAATGGGCTGCCAGAGGTTCAGCATTTTGCTGGAAAGCTCCAGGAGTTCCGCGGGACGGACGAACTCCGTGTCACCGACCATGTCGATGCGCCAGGGCTTTGAGAAGTCGACGATGGCGCCGGGGATCGAGACGACGCCCTGGACCTCATCATTCCAGCCGCGCCAGGTGAACGAGTTGGGGTCTCCCGGGTCAGGGACGACGACAAGTCTGCCGGGGTTGGCCTGGCAGAACTCGTCCAGCGTGTCCGCGTCCGTCGGTCCCTGGATGGACAGGGCCATCAGGACGTGCGCGGCGGGCCAGGAGCGGCGGATCGCGTCGCTGAAATAAGTCCCGTCCATGAGCTCCGGGTAGTTTTCCCTCACGGCGTCCGGGACGGCGCCGTTCCTGCGGAGCACGACGATCCCGGCGGTGCCGGCGTCGCCGACGGTGTTGATGATGGAGGTGTACGCTTCGGGAACGTTGATGGAGAGGTCCGCGATCTTCTCCGCGATGGCCTTCACGACCTGGTTGAACGGGGCCTGGCGCATGTACTGGATGTAGTCCGCGTCGGCGAGCTTCGTGTTCGCGGCTTTCTCATAGGCGGGGTCGTTGAAGTCGTCCCATGCCTCGCCGCAGTAAAATACGGGTTTCATGGCGTTCGCTTCGTCCTGATCCGGCGTGGGGCCGATGGTGAGGGCCTGTGTTACAAGGCCAAGGGACGCGATGCTCTGTGTCACAATGTCGGTCTGCATGGCAATTCTCCTTTCTTTATTCAGGCATCCGGACCAATTTGCGGATCCGGTAGTCCGGGTTCTGCTGTTCATAGTCGATGGCCGAACGCTCGTCGCGGAACGATTTCTTGAAGTCGTAATCGTAGACGCTGTCGCTGTTTTTGCCGCCGGCGTCCCAATTCTCGAACACGGCCCAGAATTCAGAGGATTCCGGCTTTTTCGCGGCCATGGCGGTGACGGCCCGGAACAGCTTTAGGAACCGGACGTCGAGGCTGGCGCCGAAGCGCAGGATGTCTATATCGGATTCTAGGCCCAGGCTTACGATCCGGTCGTGGGCCACATGGAAGACGGAGCGGTACCGGCAGTGGTCCCCGGTGGACGCGGCGTCGACGAGGGCGTGGTACAGGCTCCAGAACTCGCTGTTCTTGTCGTTCTTCAGGTTCGGGCGGGCCATAAGGACGCCGCGCTTCCATTCGCCGAGCTCCTTCACGGCAGCCATGTAGTCGAAATGCACGAGCGCTCCGATGTTTGCGGGCCGGTAGCTGGTGATCTCGGACAGGTCGTCCAGGGTCATCTCGGCGAGCGCCTGGGGCGTCTTGTCCTGGAACCAGTCGAATGAGACGGCGTTTTCACCGGCCTCGATGCGGACCCGGTGCGGGTCGCGGAAGGACAGTTCAGCGAGGATCTCGTTGTCATCCTCCAGGGTCCAGACGCGGAGGTGCTCCGTCCGCGTGTGCCGGAGGACGGCTTTGTCAAGGTTGCCGTCGTCCGCGAGCGGGTCCAGGCGTTCTCTCATAATATCGGCCACAAGTTTCGTATGGCTCATAGTTTTTTCCTCCTATGGGTTTGGGATGTACCGGTCCCGGGGCGGGTCGGCGTCCGTGACGAGGGCGCTGATGATCTGGTCGACCGTCTCGTAGCTGTCGGCCCATAGGGTGACGCCCCCATGGTCCCGGATCTTCTTGGCAACGGCGCGCTGCAGCGCCGTCGGCCTTTCCCCGGGCTTTTTGAGTTCCACGTACCAGGAGCGGCCGCCGTATAGCAGCAGACGGTCCGGGATGCCGTTCAGGCCGGTTTGTTTCGTGATGAATATGTTGTGCTGTTTGCATAGATTGAACAGCCTGTCTTCCACGGACGATTCCTTCATAGTTTACCACCGTCCTCCGCGTTTGTAAACGTCAAAGCGTGTTCGTAGGCCTCCTGGTAGGTGGGCCATTTGATCACGTCGCCGTCCCGGACTTCGACGGCCCCGACGTGGGCATAGTAGTGTTCGCCGCCCGGGAACTTCGTGACCCGGATGTCGGACCGGCCGTAGCTTGGAAAAGAGAACCCGTCCCGGTCAGCGAAAGCGACGACCGGGGCGGGCAGGTGCGGGCACCAGCCGCCGTTGTCGTTGACATATATCGGGCCGGATCTCAGGGCGTCTACCTGGGACGACAGGATGGTGCTGCTGATGTCCATTACGGACTGGATCGGCGAGATACCGCGGTTCGCCGCATGGTACCAGATGGCCTGGGACAGCGGCATTTCTTTCGGGTTTGGGCCGTGGTCCGGCGTTTTGGAATTAAATTCTTTCCCGTAAAGGATGTTCTGGAATGCCCGGCCGTAGGTGCCGTTATGGTGTTCGTGCCAGGCCAGCAGGCATTCCAGGGTGTCGATCTTGAGCCACCAGCCGCCAACCGTGTTTAATCTGCAGAACACGAAGCGGCGTTTCGGGGCGGTCACAGTCCCACGGCGGCCTTGGCCATGTAGTCCGCCTTCTCGTTGCCGGGGATTCCGGTGTGCGCCGCGACTTTTACGAATTCCAGGTCGATCTTGTCGGCCAGGCTCGCGACGTGTTCGGCGTACTTGATCGTGTACGGCTTGTTTGCCTGCCAGTCGCCAACGGCCCAGGCCCTGATCCCCTCGTAGTCGTAGTAGATGGTGAGGCGCCTGAGGCCGAGGTCCACGGCCAGATCCATGGCGGCCTGTGCTCCCAAAATTTCGCCGGCGACGTTGCGCATGGAGATCAGATCCTGGTCTTCGGTGCTGCCGGAGAGCGGCATCTCTCTGCCGTCGGGAAGGACCAGGAATCCGCCGAAACCGGAAATCTTGGTCTTCGGGTTGTAAGACCCGTCCACGAAGGCGTAGGGCGGTTTCAACTGGACGGGGTCCGTGACGGGTTTTGCCGCGGGCTTTTTACCGGTGGACGCGACGTCCTTGCCGTGCAGCCAGTCGAGCGCCTCGTCCTCCGTGACGAAGGACTTGAATTTTGCCCCGGGATAGCCGTCGACCTGGGCCTTGCAGTCGTCCCAGGTGTAATAGATGCCGGGCGCGTAGCCTACGCGGACGGCGTAAAACTTCTGTTTCATCTTCATGTTTCCTGGTCTCCTTTCTATTCCTGAAGTTCCCTGACCTGCTTTTTGAGTTCCCTGGCCAGGTTGTCCTCCGGGAGCCTGGTGCGCACGGGCAGGATGTAGCGTTCGGAATCGGGATCGCCGCCCGCGGCGCCGATGGAGGCGATTCGGACGGGGTCGTAATACTGGTCCGAGATGCTCAGGACCACCGGCGGCATGAGCGGTCCGGCGTTGGCCTGCAGGGAGCGGGCGGCCGTGGCCAGCTTGAACGGGTTGATGCCGATGTGCAGCATCTGGGCGTCCGGCTTCCTGAGCTTTTCGTACACTGACTTGTAATCCTGGGGCGTTTCCGGCTGGTTCCAGAACATCGTCAGGATCTCGCTGTCCACGAAGCCGATGGCGAAGCTGATGCGCGAGTCAGAAACCCGGTACAGGTTTGCCGGCTGGTGCTTGAAATTCGATAGGCCGACCTCCGGGACGCCGACGTAGACAGAGAAGTCCTCGTAGACATCCAGGCCGGATCTTACGAATTCCCGGGCCAGTGTGTGGCCGTTGCAGGACCAGGCGGTGAGCGTGTTGGCGGCCTTGCTGCCTTCGAGGCAGATCATGGCCTTGTTGCTCGGGAAGGCGTTTTTCTGGACAAAGGGTTTCAGGGCGTTGACGATCTTCTGGAACGTCGCCGTCTCGTGAAAACAACACAAAAGGCTTTCCATGGTTCCACCTCGATATAGAATTTTTAATCGCTGTTCTGCAGGTATGACGCGACCCAGTGCGTGCTGATGCCGTCGTCCGCGGGCCGGTTGCCGATCCACTGGAACGAGATGCCGTTGCGCTCGAAGGCCCTGGTCGGGATCGCGTCCGGGTCAGGCGTGTCGTACGTCTTTTCGATCATGATCATGTCGAAGCTGCCCCAGGTGTAGGACTGTTCGCTTACCAGCTCCGGCTCCGGGAGTCCCGGGTCCGGCTCCTGCGCCAGCCGGAGGGCAAGGACGGCCACGGCGACGAACAGGATGGCGACAAACACGACCAGGAGGAGCGGGTGGCGGATCTCTTCCGTGTTTTTATTTTCCATGGTTTCAATCCCTCGAAGCCTTCACGGCGTCCACGAGGCCGTATTCGACGGCCTCCTCGGCGGTGAGCCAGTGGTCGCGGTCGGTGTCGACGGCGACCTGGGCGATGTCCTTGCCGGTGTTCTTGGCGATGATGCCGTTCAGGCGGTCCCTGGTGCGCTTGATATGGTCCGCGGCGATCATGATGTCGCTGGCCTGGCCCTGGGCGCCGCCGAGGGGCTGGTGGATCATGACTTCGGAGTTGGGTAGGCAGAAGCGCTTGCCCTTGGCGCCGGAGCAGAGCAGGAAGGCGCCCATGGAGGCGGCCATGCCGGTGCAGATTGTGCCGACGTCGGGCTTGATGAAGTTCATGGTGTCGTAGATACCGAGGCCGGCAGACACGCTGCCGCCGGGGCTGTTGATGTACAGCCAGATGTCGGCGTCAGGGTTCTCGGATTCCAGGAAGAGCAACTGGGCCTTGATGATGCTGGCGGACAGGTCGTTGACTTCCCCGTCCAGGAAGATGATGCGGTCCTTCATGATGCGGGAGAAGATGTCGTAGGCGCGCTCGCCCAGGCTCGTCTTCTCGACGACGGTCGGTACAAGGTTTGCGGTAATGGCCGGCTGGCCATAGATGCTGGTGATGTTATACATGGCTTTTCTCCTATTCTTATTTGTCCTCGTCATCGTAACAAGGATATTTTTCCTCAGGGTCGTCTCGGAAGTGTTCCCGGCACTCCGTGAGCATTTTCTTGTACTGCTTGTCGGTGACCTCGGGGCCGGTGCTGCGCTGGCGCATGTAGGCAGGGTCGCAGACGCAGTCCTTGTGTCCATAGGGACAGGTGGGCTTGTAGCGTTTCTCCGGTTCGACGATGACGCCTTCTTTTTTGAGTTCCCGTTTCGCTTTCGAGAGCAGGCTCTTATGGATGCAGTCCACGCAGGTCGTCTCGTCGACAAAGATCCGGCGGCATTTGCGGGGCGTGTCATAGCGGCAGGCGCCTTCGGCCTGCAGGCGTTGGGCGGCGATCTTCAGGGCGCGCTGCTCCAACGTATCGGTGTGTTTTTTGTGCATGGGGCGGCCTCACTTTCCGCAGAAATAATGGTTCCCGACCTGGAACAACGGCGTGCCGTAAGCGCCGTACCCGCCGGCGGTAAAGTAAAACACGGTATAGTCGGTGCGGGCCGCGAGCTCTTCTTTTACCAGCCCGATGAAGTAGTCCGTAACGGTGCAGTTGTAGATACGGCCGTTTTCAAAGGACGAGAACTGGTGGGCCTGGTGGATCACGGCGATGATCTCGTCGGGCCAGGCGCCGTCGTCCATGCGGTTCAATGCCGCGTCAATGACCAGGCGCTGGCCGTATTCCGGCTCGCCCTCGGCTTCTGCCACACACATGAGCGCCAGCTCGTAGATCTGGGCGTCATCCATACCGCAATACAAGGCGGGTTCCGCCGTTTCCTCGGCATATTCCTGGATTTCTTCGGCCGTCGTCTCGATGGCCGTTTCAGGCCCTGCGTCGACTATGGCAGGTGTTTCCGGTACGACGTTTTCGGCGGGGACTGATGCCTCGGCCTGCGGAAGGGTGGTTGTATCGACTACGGGCGCCGGCTCGTCGTTCACGACGATCAGAAGGTCGTTCGGGAAGGGTTCGATGGTCGGTTCGGGCAGCTTGGCCATATTGGGTTCCATGGCGTAGGCCGGATGCCCCCTGAAGCTGTCAGAGATCAGCACGCAGGACGCACATATCATCATGCCCGCAATGATGGCAAGGCAGGCGGCGGTGATCCTGCGGTGGCGCTGGGCACGGCGTTTTTCCCGCATGCGGCGGCGGTAGCTCGGCATGGTGGACAGGTCCACGGTGTAATGTTCAACGATCACGGTTGTTCCTCCGTTCCTATGTATTTTTCGTAGGCGTCAAAGACGGATGTCCCGTTCGGGTCGGCATAGTAGGGGATCAGGATGGTCTGCCCCTGGCGGATGTAGTCGAAGCTCCGGTTCGTTTTCTGGAGCAGGTTGACGTACTGCCGGATGTCGGTGAACTCCGGGTTGAGGACATAGAGGTCTTCGGCGATGCTCCAGTATGTGTCACCGGACTTGACTTCATATTCGGCGTAACGCAATTCCCGGCCGTAGTCGTTCATGGCGTTGCGCTCTTTGAGCCAGTGTGCGGTGTTTGCCAGCAGGACGCCGGCGATGAGTCCGAGAATGAAGATGATGGTGATGACGATGGTTTCGGCATTGCGGGACATGAATTTCTTGGCTTTCCGGGCCATGAGCTGGGCCGGAGTGTAGCGCCTGGTTCTTACGGACATGGCTGCCTGCATGGCATGATACCTCCTATCTGTTTTGTCGGGCATACATGCATGGGCCGTGCCATGCGCGTCAGCGCGTGGCACGGCTTTTTTCTATCATCACATAAACGGACAGCGGGACACCCGGCTTTTTGCCAGGCATCCCGCCATCCTTACCCTTTGGATAGCCGAGTCAGGGGAATCGAACCCCGGCACATAGGAGAGTGCCTTCCGTCCGTCCCCGGATTGCCTGTCCGCGGGCGGTTTTCGGCCTTGGGTAGTGAGCTTGTGGCGAAGCTCCTATGGCCGCGGCGCTGGGCCGGGCCACAGATGTTTATTCCGCCACTTCTGGGATCGTCGGATCATCGATCACGGCGTCCGGGGGCGGTGTCTCCTCACCGTCATTAACGGTGGGATCAGTTTGTTCAGGTTCCGGCAGTGTCTTGCCGCCGGCGTCCGGGTGGCCATTGTATTCGGGGAAGATGGCCCTGGCCAGGGACTGGATGTCGGGATAGCGTGTCGTGAACAGGCTTTGGACGGCGTAATTGTCGGCCGTCCCGACGAAGTATCGGTCCGTTTTGGACGGGATGCCGAGGATGATGTATTCCGCCGTATAGTACGGGTTTTCCATTTCTTCGGCGTCGTCATAGAATTTGTCCATATGGATGATGTACACGGGCCAGGGTTCCCCGTCCAGGCCGCAGGTCATGTATTGGTCGACCTTCGTGTAATCGAATTTTGTGAAGCCTTCCACGCCCTCTTCTGCGACCATGTCATAATAATCGCGCTCAAACATGGTGTGGTACCATCCGTTCCGGTTCCAGGTGAACAGGACCGGCTCCGTGCCGTCCACCATGGGATCCAGGTCCGCCAGGAGCAGCTGGACGCCGCCGGTGATCGGCTGGGCCTTGTAGGCAGGCGGAACGTACATGTGGGCGATCTTGTTGTGCTCTTCACCGGGCTCGATGACGAAGTAGGCGGTTCCGGCAGAGTCCGTATAGTTGTCGCCGGGGCTCTGCCTGTCCGGGTTTGCGTCCGGCTGGATGTCGGCCCGGTTGAAGATGTCGGTGTTTTGCTCCTCAACGGGCTGTCCCGGCTGTTCCTCCGGCGTTTGGGTCTCCTCCTGGGACGGGGTCGTATCCGGCGTCTGGGCCGGTTTCTCGGGCAGCAGCTGCCGGATCACCAGAATGGCGATGATGACGACCAGGACGCCCGTGATGATACGGGTCTTGGTCTGTTCTTTCTTTTCGGGCGGCATCTCGTCCCATTTCTTGCGCCACCCGGTCTTGGGCTTGTCGCCCTCCCTCATGGTTTTCATGCGTTGTCAGTGCCTCCGTTCTTTTCTGGGTCGTACCGGGGCCTCAGCTTCTCGAAGGCCCGGCGGATGTCCGGAAGCCTGTCGTACAGGTTGTCCCCGGACTTGTTGAGCAGCATGGGCGTGAAGGACTCCCGCCCTGCGTTTTCCAGGCCTGTGATGATCTCCAGGCCGTATTCTGAAGCCGAAAGGACCTTTTCGACGGATTTATCGGCCGGCGTGTCCGGGCCCCATGTCATGTTCAGGATGGCGTACAGGCAGGATTCCAGGGAGAGGCACGCCTCCTGCAGTTCGGACTCGTCCACAGCGTTGGCACCGGCCAGCTGCACGCCGACAGCGGCGTCTGAGAGCATGGCGCGCGTCTCCGGGACGGAGATGGAGAGCCGTTCGTAGGCAGGCTCGTCGATAAGCTGGCCAAGCATGCCAACGGCCGACTCCAGCCCCTGGAACGCTCCGTCCATGTACAGGGTCCCGGTCTGTTCCTGGATCTCGCCACGGATCATGTTCCGAAACGCGTCCACGATGGAATATACCTGTTTCAGCAGTTCTTTTTCCGGTTCTGTCACGGGTCTTCCTCCTTATTTGTCGTACAGACCCTGCTCCCAGAAGTCTGCCAGGCCCCATTCATAAAACGGGCTTACGATGGCGACGGTCTCGTCGTCTGAGACGAGTACCTCGCACCAGTTGTTCTTGAGCATCAGCTCCAGGCCGAACCAGTTGGCGTCCGGCGTCGACTGGACGACGGCCGCGGGCACGGCGCCGAAGCCCTCGGACAGTGCTTTCGGTTCTTCCAGCGCGCAGAACTGGATCTCCGGGTAAGCCGTCCCTGGGTTGGAGCGGCGCCATTGGCGGTTCACGAGCGGGAGCAGGAGGTCCCAGTAGCGTTGTTCGAAATCGTCTTCCGGATCGCGCAGGACGGCATGATGCGTGCCATATTCCGGGTGCGGCCAATCCGGGACGGATTCCTGTGTTATCATAACACGGTTTTCCCCCTTTTTCAAGAGTTTTACCGGTTCAACTCGCGCCGGACGGCCTCCAAAAGCGCCTCGTTTCCAAAATCCTTCTGTGCGAGGCCTTTGGCGACTGCCTCATCGAATGTGTTCTGTGCGATGATCCGGTGTATGATGACCGGCTGTTTCTGGCCTTTGCGGTACAAGCGGCCGATGGTCTGCAGGTAGTGCTCCAGGGACCACGGGATGGAATACCAGATCAGGGTGGACCCACCCTCCTGCAGGTTGATCCCGTGGCAGTTGGATGCCGGCTGCAGGAGCATGATCTTATATTCGCCATGGTTCCAGGCGTCCTTCATTTCTTCCGACCCGTCGAACCAGACGATCTTGTTTCCCTGGCCCGGATCGATGGTCTTTAAGAGCCTGTCCTTGTCGCATTGGAAATGGTACGCGATCAGGACGTTGCCGCCGGTGTTGTCGATCAGATACTGGGTCATGGCCAGTTTCTGGTTATGGATCTCGTACACGTTGTGGTCCTGGTCGTATATGGTCCCGGAGGCCATCTGCAGGAGCTTCGCGGCGAGGACGGCGGCGTTGGCCGGCGTCAGGTACGTTTCGCCGTTTGCCGTTCTGAGCCCGGCGAACGGGTCGATCTCCTCCAGATTGAATGTCTTCATGGTGCGGAACTTGTTGTACCGGTCCATGGCCTCTTTCGGGAGCTGGACACGCACGTCGTTTATGCGCATGGGCGGCAGGCCCAAATCGGCGTGCACGGAGATGGCGATGTCCCCGATGCGGGAGAATACCTTCTCCATGGCGCCCGGGTTCGGCTTCCAGCCGACCGCATGGCCGTTGACCACCATGGTCGAGTGCATGTAGTCGTTCCGGAAGTGGGTGATATAGCGGCCAAGGCGCTGGCCGCCGTCCAGGATCCGGATCTCGCTCCAGATATCCTCCAGGGAGTTCGGCATCGGGGTGCCGGTGAGGCCGACGAGGCGGGGCGTGTGGGCGGCCAGGTCGATGATCGCCTGGGTGCGCTGTGTCTTTCCGCCTTTGAAGCTCTGGAATTCGTCGCAGACGATGAAGTCAAAGGGCCAGGTCCGGTTCTGGATGCACCATTCCGCCAGGTCGTTGATCCGGTCCCTGGTCGTAATGAAAAGATATGTCGTGCCCTTCGGCGTCTGCGGGATGGCTTCATAGAGCGGCTTTAAGTCTTTTAATGGGATGATGGTCTTTTTGCCGGTTTTCGGGCTTACCCGTTCTACCATGGAATAACATTGGAACGGGAATCCCCATTTCCGGACTTCGGCGTGCCAGGTGGTCCTGGCGATGGCCTTCGGGGCGACGATGAGGACGTTGCGGCAGTCCAGCGCCGCGATGGCGGCCAGGGTCGTGAGCGTCTTCCCATAACCGATGTCCAAGAACACGCCGCATTTCGGGTGCTTGATGATGAAGTCCCAGCACTTGATCTGGTAGTCTTCCATGACCTGTCGGACCGGGTTTGGGATCAGCGCGATGTTCGGCTGCTGCAGCATGCCCTGCACCTCCTTTCGGGAATCAACGTTCTGTGAGGCGGTAGTAGCAGATCCCGCCGTTCCGTTTCAGGAATATGATCTCGAAACGGTGCCTCCAGCGGCGGATCTCTTTGACACAGTCCATGACGGAGCCCCGGTATAAATATGGGTTGGAGTGGTCCGTGAACTCGAAGTGCATCATGGTCCGGTCACGGTCGTTGAAATAGGCCGACAGCTTTTTCGGCAGACCGTCGGCGGCCGCTTCGGCGATCGCCCCGGCCCAGTCCTGGTCGAACAGCACCCGGTCGAACGGGATCGTCGTCCCGTCCGGGCATGGGTTCCACGGTTTGAAGTCGTCTTCGTCCAGGTTGTAGGCGCCGGACGGGACGACGCTGACGGGAAGGCCATAAGACCACGCTTCCCTGGCTTCGGACAGCTTTACCCGTCGGATCAGGCCGTTCAAGATGTCCATGCTGAGCCGGTGGCTCAGGTATTTCCGGACGGCGAGCGTCTGGCCGCCGTTGGTGCCGGATGCTTTGTTTGTCGTGTTTTCGTAATCATACATGGCTTTGTTCTCCTATTTTCGCATCTGTTCGACGATCTTTGCGATCAGGCTGCGGTGGCACAGGCTTTCCTCATGGCAGGTGCAGAGGATGGCAATGGGTTTGGCGCGGGATTCTTGTTCCAATCGCTGCAGGGTGGCCAGCGGCCCGGGCTGCAGCATCTCGGACAGGAACCTTGGCGCGAAGACCGTGTCGAATTTTTGCTGGTCCCATGTGCCATTGGCCTTTTCACGCCGGAACCAGAAGAACAGGTCTTTGGACGGGGACAGGTCCGGCATCAGGATGATGTTCCCGAAGGTGTCCTTGATGTCCTTTGGGGCGGAGCGCATGCAGATCCATACTTCGGCATATTTGGCCAGGGCGTCCTTTTCTTTATAATAGTTGCCCGGATAGACGCCTGGCGGCAGGAGGCTGACGCTGGCCAGCATTTCCTTTGTGACGACAAGGCCCGGGATGGACTTTGACTCAAAATACTGGGAATGCCGCTCGTCGAAATACCGGTCGAACTCCATGCGCTGCCTGCAGGACCGGAAGGACCGCATTAGGGAGGCATGTGCTTCGTCACGGTCCGGCCCAAAAAGGACATAGTCTTCCTGCATGTGGTCCGCGTTTGGGGCGGTGAAGTACGCATAGCGTTTCTTTTTCGCGGTACAAGGGCTGGAACGCTGGTAGTCGAGATAGGCTTTTGCGAATCCCCGCAGAGGTTCTGTCGGGAATTCCGCGAGCTGTGTTTCATTCAGTGTTATCTGGGGAAGTGGCATCGCTTTCTGTTCCCTCCGTATCAGGTTGTTGGCCGGCCCATTCCGGGTTCGTTTCCCGCCAGCGCGGCTTGACGGCATCCAGGTATTTGTCGGTCCACGTCTGGTCTGTCGGACATGTTATCTTTGGATCGTATGTCGGGAATTCCTTGAGCTTAAAGGTCAGCTGTTCGCTGGCATGGATCGGGTTTTTGTCCGCGTCGATCCCATCGGCGCCGACGTATACGGTCAGCGTGTCGCTGTCCTCTTCCCGGAGGGAGCGGACGCAGGTGACTTTGGTCAGGTCCACGCAGACATCGGCCGTGTTGTTTTCCGTTTGGAACGAGTACACGGTCGGCTTATAGTCCATACCTTCAAAATAAGCCGTGATGCGCAGCAGGCCGCCGTCCCGCAGGTTGTCGTAGCCGGCTTTTACGGTGAGCCATTTGTGGCCGTTTTCATCCGTCATGACCTGGACGTCCCGCGTAACGTATTCGTAGGAGGATAGGACCTGCAGGTCGTAGGTCAGTTTCTCGTTAGCTGCCGGGGACAGGGTGACGGTCACGGACTGCCCGTCATATTCCTGTGGCAGGTCCACGGCTACACGCATGGTATGTTCCTGGACCCGGTCGTAGACGTTGACGCCACGGACCCATTTCCCGTCCAATTCCAGCTGGATGTCCGTCGGCGGCGAGTCCTGGTAACCGATGTCGACGGCGACGTAGGACGGACATTGGACTGGGCCCAGGTCCAGCGTTTCACGGTGCCTGGCATAGAGCCAGCGTCCGTAATCCGGCAGGATCTGGGCCACGGCGTAAGCGATGGAGATCGTGCAGCCGATCAGCAGGATCGTGCATACGGTGTTGAAACGGCGCCTGGAGCGCCGGCGGCGCTGGACCGTCATGGGTTTTCGTGCCATGGTTGGCGTTCCTTTCTGTTCTTATTCTTCGGCATCGCCGTCATCGCCGTCGTTGTGGGCGGCCACGTTGCACCAGTTGGCATACGCGTTTCGCAGCAAGTCGATGTAATACCCGTCATCCAGGTTGTCGATCAGGCTGCGGGCGATGGGCTCGGGGAGCTCATCCAGCGCATGGTTGTAGATGAACATGTTCTGGTCTGGGTCGATGCGGGAGATCTTGATTACGCGGGTGTTCGCGTACCGGTCCGGGTCGATCCCGTAAGCGCGGAGTACCTGGTCCGCCACGTCGTCGTGACCGGAGCCGCGGTTCTGTCCGTTGGCGATATACAGGTGCGCGCCTTCTTTCCGGATGGCGAAGATACGGTTGTTATGCTGGAAGGTCCTGACCTTGCCGTCGACCAGTCCGAAGATATAACGGACGCTGCCTTCCATCGAGTTGATGATCTGCTGGTACAGCATGAGCAGCTTGAAGGGCGACAGCGTCTTTTTGTAACCGTCCAGGATCTCGGCGGCCTTTACCTCGTCGAACGGGGCGTTGACGCCGTACTGGATCATATAGTCCACCAGTAGCCGGTCAATCAGCGCGGGATGGGACAGGGCCTTGTTTGGCACCGGTCCGTCCCAGCAGGCCGTGTCGCCGCCGGAGGCAGAGAGCAGCTTGCCCTTGAGGGAGACCTCGATGCGGTTGTTGGCGTCCTTGGAGACCAGCCGCATTTCCTCGGGTTCGATGTCGACGCCGATGTCCTTTGCTTCGCGTTCCAGGATCTGGCGGCAGCGGTCGCGGTTGGAATCGTTGCAGACCGCATACAGGCCGTCGGTGTTGGTGCTGGTGATCTTGAAGCCCTCCAGGGTCTGGGCCTGGCCGATACGCCAGGTGAACATTTGGCCGATGAGGCGCATGGAGATGATGACGTTGTTCATGCGGATCGGGTTGTCGTAGGCGGTGTCCGAGGCACCGGAGGCGGAATTCAGGATCAGCTTGGTGCCTTCGCGCATGGTCTTATAGAAATCACGCTCGGATTTGGGCCGGGACTGGTCCTTCATATATTTGCCGAAGGTGCCTTTGTTATGGAACTGCTGGACGTACCGGTCCTCGCCGAGGGCCGGGTTCTCGTAGGCCCTCATGTTCATCAGCAGGCAGGGGTAGTAGGACGTAAAGTCTTCATGGTCTACCTCGTCATCGGAACACCAGACATAGCGCTTGTTCAGCTGCCAGTTGCCGGAAGACTTGATCTTGGTGAAGAGCTCCACGGGCTTCGGGTATTTGGGCTTGACGATGACGGCGCCGGTGGCTTTGTCCTTGCTTAGTGTGATATAGTCGGAGCGCTTATACTTCACGCCGTTGATTTCCACCGTCGGTTTGAGGGCTTTGAGCTCGTCCTCCGTAAAATGGGCCAGGAATGCCAGGATCTCGCCCATGCGGTCCTCATAGGCCCTGACGTCGGCCAGGTACAGGTCCTGGTTGTATTCGGCGCCATGGATGCCGCCGATCCCGAAGTTGACGTAGGTGCGGGACGGCGTGCCGTCAGCGTTGAAGTACGGGACGGACGTGCAGGGCATGGGGATGTCGGAGATTTTGGCAGGGTCCTTGGCATCAAACAGGTAGGCCTGTTCGTAGTGCTCGGAATCGTCGTAGTTGCGGCCCTCGATGGCGCCGTACCAGTCGAAGATCGGGCCCAGGTACTTCTCCATGACTTCCGGGTGGTCCTTGAATTTCTCGGCGGCCCAGTCACGGGTCTCCTGCAGTACGTTGCGGCCGGAGCCTTTCGGGTACTCGAAACTGACGGCAGGGATGTCCTTGAGCCATCCGTCCGGGCATAAAACGCGCTGGGCGAACTTGGCGCTGGTGTCGTCAGCTTTCATGCGGTTGACACGCACGGAGCGGCGGCCTTCCTCGGTTTTGAAGACAATGTCCGGATAGGCGTCCAAAAGCCCTTTTTTGAGCTGGAACTGGGCGGCGTAGGCCGGGTGTTCGAACAGGATGGACAGCTTGATGCAGTCTGAGGCATTGTAGGC
This sequence comes from uncultured Oscillospiraceae bacterium, assembly GCA_947587485.1. Lineage (GTDB taxonomy): Bacteria > Bacillota > Clostridia > Oscillospirales > Oscillospiraceae > CAJOIG01. The sequence continues at coordinate 149,299 of CANPXZ010000001.1, read as the reverse complement.
GAACAGGTCGGCGATCTTGTCCGGCTCGGTGACCGGGGCGTCGCCTTTGACCACATCGTCCTCAAAGATGTCCATACCCATCATGCCCATGATGCGCTTCAGAGGCATCTTGTACACTTTGTCGTTGACTTTTGCCGCATCGATATAGATGCCCGTGCGGAGCATGTTCTCGAAGATGTTCTTCTCCAGTTCGTTCAGGGCGTCCTTCATATTGTCACGGTAGCCGTTGAATAGGATGTTGTTGAAGCGGCGCATGGTCTCGGCCTTTGTCGGCATGAAATGCGCGACGCGGTTCGGGCCGGCGAAGCCCCAGGTCTCGTTGAAATAGCTGGCCATCATGACGCAGTCGTAGTTCTGGGTGTTGTAACCAATCACGTACGGGAAGATGAGGCTGGCATCCAGGTCGGTGTGCTGGTTCTTGACCAGCTGGTAAAAATCGTTCTCGACGTCCTTGCCGAAAGCGCGCTTGTTGCTGACACTGAACCAATCCAGGATCAGACGGTTGGTGCTCTCTTTGGACAGGTCCATGAAGCGGATCTCGGTCTTTTCCGGGTCCAGGCGGGTGTTCTTCTCGAATACCCGTTTCACGATCAGGTCCTGCAGTTCCAGGGTCAGCGTCATGCCGTCAAAGAGGTAGAAGAAGACCATCCAATCTTTCGGATCGTCTTTATCTGAGGAGAGCATCTTGGACGCCGGGAAGTACATGGCGAACATGAAAATGTTGGCCAGCGATTCGATGTCCCAGAAGGACAGGGGACGGCCGTCCCGCGTGCTTTTCTGGTTAGCTGTTTGGGACATTGGAGCCCCTCCTTTCTGTTTTGATTGTGACGAACGGGCGGATGACCGCGTATTCCTCCGGCGTCACGCGGATGCCGGAATAGTGCCTCGCAACGGCGTCACAGATATTGTGGTTCTTGTCCCGGGCGTGGCCCTTCGTGTGTTCGAACAGGATCGAAAGGCCGGAACGGCGCGCCCGTTTGAACGCGCTGCGCAGGTTCGTATACGGCGCACCCTTGTCGGCATAGGCGTCCACGTTGGCGGCGCATACCGGCAGGGCCGTGCAGTCATATTTTATGGTCGCGACCTTGGCGTCCGGGAATGTGTCCAGCAGGACGGAGATCCCGATGGCCAGGGCGTACGCCTCGGCGTCGATGGAGCTTTCGGCCCGCACGCGCCGGCCGAAGGTCATGGCCCTGGCACCATTGTCGATGCGGATCCCGACGCCGCCGGCGTTTGCCTTGGCGTTATAACTGCCGTCAGTCCAGACGGTGACGGACGCGCCGGGGTTTTTCTGGATCTCCTGCCGGAGCGCCGTTTTGGCGGCGATCACGTTTTTGTTTATGATCTCGCGGACCGCCGGGTTTTCCGTACACGCGTAAGTGTTGAACAGGTCCCGGAGCTGTGTCTCGGCCTGGCGTTTCTGGTTGGCGTCAGACCTCCTTGTAGTGGCCGTCCGGTCCATATTCAAACACCTCCTTGCACAAGATTGGCGTGTCGTCCGGATAGAGGGACGAGATCCTGTTCACGATGCTGTCCACCATCCTGCGGATGTTTGACGGGCGGAACTTGATCCGGTCCGCCATCAGGACTTCGTCCGAGGTGATGAACACGATGAAGTAGTCGATTGGGTCTACGGCCAGTGCCTTGAACACGGTTTCCCGGTTGTCCATGAAGAACATGGATGTGCATGGGATCTGCGTGTTGTCTGACCGTAAACTGATAAAGTCGTTGTCCGTGTTGCGGCGCAGCCGGTTTTTCCTGGTGTTCACGATGGCCGCCTTGACAAATTCAGGGTCGGCCTTTACCTCGTCTTCCGTATACATGGCCCTTTCCTGGGAGAGCACACGCGGCGTGACGGGGACCAGGTAGATGCCCCGGTCCGGATCTTTGAAATCCACCGGGGCCTTTTCGTGCCAGATGCCGTCGTCAGGCGGCGTCGCTACGGCGAGAAGGTACGGTTCATTCATGGCATTTTCTCTCCTATTGGCTATTTGCGGATGATCCCGGCGTACGATGTTGCCAGGTCCTCTGGTCCGAGCGTGCAGCGCTTCCTGGGGTCGCGTCCGGTGTAGGTCTTGGACTGCCAGGCCTTGAGGTCGTACTGCATGATCAATGGTTCTGGTTTCGACATCTTTGTGCCGACACGGTACTTCTTGTTGTTTTCGTCCGCGCAGGTCCACACGATGGATTCCCGCTGGATGATCGTCTTGAGCGAGTTGATGAAGCTGAGTTTCGCCACCTGACGGTCCTTGGGGAAGTTCTGTTCATACCAGGCCTTATAAAGGTCGAACAGGAACGGGTACGGGACGAGGTCCCATGCAAACTCGGTCTCCATCTCGCCCCAGAACTGGCGGATGGGGTCGTTGATCTCCTTGTAGTCGTCCAGGGCGTGTACGCAAGCGTCGGGTTCCGAGAGGCTGTAGTAGTCCATGTTGAGTACCTTGTGCATGACGTATTCCAGGACTTTCTGGTCTTTCAGGTAGACGTCCTTGATTGCCTTGTTTTCGCGCCCCGTGAACGATTTGTTGAACGGCACGAAGATCTGGCGGCGGTAGAAGGAATCTGACTTGTCGCGGACTTTCGGGTATTCGTTCAGGCACTGGACCATCATTCCATGGAACCGGTAGTTGATCGGCTGTTCAAACTTTTTGTTGATCGTGATGACGTCGCCCGTGACGATAGCTTTCAGGTTGCCGACCTTGTCTATGTAGGTCCCGACGTCGTTTTCGTCCGTGATGACGGCCTGCTTGCCGATCAGCGGTCCCAGGGCGAACTCTTTGGAGAAGTCCGACAGTGGAATGCTGGCGTGGGCCTTGTTGCCGAGCAGGTTGCGGAGCAACTCGCAGTAGGTGCCTTTACCGTTGTTTCCGATGGTCGAGAACAGCCATACGGTCTTGTTCCACTTGACATAGGGCCGCAGGACGGATCCGGCCGTTTCCCATAAGAGCTGGCAGACCTGGTCGTCCACAGCGATGTCCGCCATCCAGGATTCCACATCCCACCCATCCGGGAATGCCGGCTTTGCTGGGTTTGGGACATAGTCGACGGCTGACTTTGACAGGAAGACGTAATCCGGGTCGAACGGGATCACCTGTTTTGTCCGGTAATTGAAAATGCCGTTGTTGACGGCGATCAGATCCCGGTCCGTATTGATGGAGACATGCTTGCAAATGAGCATGAGGCGGTTGACCATCTCTTCCAGGTCGCGCTTGGTGAGCGTGTTGTTCATGAGCGTCGCTGCACTGTAGATCTCCTGTCTGTCCGTCTCATAGATGCCGTCTTTGTAAACGCCAAGGATCGATGTACCGCTGTCGCCGTCTTCGATCACGCGGATGACCATGGTCGCGTCGAGGATCTGTGCGATCTGCCCGAAATTCAGGTACTTCGGGCAGGTGATCTTGGGATCGCTGCGGGAACCGTTCTGGTTGGCAGTGATGACGCGCACTTTGATGCGTTTCATCAGTTCTTCTTCGATGTCCAGGTAATCGTTCTGGCCGACCTGCAGGTTGCTGACGATGGCGGCCGTCTCTTCCTGGGTGATCCTTTGGATCGTATCCAACTCCCGAATCCCCTCCTTTCTCGCGGTATTTGTTTTTGGGTCATGTCTTTTCCGCCAGCCTTTCCAGCCTGCGGCGGATGTTCCTGAGCGATGCTGATGTCAGGTTGGCGTTGATGTCGAGGCAGGCTTTTTCCACCAGCCCCGGCTTGGCCAGGATCTCTTCGGCCGACATCCACGGGTCCGCGACGAGCGCGGCCTCCATGATGGTCATGATGTAGTCTTCCGAGAGGACCTGCTTGTAGGTGATATGGTCTTTGCCTTTGTTGCGCGCATTGTAGTCGATCACGCGCATCCGGATGTTTTTCATGACCTCCTCCTCAACATCGAGGATGGTCCATGTGTTGGCGATGGAAACGAGCTTTTCACCGCTCCTGATCCGGCTGGCCATCTTGTCGGTCTCCTCATGCGCGATGGTCGCGTAAGTTTGGTCCGGCATGCCCCCAGCCTCCTTTCCGGCGGTAGTACCGCGCTTTACCATCGTATCACATCCGGTGCAGTTTTTCAAGGGCGTTTTTTCAAATTATCCCTTCTGGACGGTGATAATTTCCAGAAGGGATAATTTTTCTGTGAGAACAAAAGTTCGCCTCAGGTCTTGGCGCGGGCCTCGAACTGTTCATAGGTGTAGGGGCCGGAGAGTACCTGCTGGTCGCGGCAGAATTTGCAGGACCGGCGCAGGCAGCGCTTGGGCGCCTTGCGGACCAGCGCCATGGGGCGGGCCGTCAGGGACATCTCGACAAATTCGAGGGCGTCCTTGAGCATTTCGTCGGGGATCGTGACGACGCCGAAATCGGCCGGGTCTTCCTTTGTAATATAGGCGATGTTGAACGGCAGGACGAGGCCGGTGTTCTGGCGGACGATCTCCCGGTAGATGGCGCCCTGGATGTCGTAACCGTAGTTTTCGACAAAGGTGACGCGGCGCTTGAGGAATTCGTTGAACTCCTCGCCGGCGGATTTCACGTACTTGAGGTCCGTGATCTGGACGCCGGCCTGGTAGTCGTCCATCTTGATCTTGAACGGGTGGCCGGCGATTTCGCCGACCATGACCTTCTGGTGCTCCCCGGCCAGGTAGGACATGAATACCGGGTCGCGCTTGGCGCGGGCGATGGCACGGTCCGCGTCCTTGACGAACTGGTAGAAGCCCTTGCCGGATTTGAGTTTCAGGTCGGACTCGTTATCCTCGACGAACTTCTTGAAGGCGTCGTCACCTTCAAATGCCGCGTCGACGTAGCCGCCGATGAGCAGTGCCTCGGTACGCTCTTTTTCCCCGAGCAGGGCCGCGGCCTCGCAGGGGTACGGAGCGGCCGGGGTGCCATAGACGGACTTGAACAGGGAATTGGACAGGTACAGGACGTTGGCCTTATCGGAATAATAGTTTTCCGGAGTAAGGGTGAACGCCTCCTGCTTTGTTTCGGTGTCAGGCATGCTGGCTGCCTCCTCTCTTAATCTTCTTCGGTGTCCGTGACATCATCGTCGTCCTGGTGTCCACGCTTGTCGTCCATGACGCTGTAAGCCCGGCGCCAGTCGGTGATGTCGTAGTGGCCGTAAAAGAGGCCGCCGGTCGACAGGTTCATGCTCCAGACCGCATATTTGCCCCGCGTGCTGCGGGCAAGGACGGTCCAGAGATACCAGTCGTCCGGGTGTTCGGACTGTTTTTCCACATGGATGGAGTCCAGGTCATAAATGGGGCTTACGGCGGCAACCATCTTCCTGGCAGCGGCTAGTGCCATCCGCACCTGGGTTTCCCAGGGAAGTGCGGAAAAAGCCTCTTTTTCAAATTTGTCGGGGACCGGGCCGACGATGAGTTTCTTCAGGTCCTCCGGTTCCATCCCGAGGGCTTCGAAGCGTTCCAGGCGCTTCAGGTACGTGACCAGCTCGCCCTCGGTGGTGCAGAAGTCGCCGTATCGGGACATGAGTCCCACATGCCCGGCGTTCAGTTCCCGGATCGCGGTTTTGAGCGGTACCATAGCATTTCCTCCTAAATGTTCCGGGGCGCCCAGATGTATAAAACAGGGCGCCCCGGGTGCGTTGGTCAGGGCTGGGACGCGCGGTAGGCCTCGAAGTCCTTGAGCAGCTTCTCGCGGGTGCAGAACACGCACTCGGTGAACCGGGCGCGGGTCAGCGCCACATAGGCGATCCGCTTGTTCTCGTCGGAAGAGGAGTAGGTGTTGCGGCCGGCCTCGGTGTTGATGAAGCAGGCGACATGGTCGTACTCCAGGCCCTTCACGCCGTGCACGGTGCAGACCACGATGTCCGCGGACTGCTCCTTGAGCTTGGCGTTCTTGGCGTCCATGACCCGCTGGAGCAAGGTGTTCTTTTCCGTCTGCATGTCCAGCAGGGACAGCTGCAGCCGGCGGATCTCCTGGTCGCGCTTGTTGGGGTCGTTCAGGGCCGCCACGATCTTCGGGCCGTCGGCCATCTGCTCCGCCAGCCAGTCCAGGGTGATCTTGTTCACCGTCGGGCCGTTCTGGTTGTACCGGTTGCCGCCGCGGGCTGCCGCGTTGATGCGGATGTTCTCATCATGGACGGCGCGTTCGAACTCGCTCCAGTCTTTCACGGGGTTCGGGAGGAACTTGGGCAGGTTTTGGCCGATGGCGGACAGGATCACGATGTCGTTCCGGCGCTGGGACGTGATGTTCTGGACGTTGTACTGGGACCCGTAGCGGGTGTGCAGGTAGTCGTAGAGCTTCAGGACGTCCTGCCCGGAACGGGCGATGACGGCGATGCTCTGGCCGTGGCCGAGGCGGAGCTCCAGCCAGTCGTCCAGGATCTTCATCGTGTCGGGGTCCGTGACTTTGTCGTAGGTGTTCATGGTCACGGTGGCGTCCACCGCCTGCTTGGTGATCTGCATGACCTGGTTGGCCCGCAGGGTGGTCTTATGGGTGGACATGGTGCTGGACATCAGGTTCGCCACGTCCAGGATGATCTGGGTGGAGCGGTGGTTGATGCTGAGGTCGAACGTGTTGAACAGTTTGGTCAGGTTGTTCAGGATGCGGGGGTCCGCGTCCCGGAACTCATACAGCGTCTGGGCACAATCCGTTTTGACGCTTGTCTGGAGAAGAACTGTATGAATTTCCTTTGTTTCGTATCGAGATAAACAGAAGCATTTTTGTACAGGTATTGGTACAGGCGTTCGATATCTTTCTTTTTTCCGTATCTAAGCGAAGCTGTGTTTGGTGACCGTTTGTAGTTTTTCAGTGCAACGGTTGACGTTGTTTTCGCTTGATCGGACAGCAGGTCCTTAAATTCCTGCATGAGACGTTTGTCGCCTGTGAGTGACCACTCCTGCCTTTGAATGTCGGATCTGGCGGTTTTCTGGATATATACGGACAAGCATCCGTCGCCGTCAAAATATCCTCTAACGAAGTGGTTCATCAGATTTTTCCGGATCTTTGGGATGTGTGTCCGAATATCCTTTGGGCCATATCCGAGATTTTCCAGCGATTCACATAGTGGCCGGCAGTTGATGTCCAGCTGGGCGACCGTGTGGCCGTTTTCGTGATATACAGGCTTGATTTCATTGTCGGCCGACACTGCACTACGAAATCGTTCCAGGTGTTCGCGTTCGTCCCATTTTTGGGTGACGCGAAGCCGGTTTGGTCCGCTGGCGCGCTTTGCCGTTTTTGAGATGCTGCCGTCCGCCCAGATGAATCCGAGCCAGTAGGCTTTCTCCTGGGTATCGATTTTGTCGAAATAATGCTCGTTTATGCTGTGTCTTCTGTTTATCTGTGTTGAGGTTTGCATGACTATCCTCCGTTCTCCATGTTGCTGACTATACCATCTTGTATGTCTTATTTTACCGAAAAATATTGGTTTTGTCAAGACATGCAAGCCCTTCGTTTCGCTTTAACAGGCTTGTTCCGGCCTAATCTCAACCGGATGCTGACCCGATCATGCTTTCGGGCGCTACTCTACTTGCTTCGTGACGGATTTTCATCCGCCCTTATTTTCAACCCCGCCGGTTTTCCGGCTCTTATGGATTTATAGCTTTCGACAGTCGATGAACCTTGCCCCGTCGTCTTTACGTTACGGTGCCTGGCTGCGTTTTCGTGATTGCCGCCGTCGATCCGGGCTTTTACCATCTCCATGGCGTTATCCATGGTGCTGCCCGTCCTGTTTCCAGGACAGCGCGGTGCCGGATGCGTTTTACATGTTTCCACATGTCGGTTTCCCGCAGTTAGTAGGGTTTAAGGTGGGCAATTATGCCTTACCCACGCAGTAGATGCTGATGTCGTTCAGCATCGCCATCTTCAGCATCGTCAGGAACTCCAAGCGGTTGGAATCCTGGCTCTCGTCGATGACGATGTGTTCGATGTTGGGCTTCAGGACGTTGAGCTGGGTATGGAATACGATGGGGTCCAGTTCCAGCGACGTGCAGTGCAGCATCTTCAGGATGCTCAGCAGGTTGGCCGCCTCGGGGTTGAGGCCGGTGTCCAGCATGTTGAGCAGCTGGGGCTGGCACGTGTCAATGTTGTCACAGTAGTTGACGAACTGCTGCAGGGCCTTGACGGTGCTGGGCTGCAGGATGTTGGCGTTCACCAAGTCGTCCATGCGGATCTTGAGCTTCTGCACGAAGTCGGAATGGGCCACGATGTCCACGCGGGTGCCGCTGCCGTCGTCCAGGATGACGTTCACGAAGCTGTGGGTGAACTCAGCGATGGTGCTGGACTTGCAGTCGCGGAAGTTTTTCTTGATGTGTCCTGCCGCGGCCTTGGTGAAGCTCAGCACGAAGGTCTGCTTCATGTCGCAGCCGTTCTCCTCCATGAAGGCCAGCCGGTGCATGATGCAGGATGACTTCCCGGTGCCGGCGCCGGCCGCCACAATGGTGATGCGGGAGGGCGACTCAATGGCCGCGACTTGCTCCGTGGTTAGCGTGATGGCCTTGGTAGTGTACTTCTTGCCCACGAGCTCCGGGATCTGGGCCGTCATGGCGCCCTGCATGTTGCTCAGGGTGTCCGCCAGGGACAGGGACATGTTGGCATTCTTGAGCTGGGTCGCCTCGTCGCGTGTCCGGGCGTTGATGACGTCGATGACGTCCGTCTGGTACAGCGCGAAGGGGAGGTTGACCAGGTTCAGGATCCGGTTGGCGTAGGCCAGCACCGGGTACCCGGCAGCGGACGCCGCCTGCAGGGTCTTCTTCAGGTCGCCCGGGGTCTTGATCAGGGCCAGCTCGGACATGATCAGGTCGTACATGCTGCGGGCGTTGTCCGCGGCGGCCAGCTGTGCGGAGTCATTGACTTTGACGGCGTAGCCGTTCTTGGCCATGAAGGCGCTGATCTTATTGAACATGGCGTTGTACATGTCCAGGATCGGGTCCTTGGGGCGCTGGCCGGTAACGTAAAGGCCGTCAAACTTCTCGATCCAGCTGTTGGTCGGCATGCCCTCCTCGGCGGCGATGAGGGTGTAGTAGCCCAGGACGTAGTTCGTGGCGCCCTTGTAGACGTAGATCCTGTTCAGGAACAGGCGGGACCGGTAGGTCACGGTCTGGCCGTCTGAGGCGCGCTCAAACGTCGCGAAGTGGTCGGTCATGGCGCAGAGCGGGGCCGGGACGCCATTCTGGGCGGTCGCGTAGCCGGAGCAGAGCGAGATGTCCTGCCAGAGCGTCGTATAGTTCCTGAGGTCGTCATGGACGTGGTGGGCGCGGTTCTCGCACTCGAACTTGTCCGCCATCAGGATCGACACGGCGTTCTGCGAAATGACGTCGCTGCCGCCGGCGAGGAGCGTTGAGCGGAGCAGCCCCTGATTCACGCCGTTCCCTGTCAGGATGGAGTTATAGTCCTTGGGGCTGTACTGGGGGCCCGCCGATACTTGCTTGGTTACGGCGGAATTGGCATCTTCCAAAATAATCGGCATATCTTGATCCTCCTATTTCAAGTGTCTTGCTATGGCATTGATCGCCCCCTGGAAAGGCGCAAAGTCCGTCAGCGGCTCATCGGCATCCTGAAATTCTTCGAAACAGGGCCAGATCTCGCCGCCAAATCCGGATTCCTTTTCCCATTCATCGAACGGGTCGGCAATGTCGGCCGGGTCATCGGCTTCGTCGCGGTATTCCAGGACCGCGCTGACCAGGTCTTTAAGCGTGTAGCCATGGGACATGAGCCAAAGCATGCGAAATATTTCATATCTCGCGTGCTCATAGCTGTCCCGTGTCGGTTTATTGTTGCCTGCCATCAGGGCAGCGCCCAATTGACGGGCTCCACGCCCATCATGGCCAGCATCCGGTTCGCCTTGGAAAAAGGCTTCGAGCCGAAGAAGCCCTTGTCAGCGGAAAAAGGCGACGGGTGCGGTGATGTGATCAGGATCTTGTTCCGCTTCGGATCCTGGACCGGCAGGCCGGCCAGGGCGTCACGGGCGTTGCGTCCCCAGGCGATGAACACGACCGGACGGTCGAGTTCCGATGCAACCTTGAAGATCTGATGGGTGAACCTGTCCCAGCCCCAGTTGGCGTGCGAGTTGCTCTGACCGCGCTCGACGGTCAGGGTCGTATTCAGCAGGAGCACGCCCTGGTGCGCCCATGGGAGCAGGGACGTGGTCTTGGGATAGGGGCACCCGATGTCCGAGACCAGCTCCTTAAAGATGTTCTGAAGGCTGGGCGGGGCGGGCGTCCCATTGGTGACCGAGAAACAGAGGCCCTCGGCCTGCCCAGGGTTGATGTAGGGGTCCTGGCCGACGAGGACGACCTTCAGTTTGTCCATGGGCGTCTCGTCCAGGGCCCGGAAGATCTTGTCCTGAGGCGGATAGATCTCGTGCCCGTGGTGGCGCATGGATTCGGCCTTCCCTGTCAGGTTGATGGCCAGTTCCAGCGTGTCCTTATCAAGGCTTTCAAACCAGGTTTTTGGCATATGTCTTCATCTCTTTTCTGTTATGTCATGTGGTTGACGGGTCCGTCGTTCCATTTCTTGACGGCCTTTTTGTCGGCCATGGAGACGACGCTGTTTGGATCAGTGCGTTCCAGGTCTGGGTAGCCTGGTTCGACTCGGACGCTGAAACGCACACGTGGACCGCGCGCGAAGCAGGCACGGCAACGGACCTGGGAGATGTAGTCCTGGGTCTCTCCGTGCAGGCGGGTGGCGTGAGAGTCGACGTAGGTCTTGTCCGACCCGCAGAACCAGCACTCATGGATGCCGTTTTTCACGTTTCAGCCCTCCCACGGCCCGTCGAAACTGTCGTCGATAGGATACTGGCGGCCGCAGTTCTCGCACAGCAGGTGAGAAACGGCGCGGCGCTTCCTGCCGGTCTTATACCGCATCCCGTCACGCGTCTGGGCGTATTCAAATTCCGTGAACCATATCGGGACGAGCGGCGCGCCGCATTGGCATTTACCGAAGTCGATCATGGCGGGGCCCCTTTCGTTGAAAATGTGGACAGTCCGCCCCGAGTGAACGCTTCAGGAGTTCCGGCTTTCCGCGCCGGTACTGTCTGCATACATCGGGACGAAACCGGATGCTGTTTTGGCAGCCTTCACATTGTTTCATCATGTTTCCAGTTGGCACCAAGGGCGTCCTCATCAGGTTTTTTGACGGCCTCTTTTTGATAGAAAGGACAGTTTTGCGTCCTGGCCGTGCGGATGGCAGACGGCTTCCTGCCGTGCTTGTATTTCGGGCAGGCGCCTGCGTGGTACGGGATGCGGAATTCGCACCCGAAGCACCGGGAGTGGACTATCTGCGCGATTTCTTCGTTGATATCCGCGTCGATGGCCCACTGTTCCCGGAGTGACAGCCTGCCGCTATGGAACAGCCTGTGGAACAGGTTTTTCATGGCTTTCTCTCCTATTGGCGGCCGCCCCTTATCTTACCATAAGAAGCGGCCGCCTGCAATCAGATCTTGGACAGGATCACGGAACGCGCCACAGGCGCCATGTCGGCGGGGCTGGCGATGCGGTTCTTGTCTTCATCCGGAATGCCGAGATCGTCGGGGATTGACGCGTACTTAGAGTGCTCTGCCTTCATGGACGCCACCATGTCGCGGACCATGCGCTCGGCGCCGTCGACCATCTCAGACGCGGACAGGGCGCGGATGGAGATCTTCGTCTGGGAGACCGGGTCACGGCGGGCGGCGAAGCCGATGGAGCGGGATGTGCCGGCGTCCTCGGAGACGCAGAAAACGATGCACTTGCCGATGTCCACGGTACGGTTGTCGGCGTACTTGATCAGGCCGGTGCCCATGGCGGACTCGAAGAAGTCACGGACGACCGGGTGGCCCTTGTCCATGTTGTCGAGGATGATGATCTTCCTGGGGTTGGATTCCACGATGTCGAAAGGCATCTCCTGGCGGGAGTCGGAGCCGACGTAACCCATGGGCGAGCCAATGATACGGTTCAGGCTCGGGGCGTCGGAGTAATCCGCCAGGTCCAGGTACACCGGCTGCTCGTCAATAAGTGCCGCTGCCTGCTGCACCAGGGTGGTGCGTCCGGACTTGGGGTCGCCCTTGATGTCAATGCGGAACGGCTTGCCGGTGGGGAACAGGGCGTCGAAGCGGACGTAATCGCTGACCGTCTCATAAAGATGGTCGATGACTTCATCCTGGAAGAAGATTTTATCCTTTACGTCGTCGAAACTCCCGGGGATGGCGAAGCCCTGGCCTTTATTGTAGTTCTCTACATGCGCTGCGTTGATGACCAGGGGCGTGGATTGCATATGCTGCTTGAGGGCGTCGTCGGTGCAGGTCATGATGTTGGCGTTGCGCTGCAGCAGGGTGCTGGCGCACACCTGGTCCAGCAGGGTGATGGCGTTGTCGGGGCGGTGGCAGGTGATGGTCTTGGACTTCTCCGCCGCCTGGACGACCTTCATGGCCAAGCCGTTTGCGAAGCCCACGCCGTAGTGGGACGCCAGGGCCGGCATGGTGACGGTCTCGATGATGTCCCTGGTCTGGTCCATGGAGAGCTCGCAGACCTGGACCTTGTTGAATCTTCGATTGAAGGCAGGGTCTTCCAGCAGGGATTTGGATTCCTGGAGGGTCGTGGCGCCGATCATTTTGATGCCGCCGCGGGCCATGGCCGGCTTGAGCATTTGGGAGACGCTGTCGTAGCCGTGGCCGCCGCAGAGCTGGTGGATTTCGTCGATGAACAGGATCACTTTGTTCGACTCGCAGTACTCGACCACGGAGCGGACCTTTTCTTCCAGCTGGCCGCGGAAGGACGTGCCGGCCATGAGGCTGGACAGGGGCAGCTCATAGAGGGTGTAGTCGTTGAGCATGGACGTGTAGGGGCTCTTCATTGCAATGAGCCGGGCGATCTCTTCCACGATGGCAGTCTTGCCGGTGCCGGGGGCGCCCACGAGGAGCGAGCAGGACTTCTTGGCCATCATCAGCTGGGAGATGACCTGGAAGACCTCCTGGTCGCGGTGCTTGACCGGCATGGCCTTGGCGAACTTCTTGTTGTAGTCGATGAGGAGCTCGGTGACGCCGGAGGCGTCTTGGGCCGCCTGGGATGGCGTGACGGGGCCCGGAGGCGGCATGGAGCCGGGGGCCTGGTTCTGGTTGTTTCTGAAATCAAATGGCATGGCAATATCCTCCTATGGGGCCGTTATTGGCGGCCCGTGGTTTTGCGCGGTGCGTGTGTGCATGACGCATGGCTTTAATTTTGATTGATAGCGAAAATTCGGAAAGGGCGGAGAGAAAGAACTGCGTTGGGGACACCAATCATGGTTCCACTGATCCTGGATAATCCGATTGGAACGCCAAATCCTTGATCGCATCACGCGGGGTTGGGATGCGGAGCGGACCGGAACTGGTCCGGATCCGGGCCCCGCGGAGCTTGATCTTGAGATCGGCATTCCGAGATGAACTCTTCGTCGACGATCACGTACGTGCGTCACTGGGAGAGAACCTCGTGATCACGAGGAGGTAGATCCATTGGGACGACAGGTTCCGGCTTCGAGAAATCCGTGGTTGATGATCATGATCATGGACCCAAGAACGGTCTGATGCCACGTGCTTGACCAGGCTGGTTACCTGGTGCCTAAGGTATTTGGTGTCGCGAAGATCTCATGAGAGACGCGGTCACCAGTATCCCACGATCGTATGAGATATCCCGCAATGATCATGATCATGATCGGCTGACATGCATGTCGACCTACAGTGCACTGTCGAGTCATTGCTGCAGTACGCGTGCCTGGCCGGCAGATCAGAGACCAGATCCTGACCGAAGAGCAAACCATCCATTCCGGTGCGAGGATCATCATGGCCAGTCCCGATCGAGCTGAAACTCGTGCAGGTACCACGTTGCTGGCAGCCATCCCAGAAGACCTCTTAATCCAGCTGTATCCGGATGTCGCCGACTGATCGGTCGGTTCGCAGGCGCCTGTGAGGCTAACGAGCTCCGGAGACCAACTGCTGGCGGACGATGACCACGTAGATTCTGAAGTGGCTGGTGATCATCAGCTCGTCTGATGCCTTGGAGCCCGAGCTTGTTGAAGATCCATATGGATCCACCCACTGGAGCACCTAGGTCGCCACCGGGTGTGGGACTCTGAAGTCATCCCGGGTTGTTCGTAAGAATTACGAACATCTCGAACGCGGTGGTTTTCGAATGCCTTCGCACTGCGGCTTTGGCCGTCTCCTCATCGCGACGTCACGAACATGTTCTTCCTGGCGCGCAGGGTTACCTGCTTCCGAAAGGCCTCAGCTGAGCTGGAAGTCCGCAGCTGCTGGAGACACCTGCATGTGCCCATGGATCCTGACGACTGACCAGTAAACGTTGGACTCCAGTCGGTCTTCTCTATCGATGGATGGCGGATCCGGCCGTACGCAGCGCGGACTGCAGGTACCTGCAGTACTTGCGAGCTGTACAGGTACCGTTCGCATGCTAAACGCGCGTGACACCCAGTCACGTAGCGCTTAAATTCCTGAAAGCTGAAGGGGAGTTTGGAATGCGCATCCGGATCCCGAGATCCTGGAGGCCGCCCGGCCCCCGTCTTATTTCGCTTCCTTCCTCCGGTCCCGCAGGGATCCGGAGGAAGACGCACACCTGCGCCGCACTCCCTGCGCCGGGAATGCAGTTTGGTTTTTTTTTATCAGGCAGTCCGACCCTGGCTCGTGGTTATACAGTAGGGTGAAACAACGCGAAAACACAAACCGGAACACGGCCGAGGTGGCTCTTTTCATCGCCAATCCCCAATGTCTTCCTGGAATCGATAAACTTCATGTTTTCGGTCATCCAACGCGTCCGCCCCCTCATTCCTATGGGGCGGACGCGTGCGGCCGTCTTGCCTTGTTTGATGTTCCGGCCGAGCCGCCGGATTGTGTGTCAGGCCATCCCCGGGATGGTGTTCAGCCGCTGCGTATAGAGCGCGTGACAGAGCCGGAAGAGCCGGTCGTCCACGGTGTGGTCCATGTCGGCCACGACCTCCATGGCGCATTTCTTGAGCAGCGAGAGCGACTGTTCCGGGGTTGTGCATTTCGGCATGAGGAAGCCTTCGTATTTGATGCCGTAAGACAGTGTCACGAAGGCGCCGGTGTTCATCCAGCAGGAGCGGTAGGTGTCAGGGCACTTGTACTTGTACTTGGCCTCGAACGCCTTCACGTCCTTGCGGATGTCCTCCAGTGTCGGCTTGTTGGCTTTGCGGGACGATGCCCACAGGTTGAATCTCGCGCAGAGCCTGTCCGCGTCACGGGCCAGCATTTTCTCATCGACGCCGGTACCGGACATGTCCATGACGATCTCGTCGACCATGTCCGTAAAGGCCCGTTTCGGCCAGAACAGGGAGCTCTCGGCCACGTGGCTCAGGGCGTCGTTCAGGTACTGCTTGCGCGTACTGGAAAACCAGTAACGGCAGTAGCAGTCCAGCGCGGCGTCCGGGTCCTTGTGCAGGGCCAGGTCCATGGAACGGATGAAGTTGTCCCGGGTGGCCCTGCCGTTCACTTGTTTCCCAAGGTATTTCATGTTTGGCAATATCTCCTTTCTACATGGTGTCCGTACCCATGGCACGGCTGCCGGCCAGCATCAGGTTGGTATAGGCCGCGTAAGCCGCCGGCGCGTTCCGGTACAGGGACCTCATATAGGTGAGCGGCGTATAGCCGTCGATGTGCGGGCGCTTTTTGCGGTTTTCTGATACGTTCCGCCCGCGTCCGCGTTCGATCACGCCGCCGTTTCCTGACTTGTTGTACCCGAGGCCGCCGAGCTTCGCGCGCCCGGTGTCGCAGGCCCGCAGGCAGTCCAGGATGTAGGCGTCCATCTGTTTCAGGTCCTGCGCCGAAGTCAGGACCGGCAGGATCCCGTCGGCGTAACCGTATCCGGACGGCCCCTTCTCATAGAGCCAGGATGCGACGCGCTGCATGGCCCTGTCGGAGCCCGCCTGGTGCGCCGCGTTCACGGTCCGGCTCAGGATCGCCCTCTGGAAGTTTCCCAGGCGCTTTTTTGACAGCGATATTTCACCGTCACGCAGGGAGAACCCCAAAAATGTGAACCATTTGCCGTTGGTGAGCCGTTCGATCTTTTTCTGGTTCATGGACAGGCCCATTTCCGCGAGCATGCTGGAACATGCCTCAAAGGCGACGTCAGCGTGCGGGCCAAGGATCAGGATGTCGTCGCTGTACCGCCAGAAACCGACGTCCAGCTTTGACATGGCATCATCTATCCCGTACAGGACGGAGTCCGCCAGGAAGGACGCCACGGCACAACCCTGGCGCAGGCTGGTGTATTTCTCAAACATGTGCCCGTCCAGTGCCTGGAGCCGGTCGTCGTGATAATAAGCATCCAGCAGCGTCAGCAATGCCGACGGGCCGAGGCGTGAAGCGACGGCGGCGAAAACCTGTTCGATGTATTTGCGGTCGACCGTGTCGAAGTACTTGGATAGGTCGATCTTCCAGCCAATATGGTCGAGTTCGCGGCAGTTTTCCCGGATGTATTTCGCCACTTCCCGGGCGACCTTGCCGCACCCGACGCCGGATTTGTACGACATGCAGGACGGATGGACCATGTCGGAGCAATACCGGAACAGCGCCTCGTTTATGGCAGCGAACAGGATCCGGTCCTCCGCCATGTTGACGTATACCGTGCGCATCGTCCCGTCATCTTTCGGGACCTGGGCCTCGTGTGGCGGCGTGATGGATTTCTTCCCGTCCCGGATCTGGGATTTGAGGCTGTCCCGGTAATTCGGGTCTGTGAAGTTTTCCAGGACCTTCGTTTTGATACGCTTTTCGGCGCCGCCGGCGATGGCCTTTTCCCAGATCGCGTCATCGTCGAACAGCCTGTCAAGAAATGCGTCCATGCGGCGCCTCCCCTCTGTTAAATTTTTTGGATTTCGTCAAGCCCGTACTGGATCCCGAGCAGGGAACCGTTGTCGAAGGATATGAAGACCGAGCCGGTGTTGTCGACGAAGTTCACCGTGCCCGTGTCGCCCGGTTTTGTGTCAGGGCACGGGTCAGCCGTCGAGACGAGCCGGACGCGGGTCCCGGACGGGTATTCCCGGCGGAGCTTTTCCACGGTCTCCCGGACAGGGTATGCGTATTTCCCATAGTTTTCACCCATGTCACGAGATCCCCCATGCCTTCTTAAAGTCCGCCACGTCATCCGGGGCGAACTGCGCGAGCCGTTCCAGGTCGAACCGGAACACCGGGTACATGCCCATCCCGGAGAACGCGGTCTTGCCGGTGTCCTCAGCCAGGCGGTTGTCCTGGATGAATTTCAGGACCTGGCGGCGCATGTCGTCCGTGATGGCGGCCTCCCCAGGTTTCATGGTGAATTCCGGGATGTTCACCGTCAGGTCTGCGGCCGGTCCCGGGCAGCCTTCCCCGTCGTCGGCGATGAGCCCGACGAACAGGCGGCCGTTGTCGCTGTATCTTGCGACCTCGATGCCGACTTTTTCGATCCTGCCATTGTATCCGAGGTCAAAATCAAGTCCATATTCCTGTTTTTCTTCCGTCACGGTTGTTCCCTCCTTGTCCGGAAATCTGCATGAAAAACCCCGGTCCTGCGTGGCAGGGCCGGGGCGGTTTTTCAGAACAGCACGCGCCAGGGGTTTGGCAGCCTGTTGGCGAACTTCTCGGCATAAGACACCGAGGTGTCCTTGGTCGGGATGTAGTACAGGTTCTCCGGGTGCTTGATGTACCGGGGAACGTCCACATAGAAGTCCGAGATCAGGATGGACAGCTGGCGGCGGTTCTTGCGGGTGGCGTTGATATAGCTCCATACCTGGTCGATGGTGGTGCCGCCGGAGAGCTTGGGGATCTTCTCGATGTCCCGCTGGATCTGCGCCTGGGACCGGTTGCGGCAGCGCACGACCGTCTCCTGGGAGATGTCGGTGGTGAAGCTGTTGAAGTAGATGTCGCAGTTGAGCTTCTTGGCGATGTCGATGATCATGGCCACGGAGTCCTCGTAGTCCTTCTGGGAGATGGACCCGGAGGTATCGACGTACAGATGGATGTCCGGGTAATACCCCAGGTCCATGCTGACGCCGGGAAGGTCCGGGTTCATGGGTTCCCGGCGGTTCGGCCTCTGGAACGTGTCGAAGTTGTGATACGTCGGGTTCTTGGATACGTCGACGTTCTTCATCTTCTTTTCGATCTTCATCAGCTTCTTGCGCACCCGGGCCATGTTGATGTTCTTGATGACGAACTTGCCGGTGGACGCCGAGAGCGCGGACTTGGCCAGCACGTTGTTTAGCTGGTTCTGCAGCACGTTCATCTTCTGCATGGCCTTGTTGACCGTGCCGAGGCTTGCCATCTTGGCGAAGCTCAGGATGCGGGACTTGTCCAGCGCGGCCATCTTGCCGACGTCGTTCTTGGCGGCCAGGAGTTCCGATGTCGTGGCACGGGAGAGCTTGTGCGCGTTGAAGGCCACGACTATGCTGGGCAGCAGTGACTCGATGGTCCTCGTCGGGAGGATCCGGTCGCCCCACGCCTTGGACAGGGCCGACGCGATGATGCGGGCCTCGGAGTCCGGGTCGCAGCTCTGGTCCATGAGCTTGTAGTCGCCCCTTAAAATCAAACCGTCGAAAACCTTGTTCTGGAGGTTGAAGTCCGGCGGGATCTCCTGTTTGCCGGCTGCCTTGAGCAGCGGGTTGACCATGGCCCGGAAATTCTGGGCGTCCTGGTCGTCGTCCATGAGGACGAAGATGGCGTTGACGTTGTTGTAGAACGCGCCCAGGTTTGCCAGCAGCGCGGAGCGGTCCTGCTGGGACTTGCTCTGGTCGTAGAGTTTCGCCGCGTCGGACACGTCCGACACGACATAAACGACCTTGGCGCTGGGTTCGGGCAGGTGGTTCGCACGCAGCATCTGGGACAGGTAGACCGTGTCGATCTTGCCGTTGGCATACCCGGACAGGCAGTTGGTGAATATCGTGTCCAGGTCCCCCTGGGCCTGGCGGTCCACCAGGTTCGTGATGATCGCGTTGGCAAAGATCTGCTTACACAGGTCCTTCTCGTCCTGGGTCAGGACCTGGCAGGTGATGTCGTCGAACATCTGGTCCAGGATCCTGTCAAGCTCGTCGTTAATGTCCGTGTTCGCGTCCTGCTGGTAAAGTTTGAGGGGCTGCAGGCTGTTGGCCTGCAGTTTCCCCACGATCGTTTTCAGATCAGGCATTTCTGCGCCTCCTCTCTTAGAGTTGCCGGCGCAGTCTTACGCGCCATAGATCATCTTGAAGCTCTCCGCGATTGCGGTGCTGGAGTTCACGATCTCCGCATAGGCGTCGCGGTTGTACTCGCCGGAGTTGATGATGGTGGTCAGCTTCTGCTGCCCGCCGTCCATCAGCATGTTCTTGCCGTAGGTGTGGACCAGCTCCCGCATATAGTCCGTGTAGTTGGCCGTGGTGTCATAGACCATGTACAGGATCGCGGCGCTGCGCTCCTGGTCGTTCAGGCCGGCACAGATGCTCTGGATGTCGGTGAGCTTGCTGACGTTGATGAACTGGTCGATGACGGCGGGACGGGCCGGCGCCTCGATCTTGCTGGGGCTGACCAGCTTGAACTTGTTGGCCATGATCTGGGTCACGACGGCCTCGGTGAACAGGGTGTCGCCGGTGAAGCCGGTGACGTACTCCTTGAGGTCCTCCTCGCCCATGTTCATGATCAGCTGGCTGTTGTCCAACAGGGCGCGGTTGAGGCCCATGATGGTACGGGGCGTAGCGATCTGCTGGAACTCGTTCTCATCCTCGGAGAAGATCTCCTCGTTGTTCTCGTCCACGACGGCGTTGTGCTCCTGGTAGATCAGGTTGGGCTGGGTCTTCAAGAGCTCCTCGATGACGGGATGGACCTTGCCGAGGCCCAGGAACACGGCGGCGTCGGGCTGGCAGTGGCGGAGGATGAAGCGGGTGGTGGACGCCATATCCAGGGAAATGACGTTGCCGTCGTCGTTGCCGGCGGCGATCAGCTTGATGTTCTCGGGCAGGCGCTCGGTGCCGATCTTGCGGGCGGTGATGAAGGTCAGCAGGGCGGAAGTCACGGCGGCGGTGGTACGGTTGACCTCATCCAAGAAGAGGACGACGGTCTTGTTGGGGTAGGCCTCGGCCTCCTCGATGGCCTCCTTTACGACGGCATGGGGAAAGAACACCTGCTTGGCCTGGGTCTCACCCTTGTCGTCGGCATAGGTCACGGTGCGGCAGCCGGTAAGGTCGGCCTGCATGGCGATCTGGTTGCAGAGGAGCTCATGGAAGCCCCAGCCGTTCTTCTCGCAGATGGACTTCACGATGCTGGACTTGCCGATGCCGGGCGCGCCCAGCAGGAAGGGGATCAGGTTCCCGTTCTTGAGGTCGGATTCGATGATCTTGGTACCATAAGCATTGAGTAACATGGCAATAATCTCCTTTATGCGTATTTGATGGTATGTTTGTGACAGAAAAACGGCACGGACCTGACGCCCGTGCCGTTATCGGTGCCGTTTTTTCTTTACGGCTCTTCTGTTTCAGTTTCCTGGTTCTTCGCGTCTTCGGCTGCCTGGATGCCGGCCACTGTCCCGGGGTTGTCCGGGTCGTTCTGCATGGCGCTGGCCAGTTCGTCGACCAGGCTGTTGAACTCGTCCATGTCGAAGTCATCCTCGTTTTGCTGGACGGAGGTCCTGAGTTCGATGGCCGTGCCGGAGTACATGACGGTGGGGATAAAATCCAATCCGTAGTGTTCAATAAAGGTTTTCCCTATATCGGAACGGCTGAACACGATGTAGTATTCCGGCAGCGCATCCAGCGCCTCGATGGTCGGCATGACCTTTTCGCAGTCCTCACAGCCAAGCCGGACCAGCACCACGCGGTAGTTGTCATATTCAAAGCCTTCCGGATCGGCGTCATAGATGGCCTGGAGCGCCTCGGTGTCGTCACTTTTGATGTTGAAATACTTTTCAACGCCCGGTTCACGCCACGCTTCGTCGTAGAAGGCGCCGTATTCCTGGTACCAGTTGCGGACGCCGGCCCAGGCGAGGACCAGAACGGCCAGGACAGCCACCAGGACGAAGGTTGTCCGGGTCACCCAAAGCGGGGTTGGGTCTTCTTTTTTCCGGCCGATGCGGGACAGGATGGCGAAGAGGACGAGTGCGATGACCGCTGCCACGAGCCCGCACTGCAGCCATTGCAGTGTGCTCATTCTCATGTTGCTGGCAAGCTCCTTTCATGTGATACGATGGTTTTAATTTTCGAACGTTTTCGCGTAGACACGCTCGCTTGTATACAGGAGCCAGGGCAGTCCGTTCCGCACGGTCTTGTGCTTCTCCCTGGATGGAAGGACCTGCTTGAGCGCCATATAGACGAGCATGACCGCCTGCTCTTTCGTGAGCGGCATCTGGTAGTGCCGGCAGTCGGCGTCGATCATGTCCATGGAGATCCGCTGGAGCTGGTAGTGCATCTTGGAAGCGTACCCAAACTCGTAGCTGGACCAGTCGCCATGGAAGTCCCCGTCCACAGTCTTCGTGTACAGCATGTCGCACAGGGAGTTGAACATGTCGGCATGGCGGCCGTCAAAATCCGAAAGGGCGGCGCGGTAGGCGGCAAGGCCCGGGCCGTCCGCGACCTTCGGGCTGCCGCTGTCCATCATAGCACAAAAATCTTTCGTCGTCAACGGCTTCGACATGGCGTCGAGCATTTCGCGGCACCGTTTTTCGAGGTCTGATCCGTCAGAGGGGACCTCCTGGTTTTCCGGTATGTCCATCCCATAGGCGTCGCCAAAGCTGATCTCATTCTTGGTGAATGTGCAATGGTGTGATGCCAGGACCTCAAACCATCGGGACGGGAATTTCATGACCCGCATGTCTTCGGGCGCGGGGAGCTTCAGGATCAGGTGAAAGCCTTTTCCGCTCAGGGATGTTTCCAGGTAGATGACTTCGTCGTGCAGGGACAGGAGCATGGCGCGGCGCAGGGCCGCGGGACAGGTTTTTTCTATGTCGAGAACACAGACGGAGAGCTGGGCCGGATCGACATACAGGGTCAGCGGGTACCCTGTCTTTACGGACGTCTCGGACGCCGTCTTATAATCCGTATAACTGGAGTGCGAACGTTTGTTGCTGGCGCCCCAGACACGGCCGCGGGCCAGGGCCCACATGTCGAGAGGTTCCTTGTCTTTTGAGACGCACCAAAGAGGCGCGTCACGGAGCCTTTGCGGGATCATCCGCCGGGCCTCCTTTCTGCCGCATAGCCGTTACCGGCGATACGACGGTTTGTTTCGGTGCAGTTTTGCGTACTCCTTGAAAAAAGTAGCCCGCCCGCAGTAACAGTTCCACGGACGGGCTGAAGGAGAATAAAAATGAATGAGTAGGATGTCGTTTTTTTTTTTCGGGATAACGCCCCGGCCCGGTGCTTTGTCGCATTCGGACCGGGGCGCCGGTTATCTTGACCGTATCACCCGTGTTAGCCTGTTAGTTGCCGGCCTTGAACTGGGCCAGCAGCTGGTCGAAGGTGCTGTTGGCGGGGGCGGTGGTGCTGCCCACGGGCTCGGGATCGGTCTCGACCTCGGCCTGGACATCGGCCACAGGGGTCTCGTCGGCGACGCCGTTGGCGGTGGCCACGTCGTTCTTGACAGCGACCTGGCGGGCAGGCAGGCTGATGGTGTCATCGGCCACCTCATAGCCCTTCACACCGAAGTTACCGGTGAAGACCTGGATCTCCGCATCGCAGATGACGACGGCATTGAGGCCGACGCCGGCGCCGAACTTGGTCTCGAAGAAGTTGAGCTCCAGCTCGACGTTGCTGCCGGGAGCCAGCTCGTTGCCGTTCAGGTTGACCTTGTGCAGCTTGCCCTCGGCGTCCTTCTTGTAGACGCGGACCTCCTGGCCCTTGGAGATGCAGGAGAAGTACTTCTTGCCCTTGTTCTCCTCCTTCTTGGACTCGTAGATGCGGGAGCCCAGGTAGGCCGCCAGATAGGTCTCGGACTCGTCGGTCTTGTCGAAGATCAGCGCGGTGGTGGGATCGTCCACGGCGATGGTCATCTTGAAGTACGGGTCCTTGCTGGGGAACTTGGTGAACTGGTTGGCACGGTCCAGCTCGTCGCCGGCGATCTTCGCGGCGATGCGGCTGAAGTCGACCTGGCCCTTGACCAGGACGCGGGTACGGGGTTTGATCTTGGAACTGATTTCGCTGAGTTTCATGGTAGTGTTCTCCTTTTCTGTAATAGATTTGGCTGCGTTCCATTCGCGGCGTTCCATTCGCGGTATCCCATTCGCTGTGTACATTCGCCGTTTACTGGATTATATCAAGGCGCTGTGCGCCGAGATACCATCAGTAGATCGTGGTTTGCGCGGAAATCAAAAATTTCATTTGAAATCGTGCAGGCGGGGCTTGACAACCGCCATGTTTTATTTTATTATAAATAATATCACAGGCCGCCCCGGCTGTCAAGCACTAAAATGCGCCGGTACGGGTCAAAATTGTGAAATCTTATAAACAGGAGGTAACGGTATGTTTCTGTTCCACAGGACCAGGCGCAAAAAGCGCGAGAAGGCCCAGACCCGTGGCGGCATTGACGACCTGAGCGTGTCGATGCCTGAAGACATCGGTGAGAGCTATGTCCCGGACGATGAGCAGCCGGCAGAACCGGACTACTATGGTGATGACCAGGCAGATCTCGGTTACGCTGAAGAGCCGTCCTGGGATGAGGAAGATAGCCTTCCTGACGCCCCCACAAATGATGAAGCTGACGGACCCGGCGAACAGGACGAAGCGGCCGACGCAGGGAACGGCGCAGACCGCGATGTCGTTCCGAACACCGGAGCGAGAAACCGGGACGACAGCGGCGTGAAGTACGACGCCCGCAACATCAGGGGAGGCCGCAGGGAGCGACCGCCCAGGATCCAGGAGGAACCGAGGGCGAGAGACGGTACCAGGGAACGCCGGCCCATGGACGAGAAATCCAAGTACCGGGCATTCACGGCGGCATGTGGGCTCGCGTGCGCACTCGGGGTGGCGGCCATCGGATTCGGCACATATTCGATCGTGAACAACTTCTCACTGGGACCGGAGTCAGGCTACGCCATGCCTGATACCGGCGGTACGCAGCAGAACGTCTATTATGACTCCGCCGGACGTACCCACGTGAACATCTACATCACGAAGGGCGACGAGAAGGAAGTCAATGTCTATATCGACAAGGACGGCAACGTCACATTCGACAACGGGGAAGACAAGGAACCCGGGAACGAGCAGACGGCAACGCCTGAGACCCCCGGCGGCGAGACTGGTGAGCCGGGCGGCGAGGCAACTACGCCGGAGACGCCTGGGCAGCCTGGCGATACCGGCCAGGAACAGGCAACAACGCCTGATACAGCAGAACCTGGAGAATCCGGCACGGAAAGCCAGAACCCGGGCGACAGCCTCCATCAGAAGGTGACACCGGAGCAGGAGAAACAGCTGCTTGACGCCATGCGCGAGAGGATCGCCCAGGGCGGCAGCGGTTACCAGGAGTCCGACGAGGTCTACATTGTCAAGTGGCGCGATACGCTGACAAAGATCTCCAACATGACGGGCTTCTCGGTTGACTTCCTTGCCGAGTACAACCACATCGCCGACAGGAACCTGATCATCACCGGCGAATCGATCCGCTACCCGAGCTTCACTTCCATCGGGTCGCCGGCATCGTCACCCTGATTTCTGAACTGAAATAAACAAGACACAAAAAATGGCGTAAGACCCCCGGCCCCTCCGGTGCACAGGATGGGCCGGGGATTTTTTGTTGGAGATCAAGGGAACCGGGGAGTCGAACCCCATGTCGAGCGGTCACCCGCAGGCCCTTTCCGTGCGTCGCTTTCGCCTGTCGCCCGCTACCCACCGGAACCAATCCGCAGGAGGGAATCGAACCCTGATGGACGGAACGCCGGACCCCTCACCAGGAGGGTCAGTTCCCATACCGTAAGAAATTGAGCTGCAGGCAGGCCCTTGCCCGCCCTGCACGCTCCGCAGTCCCCATTTAAGGCCCCGCATGCGCGTCAGCGCGTGCGGGGCCCCGCACAAAGGAGGATCAACCGGCACTGCCTGGCCACCCATGGATGAGCTATTTTGACCATATTCATAAGGGGTAGGCCCGGCGTGGCACCGGCGGCATGTCTGCGGTTATTTTTTGAGGCGCGGCATGCGCGTCAGCGCGTGGCGCGCCTCGGCCTTGGCGGTAAATTTTCCGACTTCGCCTGGCCTCCGGATAGACTTCCGTGTGCCCATTTTGGGCTGTGACAAAATCAAGAACGTTACATTTTTGGGGTGTTCTTTTTTGTTCTCTTTTGTTGCAAATTTGCAAAAACTGCAGAAATGATTACAGTTTTTTTCCGGTGTCGCTTAAAAAGGCATCTGCAGTTTTTTGAAGGGGTTCCCGAGCCTGAAAATTAAAACGTTACAAGAAACTGTAGAAATTACTACAGTTTTTACATTTATGTTAGCGACTCCGTTACACGACGTTACACAAAAATTTCAAAAAACTGTAGAAATCCTTGCAGAAATTTTTTTGTAACGTTTGTAACGCTAAAAATTAAGTCAATTTAGGAAGAAATTTTTCGTATATTAAAATTTTTCAAAATAGGCGTTACACGCGTTACAAAAAAATTTCTGCTATAATTCTTACAGTTTTTCAAAAAATTTTGTAACGTCGTGTAACGCGAGAACGTTACACACTTAAAAAGTGTAAGAATTATTACACTATTTTGTAACGTTCTGTTTTGACGATCAAAAACCATGTTAAAAAACTGCAGTTACGATCTGGCGGTTTGTGGGCCGCCCAATGTGGACCGGCGGACGGATGCGGCTGCTGTCCCGGCCCCTGGAATGTGGACCGCAAAACCCTTGACAACGGGCTGTTTGGGCTATATATTATATACAGATGACATCGCGCCGTTTCCCGGCTGTGCGCCGCGCGCTTCGGAGCGGGGTTCGGGACGGCGGAAGATGATACAGGAATGGAGGATGCGACATGCCAGAAAATGATCGGAGCACCGTTTATCATGAGATGGACGCGGGCTGTACGGCCGCGTTCCAGCAGTTTTTACAGAAGGTCAACGCGATGCGGAACGTGAACATCTATATGACAGGCACGTTCCGGCGCAATTACAACGACGTGCTGCAGGATGGGAAGGCGGGGCCGCGGCTCGTCCTGAGCTTCGGCGGGAGGAACCGTACCAACTACACGTTCCAGATGCCGGAGCTGCATGGAAAGAATTCGGCGGCGAAGTCCCTGCACCTGGTCGGGGACAGGTCCCGCCCCGCGGTCGAGGTCTACAGCGGGCTGTCCGGGAAGGAGTTCATCAACCGTGCCGCGGACGTGGGTGCTGACGGCCTTGGGGCTGACATCAACTACCGCATGGCGAGGATGTTCAACTCCATGGACTTCTCCGGCCTGTTCCGTGACGCCGGGGCACTGGAGTCCGTGTCCTCGGACATGGCACCCGGGTACCGGGCGAAGGCCGGGATCATCAGCGGCGCGAAGCAGATCGGCGACGGGAGCGTCTGGCGCGGCCTGCACAACGCCGAACTGATGCTGGCGGACGGGAAGGACCTGCCCTGGATGCCCGGGAGCGCGTCCGACCCGAAAGCCCTGTCCGGCGCGATGGGGTGGGGCCATATCATGGAGCAGCAGGAGATCGCCGGTGGGAAGCTGTCCGATGAAGACGCCATAGCTGCCGAGCGGAAGAAGGCCGGGACGATGTCCAAGCTGCTTGGCCTGGACGCCCTGTATGATGCTCTCTATACGATCGACCGGAACATGGGGAACAACGGGGCGCCCGCCCCGGCGCTGACCGAGGTTTTTGACGGCCCGGACGGCGAGAACGTGATGCGGGGGCTGGCGAACCTGTGCTATTTCAAGCATGTCGTTGACGACGGCGATTATCGGCGTACGAACAGCCGCGGGGCCGTCATTACGTACGGCGTGCGCGAGGAGCCGGATGACCCGAGGCTTGACAAGTCCGGGATTTATTACCGGGGGTGCGAGGCGTCGGATGAGGCTGCCATGGACCTGGCGGCCGTCGCGGCCGCTGACGCGGAGCGCGGGAAGGACGTTGCCTTGTTCGCGTACCAGAAGATGCGCCACAATTCCGTCGGCGACAAGCGGTTTGACCCGCGCCAAGTCGAGCGCATGCGGGATTATAACGAGTACCGGCTGCTGCGCTGCGCGTCCCTTGGTGAGGATTTCGGGAAGCCGTCTTCGATGCCAAAGGTCACGGTCCGCTATACCGGGGACATTTCCGGGCGCCTGAGCACGGACAACCTGGCTGCGGTCATGGAGGACGGTCGTGAGATGCCTTTGGTCGCTTTCTTCCAGGACAAGGCCGACGGGATCCACCCGGACGGGCAGCACAAGGACTGGTTCCCGCTGGTATCCCTGTCGATGCGTGACCGGAGCGGCCTTGCCGAGACGATGGGGGCGGCCCTGTCACAGCTTGACCCGAAAAAGAAACCGGACGGGATGGACCTGGCGGAACTGGAGATGGCCCTGTTCACGGACAAGAAGAAAGGCCGTGACCGGGCGAACCAGCTGATGAAGGCCAGCCACGCCGGCCAGACCTTTGACCAGGTGGTCGGGAAGTATTACAGGGACCGTGTCAATTACCTGAACGGCGGTACGGACGGGCGCGGGTACCGGACGCTGAATTACGCGCTGGAGACGGCGACCGGGTTCCCCGACCTGGAGACTGGGTGCGTGCGGTTCGGCCGCTGCCAGCAGCATGATGCCGGACTTGCCTCCGTCGAGGGTTTCGGTCGCCGGTCCACGGTGCCCGGGAATAGCGCGATGTCGTTCCGCCGGGACGACGCGCTCCGTGCTGAGTACGCCGCACAGTTCGGGGATGGCAAGTGCCCGTCGGCCGTCATGTACGACCAGACGGTGTCCGGCTTGACGGGCCAGGTGTTTGCCGCGAAGTCGTCAGGGGACGAGTCCGGGGCTGTCCGTGCCTCCTCGGAGCTCAACGAC
The DNA here is from genome assembly GCA_947587485.1 of uncultured Oscillospiraceae bacterium. Lineage (GTDB taxonomy): Bacteria > Bacillota > Clostridia > Oscillospirales > Oscillospiraceae > CAJOIG01. Next base: position 121,443 of record CANPXZ010000001.1, on the reverse strand, counting down.
TTCATCGTGCTGTGCGAGTGCTATGGCGGGGACAGCCTCGGACGGATTCGGGAGATTCGGGACGACGTCGAGTCGGCATACGCCTTGAAGCCTGGCTCGGAGATCCCTTATGGCCTTCTGTACCGGCCGGCGGACCGGGCCAGTCTCGACGCCGTGACAGCGGTATATGGGGACGGCTCCATCCCGATGGACGGCGCCCGTGTTTCCGGGCGCATCCAGAGGACGCATTACGGCCTGTTCGATGCGGTCTCCGGCGGCCTTTCCGACCTGGAGGGGCAGGCCCGGGACGACGCCAAGCGGAACGTCCTTGACGTGCTTGGGAAGGCGGCTATGAGCTATGACACGCTGCTCGACGGGAAGTACGGCACGCTGGCTTGGCAGGTCGCGACGGACACGCCGGGCGTCGCACAGACGGAGTTCACCCAGGGCCTCGCCCATGCCGCCGGCCCGCAGACGCCCGCCTCGGTGAGCCGCATCAACGCCATGGCACAGGAGATGGATGCGCAGGAGGCTGACGTTGCCGACAGGTCCGTCATCGACTGACTTTTTGATCCCATCCGTCTCGGACGATGTCCGGGGCGGATTTTTTTCTCTATTATTTTTAATATTTATATTGATTTTTGTGCGCGCCCGTGGTATGATGTTTGTAAACGGGCGGAGCATGCCGCCTGAAAAGGAGGCCTGACTATGAAATGCCCGATGTGCGGGGACGAGGTCGTGAACGGCAGATGCCAGTTCTGCGGGTACGTCCCCACGAAAGAAGACATGGACGCCTTCGCGAAATGGGAGCATCAGAAGGCGGAGATCCGCAGCGACGCCAACCCTGTCATCACGGCGCCGCGCAGGAGTAAGTCCCCGTTCGCGACTTCAAAAAAGCCGAAGGTCGTGACCGTAAAGACCTATGAGAAGGTGAAGAAGCCGCCGAAGAACGCGAATGAGGCAAAATTTTTTGAGCCGGAGCCTGCTCCGGCAGCCACCAGGAAGCCAGTGAAAGAAAAGAAAGCCCTGAGCATCATGAAGATCATCATCCTCTTTTATGTGTTCGGGTTCATCGCTTCTTTTATCGGGGCGATCGTCAGGATGCTGGCGTTCCTGGGTTGAGACTGAACAGAAACGGAGGGATCACAAATGAGCGAGCCGGTGAAACGGGTGAAAGGGCGGCCCAGCGGCCAGACCAAGGTCGGCCGCACCATCTCCTGCTACATCAGGAGCGACATCTATGAAGCCCTTGTCCGACATTGCGAGAGGACCGGGCAGACCAAGACCGTGGCCATTGAGCGGGCCATCGAGAAGATGACGCGCGAGAACGGCTGTTATGTGCCGCCGGTCCAGAACGGGGGTGAGGAAAACGTATGAGCACGAGGTTCCATCTTTCCATCCCGAATTACGACGAGAACAGCGTCGCGTTCATCAAGGCGCAGAAGAACCCGTCCCAGTCCGTGCGGCTCCTGATCCAGGGGTTCCTGGCGTCCGAGAAGATGCGCGGCCTTGAGATCGAGGACGTCTGCACGCTGGACTTGTTTGACCTGATCGAGAAGTCCGGCAACATGGATGCCATCTCCGAGGCTGCCTCGGAACGCCACAACCGCAAATCCGTGCCGGCTTATGAGGATGAGAATGGGTACGATGATGATCCGGAGGATTATGAGGGCCGTGACGAGTCTCCGAACGATGAGGTGATCACCGTCCCGGTTGAGCCGGAACAGCCGGAAGGGACGGAGGCCCCACTGGAGCCCGCGGACGACATCCCGGATGGCATTGATGAGCCAGCCCCTGAAGAGCCGGCCGTGAGCGAGCCTTCCGGCGTTCTGGATGACCTGCCGGGGGACACGCTCGGGGACATTCCTGACAGTGAGCCGGATGAGACCAAACCTGACATTCCGGAAACGCCGGACAGCGTCCGGAAGGTCAACAATGAGGCGGAAGCCATCGACCGCCGGTCCGGCGTCCTGACGAAGGACGAGCGCAACCAGCTGGACAATGGGCAGCTTGCGACCGACGACGACCTTGACGCGATGTTCGGGGACGTCGGCGGCGTATGACGAACATAGTATGGCGAACACAAAATATGAAAACATATTCAAGGAGGAAAATGAACCATGATCAATGCCGGTATCGACGTCGGGAACGGGTATGTGAAGGCCCTGGTGAAGAATCCCGACCTGGACAAGAAGGCGCAGGCTGTCGACATTCCCAGCGCGACGGCGACCATCTCCAGCAAGGACGCGAGGATCCAGGAGAATGAGACGCCCAAGATCAAAGCGTTTTTCGATGACATCTACAATCAGATGGAGGTGTCTATTGATTCCGAGCTGGTCTCGGATAAGGACCCGATGTTCCTGGGGCTCCGTGCCGTCCGCTCTGGCAAGGCCATCCAGGAGTTCAACCTGCAGGAAGGCCACCGTTCCAAGGCCGAGACGGAGCTGTCCGCCGTGCTGATGCTGTCCGTGCTGGCCGGCAAGGCGCTGACCGACTACTGGGCCAAGAACGGGAAGCTGCCCGGGAAGGATGAGACGATCTCCGTGCAGGCGAAGATCGCGTTCTCCCTGCCGATTTCCGAGTACATGCGGAAGCGCGACACCGCGGTATATAATTACACGTCCCGCTCCCACCTGGTGCGGATCCATAACTTCGAGAACCTGATCCGCGTCGAGGTCCACATCGTGTCCGCCCGCGTGATGCCGGAGGGCGCCAGCGCCCAGTTCGCCATCGCGGCGAAGGGCGAGAAGTTCATCGCCGCCCTGGTCAAGGACATGGCCGCCAATGGGATCAGCCTCCCGGAGGGCATCACGGCCGCCGACATTGCAGGCGCCAAGGGCATCATCGGGATTGACATCGGGGAGGGCACCGTCAACTTCCCGATCTACCAGGACCTGAAGTTCAATGCTGACACGTCCCAGACGCTCAACAAGGGCTACGGGCATGTCCTGGACGCGGCCGTCGTCACCCTGGACGCGATGAACCAGCCGTACCACAACCGCAAGCAGCTGGCGGACGGCCTGGAGAACGCCAAGACCACGCCCCTGCTGCGGGTGCGTGCGAAACCCGCGATCGCCGCGGTCAACGCCGAGATCGGGATCTTCGTCAAGGAAGTGGCCAAGAAGCTGAGGGACGTGCTGAACAGCGCCGGCAGCCTGGCCGAGGTCATCTACGTGTACGGCGGCGGGGCGACGCCCGTGAAGGATAAGCTCTACCCGGAGCTGATCGAGTCTGTGAAGACGGTGTTCGGCGAGGATGGGGCGTACTTCCCCATCCTGTATCTGGATTCCCGCTATTCGCGGTGGCTGAACCGCGACGGGCTCTACCTGCTCTCCGACGACGGGCCGAAGAGCGCGGAGGACCTGACCAGCGTGTGACCCTGCTGGTCCCCCGGAAGGGGGACCTTTGCCGAAAATGCACGGAACCCGTTGACAGGACGGCCTGGACGGGCTATAATCAGGTTACGGCCGATTTTGGCCAGAACATAAAACCAAAAATAAAACAGTAAAGGAGATCAACCAGTATGCATGCAAAGCAATTTTTGAAACGGGGGCTGTCACAGCTCCTGGTCCTGGCAATGGCGTTTTCCATGCTGGCCGGCGTCGTGCCGATGACGGCGGTGACGGCGGAAGCCAAAGATTCGACCGACCTGAGCACGACCGGCCACCTGTACATCCAGCTGATGGACAGCGACGTGTACGGGGCGGACGAAGACGAAGCCACAAACATTTCCCCCCGTGATTTTGCCGATAACGGTTGGGTGAGCAAGGTCTGGGGTGAAAAGAAGATCACAGAGTTCCTCACCACGGCGTCTGGCCTGGCGCGGATGGACAAGCGGACGTTCATCGTTTACGACATTGGCGACGGGTCTTCCGACAACGTCCAGCAGGCGCTTGAGAAAAAGTATCGGGAAAAGAGCATCAGCGGTGCGGCCGGAAAATGCTATACGACAAGCGCGAAGGCGTCGACGATTGGCGGGCAGAACGTGTACATCGCCATCGGCTGCCTTGCTGGCGGGGAAGGCCATAATGACGGGAACCATTCCGGGCTTTGGTCCGGCAAGGTCGTTGAGGCGGACACCGTCTATAAGGATGGCAATACATACGCCGACATCGATTTTTCCAAAGGTGATCTTGGCCTGCAGGAAAACCACTATTACGTGGTGATCGAGGGCGAGAGCCGCATTGATGTCACGAAAGGCTATATGCCCGGCTACGGCTATATCTCGAACACTGCCACAGGGCGCAACCTGAACGATCCCAGTGATGAAGGCTGGCAGCTCATTTTCAAATATGTGGGTTCCGCGTCCAAGCCGTACATTGTCAGCGTTGACCCGGGGACCGGGAAATGGACGTCCAAGGACGGGGATGGTGGCAATACGAATATCGGAACTGGTGACCAGCCCCTGCACAACGAGCCTGCTCGCGGCGGGTTCAAATTCAGCGTGAAGGACGTTGAGAACGGTAGCGGCAGCCATTCCGGCACGCAGGGCGTTGGGGATATGTATGACGCCGTTTTTGCCGTGTTCAACATCAACAGTACTGCTGTCGGCCCCGATGGCAGCCGTTTTAGCAATACGGGCGCCGGTTTGAAGGACAAGGTCTACGGCTATGTGACCGTTGACGACCCTAACCGTTCCGGCGACAAGGGCAGCATGTCGGATGAAGAGATGAAGGTGTTTTATCCGGCGTATGATTATCAGTCCGTTATTGCTGCATACGATGCATACCTTGAGGCGTGTGCGTCCGGGAAATCCAAAGTCGACCTCGGAAGCGGGGTTGGCAGCACTATCGCATACAACGGCCTTTATGGGCAGGAACCCACCACGCTTGGCAATAAGGGTGCGGGCTACTATTTTGTCCTTGGGGATGATTCCAAGCCTATCGTGCCGTGCATGATCCTGCATCCCGATGCGAACGGCGTTGTCGATACCGGCTCCCGTGCCCTGCCTGTCGGCAATTACCTGGTGCTCCAGGTGAAGTCCGGGTCCGGGTTCTATATGGATGAGAATTTCCGCCCCGTCGTTTCGATCGGAACATTTGGCCGCAGGGGTTTTGGCAATTATTATCCAACCGTTATGGAATACAGCAATTCAGACGGCTTTAAGTCCAAGATCTCCAGCAGTACGTCCGCCAAGGCCGGCAAGAGCCCCGTGTTCTATGTCCCGACACAGCAGGAATCCGGTTCCGTCGCGCTCGACCTTTCCGATGGGTATGCCTTTTCCTTCTATATTGACAATGGTACGTATACCCAGACGCCGATGAAGGTGACGGACACCTATGTCGTCGGGGATACGCGGACGGAGGCTTATCCGAACGATTTACAGTATAAGATCAACATGAACGGGGCTGGCAACAATACGAGCGCCGAGAAAGACGGCTCCTGGTATGACAATACCGGCGTCGGTTCCCGCCGCTGGCCCAAGATCGGCATGAGCCGCTTTACCGCCTGGCAGGCGCCCGTACGTGCCGGCGTGAGCATCATGCTTGGTGACGCCGACGATACGAAGGCTGCCAGCAAGAGCAGCCCGTACGTAGGCGAGCCCCAGGGCGACGGCACGTTCCTTGGAACGACGTTCCGCGTGCGCCCGGTCGATACGGCTGTCGGTAAGAAGGTCTTGGATACGCTCCTGGCAAGCCAGGACACCACTACGTTTACGGATGGTGACAAGCATTTTGCCTTGTTTGGCGTGCAGTATTTCGAGCAGGAAGAGCTCCGTTACGACAATAATCTCGACGAATATAACGAGTATACAGCGGTGCTTGACGAAGACGGGAACTATTTTATCAATATCCCCGTTGACGAGCTCCCTTACGGCGTTTACGCTATCACGCAGGTCCTGACCGGCGAAGGCTACGGTAATGACGGCAATGACGGCTATATCGACGTGAAAACCGGCTATGCGGCAGATGGCAGTGTCGAAGGTGAGAACAGGGCCTCTGATTATCCGAAGTGGTCCATTGAGACTAATGAGGAGTTTACGGTTACCGGCCTTGTTGTTGCGCAGGAAAACAGCGTTATTCCCAATTATCCGCATGACAGTTCTGAAGCACGTGCCAATTATAAGTTTTCGAATTCCGGCGCGCAGTATCTGCCTCAGACGATCGTCCGCGGCGGCATGCATATAACCGCGACTCCTGGCGAGACCGTCGAGAACCCGGATGACGTACAGGTTCGCGTGCAGGTCTATAACATCTCTAAGCATTACGTTTATGTGGATCCCGCGTTTCGGACGAATTCCGTACTTCCCAAGGACACTGGCGTTGAGAATGCCACCATGCGCGTTGAGACGTCGAATCTATCCTGGAACCAGGGTGTTGCGGACAAGGTTTATGCTGCCAAGACGCCGAGCGAGATGGCGTCTGCCCTGAACAGCATCAGCCGCAGCTGCGTTTACGATACCGGCATGGTCAAGTTGAGTGCGATCCGTGACGGCCTGTTGGCCGATACGTTCCGCAACCTGCCTTACGGCACGTATGCGATCGCTGTCACCGGCCTGACCAACGGGTATTCCGTCACGACCCCGCTGATTGATGTCCAGAGCGTCAACGGCGTGACGGACCCGAACAGCAACCCTTATGACGATGACAATTACAAGCCTGGTGAGAAGCCGACTGATGAGAACCTTGACCAGCTCGTGTTCAATGTGATCATCGAGGATTCCGACAAGGTCCCCGTGATCAAGACGACCCTGCTTGACGAGGGTTACCGGATCGATTCCACGCCTGTCAAAGAGGCGCAGGGTATTGTTGACCAGGTCGAGTTTTCCAACCTGTTGAAAGACAAGACCTATATCGCGTACAGCATGCTGTATGACCTGACTCTGAACTCCATCGTCCCCGGCACGTCCGTCCTTCCTGAGACGGTCAAGGGTTATGTCGACACCGGCCATGGCACTGTCGACGAGTCCCTTGCCTCGAACCTGGCGGGGCTTGTAAGCCTCGGCGCGACATACAGCACTGCCCCGTCCCGTGCGCAGGCCGGTTACAGTGGCTGGCTCGACAGCGTTGCGAGTATGACTTCCACGCTGAACGATTCGCTGCTTCCAAAGCTGATCGTGAAGGCAAAAGAGTTTGCTGGCATGCCTGGAAATGACCTGTATTATAAGCAGATCATGTCTCGGCTGCGCTATCTGTCCAATGTACGGGACAATGCAGGGAACAGCCTGAACGGCTGCGCGTTTGTAGAGTTCCACCATGGCGGGATCAACACGGTGCCTCTTGAGGGCCACAACATTGTCGGCTTCATGTTCCTGGTACAGGAGGATTCCGTCAATCCGGCGATCCTGGCTGCCACTACGGCGCCTGAGTTCATCGCGGCTGCCGGCAAGAACCTGAAGGCTACCGAGTATTCCAGCTTCAACGAGGACCAGACCGACCATATCGCAAGCCTGGATATCAGCGCACGGGCCAGCCTGACTGGCGGCAAGGAGATGGATCCGACCGAGACCGTCAAGGCGGCCATCACGGCCGGCAACCTGGAGAGCGGCAACGATTACTTGATCCGTGCCTGGCTTTATGATGAGGACGGCAACAAGATCAAGGATTCCAACCGCAAGGATCTCGTGGTCGAGCGTTCCTTCCGTGCGAACAGCGCCACCTATACCGTGGACGACGTCGTGTTTGACGGCCTGGATGCGGCGAAGTATAACGGCCAGCGCCTGACGGTTTACGCGGACCTTATCCGCACCGTGACTACAGGCAGCGTCAAAACCCCGTACTGGCTGGTCACCAAGGGTGACCCTGATTCCCTCGGTTATGAGGCCGGCAGCGAGGAGCCCGGCAAGAACCAGGTTGACGTGTATGCGCCGGTCATCACGACCGTGTTTAGCAGCCTGCGCGGCGACAAGACCGTGAATTTCGATACCGAAGTTGCCCTGAAGGACACTGTCCACTATGAGCAGCTGATTCCCGGTGCGACTTACCGGAGCACGCTGACCGTTTACACTGAGGACGGCCTGCCCGCCGTTGATGATAATGGCAAGGGCATCACCGTGTCCCTGGAGTTCACTGCTGAGACCGACAAGTATGACATCGAGCTTGTGACGCCCGCCGTGTCCGGCAAGGCGCTGCAGGGCATGGAGCTGATCGCGTTCAACGATCTGGAACGCAAAGTTGCGAAGGGCTATACGGTCGTCGCGCAGGAGCATGACCTGCATGACCGTTCTCAGACCATCGTTGCCACCGGCACCGTGACGTCGATTTACTTCGCCACCACCGCCATGAGCGATGACACGAATTCCCACTACCTGCCGGCCATGGTTGGCGCGCATGCGACGGATTCCGTGATCATCCGCAACCTGGCGCCTGAGACACGTTTCGTCCTGAAGACCGAACTGGCTTATGCCTCCAACGGCCGCGTGATCACCCAATTCGATCCGGTGAACACCAACGTGACGTCTGACAAGGACGGCGTTGTGCGCGTGAGTATCCCGCTGACCATCAACAGCGAGATCATGTCCGGACAGGCGATCGTCGTGTATGAGACCCTGTATGACGAGGGCGGTATCGACGTTGTCGCGGAGCACCGTGACCGCGCCGATTACAACCAGACTCTGTACGTCTCCGGCTTGGATACCGTCGCCTCCAACGAGGCTGGCGATTCCAGCCTGATTGAGCCTGTCAAGACCCAGCATGACGATGTGTCCTTCACGGCCGACAAGAATTCCGGCGACCTGACTCAGAACGTTAAGACCACCTATACCTATGAGGCTACCGTGCGTGACCGCGTGTGGTACGACAACCTGGTGCCGGGCAACAAGTACGATGTCGAGACGACCGTCGTGGCCCAGAAGAACGGCAACGTGGTTGGTACCATGACCAAGAGCTTCACGCCGAAGACCGCGTCCGGTTCCTTTACGGTATTTATTGACCTGGATGTGACGAACTTCGTCGGCCAGAAACTGGTGGTCTATGAGACTGTCACGGATTCCTATACCGGCGAGATCATCGCTTACCACGAGGACATTGACGACGAGGACCAGACCGTGACCGTCCTGGCGCCCCCGAGCGACCAGACCAAGCCCGACGAGACCCAGAATCCGGCCCAGACCCAGCAGCCGACTGATAATAGCGGCAAGCCGGATAACACTGGCAAGGACATCCAGACTGGCGTCGACGAGCTTTATGGCCGTTACTTCCTGATCGCCGCACTCCTGGCTGCGATCGCGGCTGCCGGCGGGTTCTTCTACTACTGGAAGAAGCGCCGCGGCTGATCACAATGAAAACGCGGGAGGGCGAAAGCCCTCCCGTTTTTCACGTCTAACACGTGCTTGACAGAAGGCTTATTTTGTTGTATGATAAACGCGTGATACGATCCCTTATACTGTACGGAAGGAGCATACATATATGGCGAAGCAGCTGACCAGTCCCGGGTCGAAAGCGCCGCGCAAGAGACCGGGTGCGTTTTCCATCATCTTCCCGTTGATCCTGATCTGCCTTTTGGGGGCCGCCGGGTGGTTTTTGTATTCCGGCGTGCAGGACTACAACACGATGCGGAACATGGTCCTGACCTGGGAACAGGTGGTCCATGTCGCGGACACCGAGGACCCGGAGGCACCGCAGGAGTACGTCGAGGTCGAGCTGGGGCATGACCCCGACACGGAAAACGGCATCCCTGTGGCGACGACGAAGCAGGCGGCTTTACAGCCCAAGGAAGACTATTTGTACCGGCCGATCAACCTGGCGGCTTTACGGGAGCTGAACCCGGATGTTGACGGGTATATTTACATCCCGAACAGCAGTGTCGATTATCCGGTGATGAAAGAACCGGAGCCTGAAAAGTATTTTTACCTGACGCACAACATCAATAAAGAATATGACCGTTATGGAGCGATCTTCGAGATCAACGATGCGGAGCGGGGATTGCCGTCCATGGACAACCCGCTGACCTGGATGTTCGGGCACCATATGGCGTCCGGATCCATGTTCGCAACGCTTTACAACTATGAAAAAGAGGAGTTCTACGACAACCCGATCTATGTTTACCATGATGACTGGCGGGCCGAGTACGAGGCATTCGGCTACTGCCTGGTCGGGGAGACGGACCCGGCGTACGATTTTGACGGGTATGTCCGCGGGACGGACGACTACCAGGAGCTCCTTGATTACCTACAGGGCCAGAACAAGATGAAGAAGGACAAGGGCTGGCCTGATAAAGACGACGATGTCCTGATCCTCTCGACCTGTTACGGTGGCGCCGGGACGTCCTGGCGCATGATCCTTCTTTGCCGGGAGGTACGCCGGGCCATGGTACCTGACTATTACGAAAATGAATGGGAAGTGGACCAGTACGGCGGTGACAAGACGCCCGTGCCGGAGAGCGAGATCACCGGCGAGAAGCCGGAGAGCCCTGTGTCAGGGATCGACGGCATCGTGAACGGAAACTGAGATCGAAAGGAGGGGACGGAATTGCCCAGGAAAGAGAGTGACAGGCGGATCACGGCTACGCTGGATCCGGACCTGTACCGCAAATTGGTCAATATCGCTGAAAGAAAGGGCGAGTCGGTTTCGGACGCCCTGCGGGACGCCGTGGACCTGCTGATCCGGTATGACAACGAGGACTACTATCCCCTGGCCAGGATCGAGGCGGCCCGCGTGAATCAGATGGTGGACCTTCTGGCCAGCATGTCGTCCAAGATGGACAACATGAGCAAGTACATGGTGGAGGGCTTCACGTCCATCCTGAACGTGACCAACGGCGACGCGCCGAACTACCTGCAGCGCGTCATGGACGAGGATGACCCGGACCGGATCGTCCGGGACGAGTGACGGGGAGGTGAGCACATATGCCAGGCCTTGACGTATCGGAGATCCTCCGGAGCTGGAAGCCGGAGGACGAGGAAAAAGAACGGGACGAGGCGCGGGAGGCCGTCAAGGCGATCCGTGATAAGGCTGAGACAGCCATCCGGCGCGACCGTGCCGAGGAGCTTGTTGACAACAATATCGGGGATCCGTCCCTGGAACATGAGCTGCGTGTTGCTGCCGGCAGCGGGTCGTCCAATAACGATGCGGAGACCCAGCGGCTCATGAACATTGCCCGGGGGAAGCGCCCCGTCCAGCAGGAACCGGATCCTGAAAAGGACGAGGACGACGACCGCCTGGAAAAGCGGCCTAGCGCGTCAGAGTATCAGCGCCGCCTGGCGGCGATGCTGTCCAACGCCCTGGCCGTGCGCAACGTCCAGAAGCTAGTGATCATCAATAACCGGGCGAATCTGAAACGGGGCCTGTCGCAGGTCACGAAGCCGTCCGCCAAGGGCCAGATGAGCACGATCACGATCCCGACGGTCCTTTTGCGGCGCGTGCAGCAGGAAGTCGGGGCGCTGTCTGCGAAGGCCAACCAGAATGAGGTCATGACAGGTTTTCTATTCTGGTATTTTGGCCAGCCTGAAGAAGTCTCGTTCCCGTCTGACGACGCCTATGCCCGGGTGAAAGAGATTACCGGGAACCTGGACGAGACAGCATCCCCTGCGCGTGCCGGCAAGGCTGGGAACAGTGCCGTGATGGAAATGCGGGACATGGTGGCGGAGAATTCCAGCCGCCTGGACGCCATGTTCGACCTGTACCAGAAGATGTCGTCCCTGTTCGGGAAATTGGACCGGAAGGTGGACAGCGCGACGATCGCGGCCGTGTACGCCATGCTCAACGGCATGGGGTCCTACACGCCGGTCATGGGCCCGGGGCAGCCGCTGGACACGGTCGACGTGCTGGCCGGCGGGAATTCGTTTACGATCCTGGAATTGATCCACGACGCCACGGACTATATCTCTCGCCGGGACGGGCGCCGGATCTACGAGGCAAAATTCAAAAAGGCCGCCTCGCCTTATACCTACGCGTCAGACAAGCCGAAATACGGCCAGCAGGTGTACCAGGATCCGGAACCTGATGAGCCTGATTACAATGATGAGGACGAGGGCGACGATGACGATTATTATGGCTATGAGTCCCTGCCTTATGTCGACGATATTCCGGATGACGAGGACGGCTACAATGAGATGTCCGGCGGCGAGGACGTCATGGCGGAGGCCGATTACGGCGAGTCCGGCGACGACGACGCGGCTGCTGACCTGATCAAGCGCCGGCGCGAGGCCAAGTGGCTGGACGAGATCGGGAAGAATTTTACCGGCAAGGTCATCAACGGCGACAAGAAACCGCAGTAAATTATGGGGGAAACGTCTTGACGTTCCCCCTTTCTGCGTATATAATATATAGCAACAGGTTTTGGAAAGGAGATGTCAGCATGCCCGATGTCAATAAGCAGGTCGTGACCGGTGAGGCCGAACTGACCGGCGAGAGCCAGGCCCGCCAGAGCCAGGAGCAGGCCGCGTTCGCGCAGAGCGCGTCCCAGGGCCGGAACGCCGAGCAGAACGAGGCCGACCGGTATGAAGCATATACCACGTCTGTCAACCAGTTTGGCGAGACGATGAAGGAACTGAAGAAAAGCGTCAAGGAGGCCGACGAGAACGCGAAGAAATACAATGCGGAGAATGTGGCCAACGACACGATGGAAAAGACCGACGGGCCCATTTCTTTCGCTGAGGCCCTGGAGATGGTCGAGGGCGAGAAGGCCGCCAATAAAGCCGCGTCCCAGGCGAAGAGGGAGGCGTTGTCCAAAGGTGTTGGCGCGCTCGGTAAGGTTTTCGGAAAGGGCGTTAAGGTCATCGGGGCGGAGGCCGGAGATACCTGGAGCGCGATCAAGGATACCGTGACATCCCCGGAAGGGCTTGCCACCCTTGGTGTCGGCGGCGCGCTTGGCTTGCTGATCGGCGATACCGGTATTTCCGGCACTGTGCTGCAGGGGTTTGAAGCCATCAAGAATGGCTGGGACAATCTTGAAGAAAATAATCCGACCGAGGTTGACCCGAAATATGTGGACGGATATGACCCTGACAGCGTTGATCAATCTGCGTTTGAGGACGCCCACGGGGATGCCGGGGACGACCCGTACCCGGACGGCCAGGGCGAGATGGCGGATGAGAACCAGATCATCGATGATGACTATACGGCGCCTGCCGGCAGCGAGGATGCACTGAATACCAGTGAGGAGGACATGGATGTCCTGGCCTCGTACAACAACGAGGAACCCGACGAGGCGTGGCTTGACCAGGCGGCGAAGGCGCTGTCCGATGACGGCCCGGATGCCGGCAAGGGTGTTGAGGACCTGTTGGACGTCACCGGGTCCCTGATGGACAAGGTCGCGGAGAGCACCGGCGTGCCCGGCGTTATCGTCGACTTGGCCGAGAAGGTCGTTGAGTCCGACGCCGTGCGCAGGATGCGCGAGCTGGCCGAACAGACCGACCGCAACGCCGAGCAGCAGGCCGAAAATAGCGGCCCTGACTACGCGAGCGTGTGACGCGATGCAAATACGCCGTCCTGGCGGCCCGGGGCGGCTTTTTTAAGGAAGAGGTGATGCCCTTTGCCGAAAAATAAATCAGTGGACCCGCGTGACGCGTTCCGGGACGAGTGCCTGAACGCGTATTACAACCGGGATGACGTTGGGATGATGGATGCAGCCAAAAAGCTGGTCCAGTACATTTGGGACACCCATGGGTCTATCGATGTCTGGAATAACGAGCGGACGGCGACGTCGATCCGCGGCGGCGAGATCGAGTTCGATGATCTTGACGTTGTCGCCCTTGGAAGTGTACGGGATACGTTCCGGGCCTGCAATTCTGACCTGGCACATGACATGTACACCCGGTTTGAGGATATGGTCGACCCGTCCATAAAATTGGCGGAGTTTTCGTTTGACCACGACTACGCGATGCTGGCCATGCGGGAGACCTTGGGCGACGCGTTTCAAAACGCTGACCGCAGGTGGCGCAGCATGAAAGAGAGCGCGGCGGAACACTATGCCGCCAGGTTCCGTGCCGACAGGTTTGACAAGGTCGAGTTCCCAAAGGAGCTTGACGGCATGGTCGACATCCTGGCTATCGACATGGCCGGCATGCGGGCCGTGCGCAACGACTGTACAGATGATGCCTGTGACTGGTATGACCTGTCCAATTTCCAGAAGGATTCTTTAAGAAAAACGGTCCAAAGGTCCGTGAAGTCGATCCTGGCGTCCGGGTACCAGCTGGACCTGTCCGGCGTCCGGTATGAGGACCGCGGGTTCGGCCCATTGACACCGCAGATGAGAAACGTCCGTGTCACCTGGGATGCCGGCCTGAACCGGTCGGTGGCAACGTCGACTAGAATGGTCAACGTTGAGGCATATGGGAATATCGAGGAGCAGCGGGACGTGATCAGCTCCGCGGCCACGGTCGCCATGGAGACCGTCCACGACAGCTGGGCTGCGTACCGGCAGGACCGCGGGTACAGGTTCTACAACGAGGACTATGATTTTCACAAGAGGGACCGGTGCTTGGTCCCCTTCTACCTGCTGGACCCGAAAACGGCCCACAGCGAGTTCGCCGTCACGGAACATTGTTTCTCTGCAATGGCGGCCATGGGTGTCAAATTCATCCCGCCGCAGAAGGAAAAAGAGCAGTCCAAAGCCATGGGCAAGCTGATGCGGATGATCAATGACGACACGCGTGCGGATTACCGCCGTCTCGATTTTTGCGGCTATCCCGATGATGACGATGAAATAGAATGTGAATAAAGGAGGTGTTCCCTATGGAAAAAGAGATCTATGAACAGAGCCGTGACAGCCTGGTTGTGCAGGCCGGAATGGCGTTTGATGACCTGGACGAGACGAGGGCGCGCAAGGCGGCGAAGGACCTTGTGCAGCTGATGTGGGACAATAAAGGCGAAATCCAGCTGGACGCCTATGACACGGACATCGAGGACGTGTCCATTGATTTGGATGAAGACGACGTGACCGCGCTCGGGCGTGTCCATGACGGGCTGGAGATGCATTTCCCGTTGTCTGACAACCGTCCCGAGAACATGCTCGACCTGTCCAGGCATTTCTGGTACGATGACCGGGCCGAAATGCTCCGCGGGCAGGTCCGCGAAGCCCTGTCCAGCCAGTTTGACGATGCCCTGGCGGACTGGTCCGCCAGGAAGGGTGAGCCGGCATTGGCAGTCCATAACGCGCCGGACGGCTTCAAGAAGGAAGAGAGCCCCGCGTACCAGAAGCTGATGGACATGGCCGGGGCCATTGACGATGGCGAGGGCGAAGGTGAAGATGTCGATTTCGGCATCGGAATGTGAGAAAGGAGGCACTTGAGATGGGTGCGTATCTGAAACACGTGGCGAAGCGGCAGTATAACGCCACCATCGCCCGGGACAACTTTTACGACAAGTGCGAGGAGGCCAAGGGCAGCGAGTTGACTGACGTCGAATGGAAGCTGGAGCAGATGCTGGACGCGGATGGGCCTTATGGGAACATGTGCCTGACCAGTGCCGGTTCTGGCGGTTACGGCTACAGCGACGCCGGTGACCGCATGCGTGGCGAACTTCTGGGCAAAGGCGTCCGCCACTATGTCGAGGGCGACGTGAACGAGAATCTGCAGCGGCGCCTGTACGGGGCTGGGTTCGAGTGCCGGAAGGCCGAGATCGACGGCAACAAGCCGTATACCGAGATCATCCATGACAAGAACGCCCCGGACATCCAGGCCTGGTATAAGGGTGAGCATGAGTCCTTCCGCAAGGCGATGTCCAGCTACGGCCTTGGCCGCGACATCGAGTGGCAGATGAAGCACGGCGCCGAGCCGACGTATGAGACGACTTTGTCTGGCCTGCAGGCCAAGTTCGACACGGCTGTCGCCATGAAGGACTGGGACGGGGCGCGGCATGCGCAGGCCGACACCGTCAAGGCGATGTTCGACAAGAAGGGTTTCCTGGAGATGGACGTCAACGAGGACACCGGCCTGATGTACGTCAAAGACGCCCACTTGAACCTGGACCCGAGCGACAAAACGATGCTGGAGCTGATGCACCGTGGCATCGAGGAGAATTTCGGCTGGAACCCCACCAACATGATGAGTGAGAAATTCGGGGACCGCATTCCGCATCCGAAGGAGACGCCCTATCTTGACACGGAGGTCGGTGCGCTCCTGGATGACCAACTGGAGCAGATCTATGACGAGTATGACGCGATGCATGATTACCCGCATAAGTCCGACGAGGCTGAGAAACAGGCAGAGCCCAAGAAGCAGGGCGCTTTCGCCAAGCTCATGGGCATGATCCGTGGCGATGGCCGTGACAACACTGAAAAGGAGGCTGAACAAGATGAGTTCAAATCTTTCTGATGTCGCCGCCATGCAGAACGCGGCGGTGAGCGGTATGGGTGCCGTCAAGCAGCAGCACGTGATCGAGGACCTGTTTGACCTGGAGGCGATGCTGTCCGGCCCGTTCCAGGTCGCCGGGATCGGCGTCGGGACGGCAGGGTATCCGAATGTCGAGGACAGCATGGCGGATTTCCGTCGCCAGATGATGGACGACACGAAGGATCATGTCGTCAAGGCCCCTGTGAGCGAGGATTTGCAGCGGCGCCTCTACATGGTCGGTTTTTCCTGTGCCGACTATGACCGGAATACCGGGATGACCCGGATCACCCGTGACCCGTACGGCCCGAAGCTGACCCAGTGGGACGCCGGGGATAAGGCCGGGTTCCTGTACAACATGGACCAGTATGCGCTGGAGCGCAGCCGGGCCCACAACATCGACCATATGGAGTCTTTTGGCTTCGAGGAGGACATGGCCAAGTACCGGCGCGAGTTCGAGGACGCCACTTCCGGCAATGTGTCGTATGACAATGCGATGCAGGCTGCCGGGAACATCATGGCGACTGTCTGGCGGTACAAGGGCGTGACCGACAAGACGCCGCACGGGCGCCTGAATCCTTACAATGCCCACATTGACATGACCAAGCAGGAGTGGGGCATGCTGGCCCGCATGAACCAGGATATGGAGCGGGCGTTCAACGTGCCGATCAGCTTTGACAACGGCTTTGTGCAGATCGCGCAGGACCTGAACATGCGGGGCATCCCGATGGATGAGCGCCGGCCGGTCCTAATCGCCATCAATCAGGAGATGGCTACCCAGTGCAAGGATTACAACCTGAACTGCCCGGGGTACCTGCCTTCCGCTGTGACCATTGCCAAAGAGGCGGTCCGCGACAACGTCCAGGAGCGCAAGGAGCCGTCCCACCTGGTGGAAAATGTTCAGCATGTCGTGTATGACATCAACCATGACGACAAGCGCAAGGCGCTGCAGGACCAGCAGAAGCTGCTGAACGACCTGGTGATGTCCCGTGCGACCTTCACTACGAATGGGAACCATGTCCAGGATTTCAACCTGAACCTGAACCTGAAGGAACAGGACGCCATTGGACACCTGCACCAGGATATGCGCGAAGCCTTCGGCACGGAGGCCGTGTTCGGCAATCAGCAGACCTACAGCGAAAAGATGGGCTACAACAAGCAGCTGAGCATGGAGCTGTGGTCTAAGGCCAATGCCGACCTGTCCGACACCTACAAGGCCTTTGACGCGCTGCACCCGGAGAACGCCCCGCATGGTATGGCTGCCGCCGACGTCCAGGAGCCGAAGAAGCAGGGCGCCATGTCCAAGCTGCTCGGGTTCCTGCACCGTGATGACGTGTCCAAGGACGAGGCCCAGGAGGAGAAGCCGGATGAGGAGAAGGTCGGGTTCGACGACATGCCTTGGAAGTGATAAAATCCCAGGCCGGCGTATAGCCTGCCCGGGATTTGCATATAGCCCGCTTCGGGAAACCGGGGCGGGCCTTTCTTCGCAAAAATTTGCAAAAGGGTGTTGACAGTGGCTCCTTTTGATATTATAATAAAACAAGAGCGAACACTTTTATATAAAGTTGTTTTCTTTTATGGATTTTTAATGTGAAAGGAGCGACACAGCCTATGATCGCAATATTGGCTGAGAAGCCCAGCGCCAAGCGAAACATGCAGAAGGCGTTCGGCGGCGAGAGCGGCACGTTCAACGGCGAGCAGTTCGTCCTCTGCAATGCCCGCGGGCATCTGTATGAGTTCGCGCCACCGGAGAAACAGGTTCCCGCGAACCTCATGCAGAAGTACAAGAACTGGTCGCTGGACAACCTGCCCTGGGATCCGGACGAGTTTTCCTGGAAGTATGTGAAGCAGGATGATGTGAACGACGTCCTGGATGATATCCGCAAGGTGTTCCTGAAATGCGACGAGATCTGCATCGCGACGGATGATGACCCTTCCGGCGAAGGGACGCTGCTGGCCGGTGAAATCATCATCAACCTGGGGTTCGACGGGAAAAAGAAGATCTCCCGCATGTTCTTCGCGGATGAGAGCCCGAAGGAGCTCCAGAAGGCGTTCAAGAACCGCAAGCGCTTCAACTGCGTGACGGATGACCCGGATTACATCAAGGCGCTGTACCGGGCCAAGTGGGACATGCTGAGCATGCAGTTCACCCGCATCGCCACAAAGTGCGGCGACGGTCGGTCCGTTCTGCGGCAGGGGCGCCTGAAGTCCGCGATGATCCTCCTGGTCGGGGACCAGCTTGCAAAGGTCGCTGCCTACAAGGCTACGCCGTATTTCCAGTACCGGTTCCAGGACGCCAACAAGAACGTCTTCTCGGATCCCAATGAGCCGACGTTCCCGGACGAGAAGTCCGTACCGAAGGGCAAATATTCCACGTCCCCGGTGGTCGTGAACCCGAAGACCAGGAAGAAATCCGCGCCGCCCAAGCTGATCGACTTGGCCACACTGTCGGCCCGGCTCTCCTCCAAGGGTTTCAAGGCGAAGGACGTCCTGGCGGTGTACCAGAAGATGTACGAGGCCCAGGTGGTGAGTTACCCGCGTACCGAGGACAAGGGCGTGACCCCTGAGCAGTTCAACGAGCTGCTTCCGCTGGTCGACAAGATCGCCGGTGTGGTCGGCGTCGACGTCAAATACCTGACCCACCGCACGCCCCGTGCAGGCTTTGTGAAAGAGGGCATGGCCCATGGCGCGAACCGGCCCGGCCCCAACGTCCCGAAGACGCTGGATGAGCTGGTGACCTATGGCAAATGCGGCCCCGAGATCTACAACATCCTCGCCCGGTCTTATTTGGCCATGCTCTGCGAGGACTATGAGTATGATGCCCAGGACGCGCATCTGGAGAAGTACCCGAGCTTCAAGTCCCACGTCAACATCCCGGTGTTCGCCGGCTGGAAAGCCGTCTATAACGACGATTCCGACGATGATTCCGGGGCAGGGTTCGGGCCGACGGCGGATTCGTTTGTCTACAAGGGCTTCCCGCCGAAGCCGCAGGCGCCCACGATGAAGTGGTTGATGAGCCAGCTGGACAAGGCCGACATCGGGACCGGCGCCACGCGGACCAGTACTTACGCGGACGTGACCAACGATTCCCCCAAGGCGAAGTACCCGTTGATGAAGGATTCCCGTGGCAAGATCTCAATGACCGAGTACGGCGACATGAGCTACCGCCTGCTGCCCGGGACCCACATTGGGACTCTGGAGATCACGACCCATGTGTTCTCCGACATGGCGGAGATCGCCAAGGGCAAGAAAGACCCCAATACCTGTCTCTCCGAAGTCGCCAAATTCGTGATCGACGACATCGAAGCAATGCGCCAGAACGGCGAGAAAATGAGAAAGGAGCTGAACATCATGGCAGACCAGGAACGTGCGGAGCGTTTTGAAGGCGAGTGGAACGGCGAGGAGGTGCATCCCAAGAGGGTGTATTCCGGGCACCGGTTTACGGACGAGGAGGTCGAGAGGCTGCTCGACGGCGAGGAGATCGAGATCGAGTGCACCAGCGCGGCGGGCAAGCCGTACAAGTGCGCCGGCCGCCTTGCCAACCTGAGCTATAACGGCCAGGACTATGTCGGGTTTGAGCGCACCCGTTTCGTCAACGACGGGCCGACCTCGTGGTGCAAGTACACGTTCACCGACAAAGAGAAGGCCGACCTGCTGGCCGGCAAGACGGTGAAGGGCACTAAGTTCATCGGCAAGTCCGGAAAGGCATTCAAGGCCGAGGTCAAATGGAACAAGAAAGACGAGAAGATCGAAGTCGTCGAGTTCCTGCGCTGACCTGTGAACGATGGCCCCGTCCCGGGTTCGGGGCGGGGCTGTTTTCAATTTTGCGGAGGTGGTATTTTCTATGGCAGAGCGTGTTGTTGACAGAAATGACCCTGATGTCATCGTTCAACAGATCAAGGCCGGAGCTGCGTTTGGCGGCGGTGTTTTGGCACCAAATATTGAACAGATCATTCGTAAAAATTTGAGCGGCGATATTACAGACGAAGAGATGATTCAGGCTATCAAGAAGGAGCACGGGCTGAAATGAAATCGTTTGATGATTATTTTTGTCTTGGTCAGAACTGTATGCAGAATGTGTTTGGGATCCATAGGGAGGGGTTTCATGCCTGGATATAAAATTGAAAAATTTGACAACATGCAGTTAAAATTATTCGCCATGGTCTGCATGCTGTGCGACCATGTCGGGGCGGTGTTCTTTCCGGGCCTGACCTGGATGCGGATCGTTGGCCGGATCGCGTTCCCGATCTTTGCTTTTGAGATCGCCGAGGGCTTTATGATGACGCATAACCGGGGTCAGTATATTTTGAAGATCTGGATCTTTGCGGTCCTGGCTGAATTCCCGTACCGGTCCCTGTTTTATAAATACTACGAGGGCGCGATGCTGACCAGCGTGCTGGCAACGTTTGAGATCTCGCTTTTACTGCTGGTCGTCCTGGAACTGGTTCGGTATCGGTTTCGTGGCTGGGCCCGGTATTTATTGTTCACGGCCGCCGTTATTTTTGCGTTTCTGATCGCCATGGAGGCCAACTGCGATTATGCCGGGTTTGGCGTCCTGATAGTCGTGCTGTTTTATTTTTCCCGGGACCTGCCCGGGTGGCACAGGTATGCCGTTGAAGGCGTCGGTATGTATTTTATTAACTGGGTGATGATGGGCGGCAGTTTGATTCCCGGTACGCAGATCCCGTTGCAGGGCGCGGCACTTTTGGCCGTTCCATTTATCTGGCTCTACAACGGACAGAAGGGCCGGGCGTCGAAGGCTTTCCGGATCGCCTGTTACGGGTTCTATCCGGCGCATCTATGGCTGATCTTTGCGTTGTCGAAAATATTGTAATTGACAGCGTGTGGGACGTGTTGTATAATATACGTCGGTTTGAGAAATTTTTAAGGGGTGAGTGTTTTAACCATGTGGACAACGAATGATGACGGCTATCTGATCTTCGTCGACTTGCCGCGCCGCGCCCGGTGCCGGTGCTGCGGGACCGCCTATGAGCGTGAGATCGAGGACAGCAAACCGTGGCAAAAAGATGTTCCGGACCAGTGTCCGGTGTGTGGATATGAGAATACCAAGGTCGCCGGGATCGCGTTCCATAACCGTGTCCTGGCGACGGCGTGAAGCCGTGCGGGCCGGCGGACGTGCTGCGCTTCATCAGCATGTTTGCCGGCTGTGAAAAGACTTTTATGGAAGGGATGTGCTACTGGTTCGCGTTTATATTAACGAGCCGGTTTGACGGTGAGATTTTATATGACCCGATCATGGGGCACTTCCTGGCCAGGATCGACGGGGCGCTGTACGATGTCCGGGGCGATGTGACCTCGGAATACCAAAACTGGACGCACACGCTCAGCCGTTGGGACGAGTACGCGAAGAACGACCCGAAGCACCGGGAGCGGATCGTACAGGATTGCATCCTGAAAACGTCTCGCAAAATAGACACGGAAGACGGTATTGAAAGCTGGACGTGACTGCCTGCCATTCCCATGGCGGGCTTTTTCTTATTTTGGCACATATAAAGTTTATACAGACCCCTAAAATCCTTTGACAAAAGGCGGTTCCGGGTCTATAATGGGGAAAGGTAGTTCCATTAAGATAGGAGGTATTTTGTCATGACGGAATCTGAGAGCAGGAATTATGCCGAGAGCATGCGCGTGGCGCGCCGGATGCTGGAGCGGCAGGAAAACATCAAGGAGATCGCGCAGGCGCTGTACCAGTACAACGCCAGGGCCATGGCGTCGGCAAACGCCATTCTGCTTCCCGGCGATTACATGGTCCGGAGCGGCGAGTGCATGATGTCGTCCCGCGGCGCCGCGGTGCAGATCTCCCCGGAGGAGCTTTCCGATCTGGTGGACGGCGGTGCCCTGTCTAAGATTTTCAACCCGGATGACCTGAACTCTGCCGATTTCGGCGAGCGTATGGACGACATCATGTCGGCAATCGGGTACCAGCAGCACTACCACGACGCGTCTTGCTATGTCGCCAATGACGACCTGAGCAAGGCTGTCGCCGTGTACGACCTGCCCGGGGCCGGCGAAGTCCCGGATATGCGGGCTTACGTGGAACGCTCCGGGGCTGAGTACAGGCTGTCTGACGGCGTTGAGGCTGAGTCCGGAACGATGCGGCAGTGTTCGTATGAGGAATTCAATCCTGGCGGGCGCGCCATTGTCCTTGAGAGCGAGGCTTCCGGCCCGCAGGAGACGGTGAATAAGTCCAACGCGTATGACCAGCTGAAAGAGACGTACCTGGACGGCGGGGAGAACGATGTGCCAGAGGCCGGGGAGATCGTCCGGCCTGAGGAGATGGCCGGGTATGACAAGTTGTCGCCTGCAGAGAAGTTGGCGCTCCAACGGGAATACCAGGAGCAGATGCAGGCTGCCCAGGAGGCCGGGGCGCAGGCCCAGTCCCAATGGACGCCGTCTTTGCCCGGGACGCGGGGCAGGATGATGGATTGAGAGCAATAAAAAGCATGTGTTTTATATAAAGATGTTTTTTACCTCTTGAATTTATATTTTTTTGTTGATAGAAATAGCTTGAAATGGACGCGGTTTTGTGTTATGATGGTTCCTGAAAAGGCCCGTCTTGATGGGGCCCAAATCTACAATAAAGGAGCCGTGGCATAATGAAGCAATCGTACAAGATCCCGACGAGCCTTGACCGAAGTTATTTGGACGTCGAAGTCGCCCTGCAGACAGAGAGCGGCATGGGCCTGCGCCCGCTGCCGTTCTATGTCTTGATCATCTGGATGGTGGCGATTTTCGGCGGCTTCCTGCTGGTCAACTCTGAGATGTTTCCATTTCACAACCTGTCTTTGCCGTTTAAGGGCGTTTTCATGCTGGCACTCATCGGGTTCGCTTATTTTGGCAGTTCCCGGGACGGTGGCAACCAGATGCGCATGGGCGCTTTGAAACAGATGGGTGAGTTCGTGTTCGTGAAGAGCTCGCGCATCCTGAAGACCCGCAATACGGACCCGGCGACCCAGTTTTACCGCATGGTAAAGATCAAGGACGTTAACGAGAAGACCGGCCTGGTCACGTTCATGGACGGGACCTGTGCGTACATTTACCGTGTCGTCGGCAATGCGTCTTCCCTGTTGTTCGATTCCGACAAGGCGGCCATCGTTGACCGCGTGGACAACTTTTACCGCAAGATGCCGGACTTCATCCGGTGCGAGATCGTCACGATCAAAGAGGCGCAGAAAACCGTGACGCAGCGCCTGCGCATGCGCCAGCTGTACCAGAATTTGCGGATCAACGATAACGACCTGCGCAAGATCATGCAGGAAAATTACGACATGTTGGAGAACTACGTTGGCGGCGAGTTCAAGTCGATCCATCAGTATCTCCTGCTGTTCGCCGGTTCCAAGGAGTATGCCAACAAGGCCCATACGATCCTGATGAACGAGGTCCATAACTCGCCGCTGATGTTCAGCGCGGTGGAACCGCTTTATACCGAGGACGTGGCGGATTTCTTCCACACCGTTTATGCGGCCGAATAATTTTGAGGGAGGGTAAAAACACATGCCGAACGCATTTTCTAAATTGACTGACAACCTGGCCCTCAAGCTCCGTAAGAAGCAGGGCAACCTGACGCCGGAGGAACAGGCGGCGGCCGCCGAGAAGGACATGGAGTTTGCGTACGCGGACAAACCGTTCCTGAAGATGATCAAGCCGAAGCGCCGGTACGAGTTCTTTTCGGATTATTTCATGATCGACGGCAAGTACTGTACCATCATGACCTACATACACCCGGAAGGCAAGAACGACAAGTTTGGTGTCTTCTGGGGCGTGAGCCGGATCGTGCTTCCCCTGCCCGACGGCGTGACGGCTATTTCTTTCGAGAACATCATGCGGTATTCCGAAGGCTGGGTCGCGCAGCACCAGAGCAAGACCGAGGGCATCGTCAATATGAACACCAACGAGGCCAATGCCAACGGCGGCACGTCCTCGACCAAGCTGCGTAACCAGCAGCAGGCTGTTGAGCTGCAGGAGATCGCAACGGAGCTCCAGCAGGGCGCCGCGTATTTAGGCGTGACCTACCGGCTCCTTTTGAAGGCCGACAGCCTGGAGCTCCTGGACAAGACCGTTGACAATATTAAGCAGACCTATATCGAGCGTTTTGGCACGATCGATGCCGGTTCGTTTGACGCCTGCCAGCGTGAGGAGCTGGGGAACCTTTTTGCGCATCCCTCGAAGCAGCGCGGGAAGCGCTATAACTTCACCTCCTGCGAGTTTGCCGGGTCGTATTCCCTGGTCACGAAGGGACTGGATGACAAGAACGGCGAGTATGTCGGCAAGATGACGGACGACGTCAATAACGCGGCGATCCTGTTTGACGTGGATAATTACCAGCATCACGTCGTGATCGCCAATTCCCAGTATGACAATACCCGCGTCCGCAGCCCGATCACCGGTTACTGGTGTTCCAAGCTGTCCCAGTCGTCCCTGATGCACAATGGGCGCGTCGTCCATTTGATCTTCGATTCAACGCAGATGGATGAGCTGGGCCCGAAGCTGGGTGGCGTGACGCGCCGGATCAACCTGAGCAAGGGCGACATCAACATGTTCGAGATGTTCGGCGACCCCGACGTGGACGACGAGATGTCCATCTTTTCGGAGCAGCTGCAGAAGGTGTCCCTGATGCTGGAGCAGTTGCATCCGCTGACCACGGAGCAGCGAGGCATGGTGCTGGGCGTCCTGAAGGAGATCCTGGAGAAATACTACGTTGACCAGAAGATGTGGTATAAGGATGCCGTGAACAATAAGCGGGCCATCCGTATTCTGGGCCTGCCCCACAAACAGTACCCGCGGCTGTCCATGTTCGTGTCGTATATCTCCATGGAGCACACCAAGGCGAACGCGGCCGACGTCGTGGACATCCAGCGTGTCGAGGCCCTTGGTATCCTGAAGGTCGCGTTCAATGAGATGCTGAACACGGACGGCGACCTGTTCAATGTCACCACGAACTCTGAGATCGATGACGTTGACAAATCCGCCCGCGTGCTGTATGATTTTTCTGACCTGATGATCCGTGGCAACGGGCTTGCCATGGCGCAGTTCGTCAACATCGTTTCGTACGCTGTGCGGAGTTTGAAAAAGGGTGACCTGGTCATCATCCATGGCGCGGAAAATATCGTTGACGAGGTCAAAGAGTATGTGAACCGCCAGTTTGAGGCGCTGTACCGGCGCGGCGGCCGCGTCTGCTTCGCCTACGACGATATCGACAAATGCTTCAAGGATCAGGAGTTCTGCCGGTTTGACCAGGCTGACTATACGATTTTTGGCCCGTTCACCCCTAACCAGGTGGACCAGTATCAGAAGCTGCTGAACCAGCGCATCCCGGCGAACCTTTCGCGGAACCTGACCAAGAAAGGCCTTACCCGCACGTTCATCCGCCGTAACGGCGCCAACGTCCTGTTCAATTTCGACCTGGTGCTTGGCATCCCGGATCTGGAGCGGCGGTTCCGCTAAGCACAAATCAAGTAAAGGAGCGGTCTTATGGAACGGATTTCGAATTTCTTCAAAAAGGCGCTGAAGAAGCTGCGCCTTGCTGACGGCCTGAGCATGTGCCTGGCTGTTTTGGTGCTTGCTGGGACGATCGCGGTCGTGCCGGTCGGGGCGTCTGGCCATCAGGTGGCCTCCAATGTTGGCGGGCAGGATGTAACGTTGCTGCGTTTTTCTCAAATTATTACCCAGGCTTTTTCGCATAATATGTCTGCTGCCCAAGGAAAGAGCATTGGCACAACGCTTGGATATATCAAGGCATATGACACGACTGCTAATGGCATGTCGATGGGCAATATCGGTAATGTCCTTGGCATTCTTGGCGATGATGAATCTGATAATGCCGGCAATGTTTGGGAAGGCGGTACGGATAATGCATCGAAGTTGTTTTCGTTATCTACGTTGTCTGGCTTTTATGGCCAGAGCAAAGCATCATCATACGAGACTTCAAACACATATTTTGCGAATTCTTTGATAAGCCAGTACATTGTTTTTGGGTCTGCACTGGCTAATATGGGTATTGATGAATTTCGTGATGCCCAGTCGAATGCTGACGGTGTACGGACTATCATTGGCTATACCTGCTATGTCTTTTACATCCTTGCGTATTCAGCATCGGGTATCATGAAGTCCGTTGTCGGGTTGATGCAGCGTTTCAATATTTTCAAGGCCTTTTATGACGCGGCCGGAAGTACGATTACTACGCTGGCAGGTTTGTTGCCTGCTGGCAGCGGTACAAATAAGTTTCTGCTTGAAGTTCAGAAAATTTATCTGCAATTGAGAAAATTGCGGTGGGTTATTTTTGGCCTTTCTATTGTCATCATTGTTGCATCTGTTACGATTTGGAAAGGAAAGGGCTATAATCAGGCTGCTACGATTCAAAACCGTTGGCGTAAATTGTTGTACAGGTTTGTCATTATGATCATTGGTATTCCTTTGATCGGTATGGTTTATACGGAGTGCCTTAATTTGATCGCTGCCAGCGCAGATGATACTTCATATGCTGTGACAAACTATATTTTTCAGGAATTCCTTGACTTTGAGGGCTGGACTGTAAATAAGAATGATTTCCATGGCAACAGGGCGTTCCAGGTTGACGGCTCTTACGGTAAGGAACTTCAGGTCCAATTTAATACAGCTACACGCGATTATACGTTTTTAGTTGATGGCAAGGAGATTGACATGAGTAAGTTTGTTTACTCTGCCAATATCGGCGCAGCGTGTGATGATACTGGTAAGGCAGTTATATCCGAAAACACACAACAAAAATTTTTGAGTGACATTTTTGATTCTAGTACGTCGACTTCAGATTATAGTGATATTCTTGATACCAGTGGTACCGGCATTGTTGATGTCACGAAAGCGTATCAGGTTGCACGTAATCTGCTGCTCAGATATGCACGTTCTGCCACGGTGTTGCCTGATAGTTTGACATCTGTTTTTTCATATGATTATCAATTACTCGGACAGTATGGCGGTTGGGATAGTGAGGAAGCAGATGTTGGTGGTGCGGTTGTTGAACAGTTGTTTGGTGAGCAGAGCGCGCATCAACGTATTTGGTCGTTTGTATCAAAGGAAGCGCTTAATATCGCCGAGTCGCGTTTGTTGTATAAAGATGATGTGAATGGTATGGCGGTTCCTTTGGGCCATAAAGATGGCGGTGATGAAATTTCTGTTATTTTGAATGGCGTTGCTCTTGCTGGTACATCTGGTAATTCTTATACCGGTGTAACTGCTAATGGTGTAAAACTTGGTTCTGGTACTATAATGCGAAGCACGCTCCGTAATGGTATTGTCACTGATAGCAGTGCTGATGATAGTTCAACGATCAATACGTCTGCGGCAAGTGCAAAAGGGAAAGTCGCCAATAGTGGCGGTTTGACTGTTGATTATACCTATAACCTTGCCAATGGCGGTATGTCGCCGCTTGCGTTGTACAATTATATGCATACCATGTTTGACGATGGCGCGGCATATGTATATAATCCTGAACGTACGTCGAATGCCGGTGTCGGTATGATGCACTATTCAGTCACAACACCATATTCCGGTATCCCTGAGATCATCCAGATCTTGTATGTTATCTGTATCCTGTTTTCCGTTGGCATTATCGGTTGGGCGTTCGGCATTTCTTTGTTGATGAATACGATCGTACAGACGATCAAGGCTCTTCCGATCATGTTCAAAGTGATCCTTGGTTCGGTACAGGGTTTCGTTGAAGGATTGCTTACAGTTTTGTCGATTTGTGCAGAACTCTTGGTTACGATTTTTCTGTACACCCAGGCGGTCAACATTATTGACCTTTTGATCCGTATTGTGCAGGAAGTCGTACGTGTCATCCTGAACGTGTTCAATTCTACAGCAGGCGGTACGGTTGGTGCAGTGAATGACCCGGAGACGTATTCCATTATGTCTGGGCTGTTGTCTACACTGATTATCCTTTGGGGTACGTTCCAGCTGTTGAAGTGGCGCCAGGCCATTACGCTCACGATCAAATCCATGCTGACACATGTACTGAATACAGTGTTCGGTACGAGTGCCGAGATGCCTACAGGCGCTTCCACTGGTATGATGAAGGCTGCTGCAGGTGTTGCGGCCGGCGCGATGGTTGCCGGTGCCCTGGCTGACCAGGGTACTCTGGATGACGTTGTGAATGATTTGACTGACAGCGACCTTGGTTCTGATGTCCATGATAAGCTCTCTGAAGGTGATTATGAAGGTGCGATGCAGGACGTCAAAGATTATGCGAATGGTACTTACCCGAGAGGCCGGTCGGCTACAGCAGATGCAGAGGCTGCCCTTGGCGATGGATCCGGCGGTGTCGGCGGTGCCAATGATTGGCAGTCGCTGACAGATTCGCAGCTTAACGATCTTCGTAACGACGATACGTACGGCGATGATGCAATCGCGGCTGCGGAACAGGATGTTTCCGATGCTGAGAAGGCGTTGGCTGACGGCACGGGTACGCAGGAAGATGTCGATGAGGCCCAATCCCATCTTGATGATCTTCGCAGCCAGCGAGCCGAGGCAGCACAGGCGATGCGTGCAGAGAACTACCAGAAGGCCAAGGATATGGGCGTCGCTGATTACGGTGATTATCTGAGGTCCCAGGACGAGGCTGATGAAGCCGCCGGGCTGCAGCCTGTCGAAGGCGCTGATATTCCTGCCGTTCCCAAATCTGATGGCAAGCCTGCCAACTTGGACAATGATGCACAGATGGCCTATACGGCGGCTCGCGACGGTGACCAGCAGACGCTCCGCACGGCGTCTAAGATTTATGATTCGAACGGTCTGACTAAGGAACAGGCCGACAAGGTCAACCAGGCGATCGTTGACAATCCTGACATGTCCGAGAAGGAAGTTGCCCAGATGATCGATGGGTTTGCCCAGGAGAACTTTGGTGACGACCATGAGGCTGTCGTTGACAAGATCAACGAGGCGTCCGGGCGTGACGCAATGGAGACGTACGGCAGTTCTGACAACTCTGACGGCAATGCCCGCACGGTGTCCGTGGCGCGTGCCCGCGGCGGCAAGGGCCAGTACAAGGTCAACGATAACTCGTCCGACGCCGAGGCAGCGGATGCTTCCGTTGAGGCCTCCGACCTGCCGACAGCCAGCATGTCGACCGAGGCCACGCAGCAGGCGTATGACGCCGTCCGTTCCGGCAACGTCAGCCGGATCAAGGCTGCGGCCGGGAACTTTGACGGCAACGGCCTGACGGGCGAGCAGCACGCCGAGATCAACGCCATGACGGCGGCCGGCGCGGACCCCGGGCAGATCCAGTCCAAGATCGACGAGTTCGCTAAGCAGAACTTCGGCCAGAACGCGGACCTTGTCATCGACAAGATGAATGAGGCTAAGGGCGTGTCCGGTACGGAGACCTATTCCGCCAGGATGGATAATTCGCCCGGGTTCGTCCGCAGCATTACGGCCGGCGGCGCGTCTGACTCCATCCAGGAGAGCATCACGGCAGCCGGTGGCGGCGGGAATGTCGCTGTCGGCAATGGCGGCGGCGGGCAGCAGTCCGGCATGATGCTCCGCAAGGAGGACGTCGCGGCTGCCGGCGGCATGGCGGCCATGGGCTACACCATGGCTGGCGGCTTTGGCGGAAGCGTTGCACCTGTGTCTGGCGGCGGCTCTTATGGCGTCGTCCAGGGTCCGGCGGTGTTTGGGCCCGTGCAGGCGGCCCCGATGGCTGCGCAGCAAATGTCCACGCAGATGCCGAACGCGGCGGCCGCGGCGGCCGTCCAGGGCATGCCCGTGCAGGCGGCAGGCGGAACGACCGTGGTCCAGCAGGGCGGTGTCAACGTCAATGTCCAGGGTGGCCCTGGCGGCGGTATTTCCGGCAGCCTTGGCAGCTTTGGCGGCCAGCAGGGCGATGTGGGTGGCGGCCATACGGTCGAACGCATTACCACCAGCGAGACGATCCGCGAGGGCGTTGGTGGCGGCATTGGCGACCTGAGCCAGCCGTTCGTCATGCAGGCCGGTCAGAATGGCGGCCAGCAGCCGATCATGATGCAGATGCCGAATGGGCAGTATATGCCGATCCAGCCTGTGAATCCTGCCGGCAATAATACGGTTACGTATATGCCGACACAGGCTGGCGGGCAGCCTTCCGGCGGTTCCGTCAATTATACCTATGAGGCCGGCGCCCAGATGCCGCCTGCAGGTACTGCCGAAGACCTTGAGAAAATGGCTGGCGGCGGAGCCAACGTGAGCAACTACAACACGTACAACCTTGGCGGCGAGTCCGGCGGCGAAGCGGCCGGCCCGAGCTATGACGAGTACGGGTATGAGATCAATCCCGACGGGTCTCAGAACGTGTGATTTTTATGACGGCAATGCCGCCTCGGGTGACCGGGGCGGCAAAGCCAATATAAAAATATAAAACACTATAAAAAGAAACAATTTTTTCAAAAAAGGTGTTGACTTCTCGTTTATATCGCGCTATAATCATTGGTAGGCAAGGGGCATGAAGACGGCCTCCTGACCTACACTATGAAGAAGGAGGTAAATCGCTATGTCTCTCATCAATTTCATGGGTAGTCCGATCCTGTCCGGCGGCTGGGATGCCAACAACTTCCTGCTCCATGTGCGTGAGCGTCTGGTGCAGTGGGGTCGTGTCCTGATGATGATCGTTGGCGTGGCCATGGTTATCGTCGGTATCTTCAAGATCGCCCAGGGCCTCATCTCCCATGGCAAGACCCAGGTGAGCTGGGTGACCAACATCCTGCTGATCTGCGTTGGCGCCATGTTCTGCGCTGGCTCTGTGTTCTTCAACATGATGACGGCTTCCAGCGGCGGCGTTGGTGGCGGTCTGGCGGAAGAGCTGAACAAGCTGGGCCATTGATCCGGCACTTGCCTACATAGGGTTTTGCCCTATAAAAAACAGGCGCGCCAAACAAAAGCATACCGCATGCGGCAGCCGCGGCTGCGTCCCGCAGGAACTATACCTGCCGGCGCGGCCGCGGCCGTTTTATTTTCCGGAATCCCGCATGAAAACATGTTGCTTTTTATATTTTTTTATTGTATAATAGGAGCCGAGACATAAACTGAAACGGAGGAAATGGGCATGTTCAAAATTTTCGGGAGACATTATGGCGCACAGAGGTTCTTCATCATGTTGTTCCTGTGCCTTGCCGTGCTGATCAGCATGGGCATTTACGGAGGGCATGTGCAGCATCAGAAGAACTTGAAACGCGTATCTGATACGGCGTTGTACACGACCACATTTACGTGGTCCAGGACCGGCGACCCGGGCGAGGTCGTTGGCATGATCACGGATACGAACCATACGAAGGCGTTCCTGCTCCTCAAGAACCCGTCGACGTCGTCCGTCGATGCGATGAAGTATGAGTGCTTTTTGACCGGCCGTGACGCCCCGATCACGAACAATCCGTCCCTGACGACGTATGTATTCGGGTCCACCGGGTATGTCGGGTTCTATTTCGTTGACGCCAGGGGCTTTGCCAGCCAGATCTATGACCTGATCATCCGTGATGATTCGTCTGCTTCTGAGATGGCCAATGACGGTACCGGCACGGGCGGGAGCAACGGTTCTTTCAACGCCCACAACCAGATCGAGCTGTTCCTGAATTTCGCTGCGAAGGGTACGACGGTCGCTGATGTCATGAACACATCGAACCCGCAGCCGCTGGCGATCCTGGCGGACTTACCGATCAAGTTTGGTGGTCAGGACGGCACCGTGACGGGCCTGTTTGAATCCTATAAGAAGACGGCACAGACTGACCTGGACCTGATGTCCACGGACCTACGGAGCATTTACCAGTATCAGACGACCCTGCATGACCTTGGCGTCGTTGTTCCGGATCTGCCGTATTATATCGCAGGTGACATGATCGATACACACCCCAACGATTTTACCAAAGAGCCGATGCGGTTCGATGAGGCGATGGCTGAGTCCTCCGAACAGTCTTCCGGCAGCCATTACCTTGATTACGGTGATGGCAGCGCGACGCCTGAGAGCCCTGATGCCACCGCAACGCCTGAGGGCGGGTATACGACTGGTGACATGGCTGGGGCGACGTATATGGACGGCGATACGGAGCTTCCGTATTATTATCTGCATACCATGTACCTGAATCCCGGTTGCGTCAGCTTTAACTGGCAGGGGCAGCTGATGTCCAACGGCCTGATCTCCCAGGTTTATAAAGAGTACCCGACCGGGACACCGCTCAACCGCATGTACATGGATTATTCGGAGTGGAAAGCTACGTCCGAGGCACAGTATTCTTACGCGATGCCGACGCAGATCACTTATGATTCCTGGCGTAAGTCCGACGGGTCGTTTGTCGATATGAGCACCGGCAGCGCCAATGATACGTCGACGGTGCAGGGCCTGATCCTCGCCTATGAAAAAGCGCTGAATGATTACCTGCTCAAGCGTGTTGACTATTTCAAACAGCTTGACGGCATGCTCCAGCTTGAAAACAAAGTCCAGGCTCTCGGTGAGACCATTTCTTCCAACAATGGTGTCAACTGGCAGAACCTGTGGATCATAAAATAAGCGATTTTTACCGAAAGGCGGTGTCCAATAGATGGCTTCTTACATGGACGAACAGAACGGGAAAGACAATGGCAAGACCCGTCAAAGCCTGAATACATACTCTGAAAACGAGGAGGCTCCGGCTTCTTCAGAAGAGTCGCAGGCGCAGCAGAACAAGCATGTGCAGAAGACTTCGACCGAAACGACGACTGGGACGTCCAAGTCGTCCAAGGGCGGCCTGCTGCACAGGGCCCGGAACTTGCTTTTCGGGCCGAAGAAGGCAAAGACAAAGAACGGCGGAGGCCTGCTCTCGTTTTTCGGGGGCGGGCTTGGCTCCGTTATACCGGGAAAGAATATCCTGACGACGTTGGCGAAGCCGAAGATGCTCGCCATTATCGTCACGCTGTGTTCCGTATTCGGCTTCTCGATCTTTGGGCTTTTCACGACTTACAAGAACGACGGCGTCGTCAAAAACGACCCGCCGCTCCAGTGCGAGCCGGGGGAGCTTGAGCTGCCCGGGACTGGCGAGGGTGCCGACAACGATGTGCAGGAAAATGTCAATATCATGTATGATATTTTCTGCAACCAGTTTGGGTATCCTGTCAACTTCCTGAAAGGCATGCTCGCCTGCATGGGCGTTGAGTCCGGGATCGATCCGGCTCGTTTGGAGAGCGATTTCATCCTGAAAACCGCGAAAGAGCAGTTTGTATCCGTTGCCGGCCCTGACAGCGGGGCGAGTGCCGATACGACGCTGCAGGCGTATTATACATACGGCCAGGCGTTCCAGTCTGGCGGCGGTTGGAACGGGAACTCGTTCTATATCGTTGACGGCCATATGTGCTGCGGCATCGGCCTGATCCAATGGACGGCCGGGCGCGCGATCAGCCTGATCGAAGGCATCGACAAGGTCACACAGGACGTGAGCGTGTTTGACCTTGAGTACCAGTGCGCTTTCCTGCTGGCTGAAATGAAGACGACTTATACGGATTTCTCGCCTGACAACGCAGCGTCTGTCACTGGGTTTTCCAGCCCCGAGGAGGGAGTCCGGTCGTTCTTCAGATATATGGTTTCCGGCGGCAGCCTGAACGACGTGGATAAGCGTCTCGCCCGTCTTGATCACTATGACGGCGCCAGCGGCCCTGGCGTCAACGAGATGGTCGACAATGCCGTGGCAAACAGCGAGTTTACCGAGGATACAGTCTCCATGGCTGAGATCCTGGCAGACGATAGCTTTACCAGTGCCGTGGCGAAGAGCAATACGATCCAGCTCTGCAAGAACAAGACCTATATCGATGTGAACGATATCGCAAAGGCGGCCGTGTCTATTTCGTTCATCGAAGGCGGCGACTATAAAAACGTTGCCGGTGCTTATGGTGAGTACCGTCGTGCGACACGTTCCCCGTTGATCATCAATGACTGGGACTTCCAGGAAGGCGTGAATGGTGATCCGAATTCCCACTCCCTTGATATCCGCGAAGGCACGAAAATCGATGATGACGGTACTGACGGCCAGCCCACTTATGCAAATCACGGTCCCGGTATCACCGGGAAACTTGACTGTATTGCCTGTACGGAATATTATTATTTCGCGCATCTGATCGCCTTCCCGAAGGAGACTGGTGTTGGCGGCAACATCGGATTCTTTTCTTCCTGCGACCGCGGTACGGCGACGGCTGTCCGGATCGCCGGGGCGGATGACAAGTTCCCTGCTGGCAACCCGAAGTACCAGCTGCTTTGGGCTGTTGACGGTAAGAAGGCCGGTTCGCAGCATGACCCTGACCGCCGCATGAGTACCGGCGGGAACGGCGGTCTTTGGGAGTTTGCCGGGTTCCTGCGCGGCAACGATTATTATCCGGCCAGCGCGACCTCGAAGATCTCTCCGGGCACGGTGATGATCTCCTGGTCCATTGATGCGGCCAACGGTACGTTGAATGACGCGTCTATGAGCGGTGCTACGGCAAGCGGCGTTGGCGATGATGGCGGCGTGTCTCCCGATGCCGGTATTGATGATACTGATCCCGCGGGTAAGGATGAGATAGATCCCGATACTACGACGCCGACGGCGGAAGAAGCCGCCATGGCATTGGCGAATCTGAGATGGCCGAACTCCAACACGAATACGACGCGCCACATCATCACGTATGTTGGCGATAGTACGGTGCAGGCATTCTGGGGCATGGAGTGGCTGTTCCAGCAGTATCAGCTGTTCGGTTCCAACGCTGACCTGAGTCCGAATTCTGATCCGGCATCGAAGCTCATAAAGGGTGACCTGGATATCGATGTCCCGCAGATCATGAAGGCCGGTTTGTCCTATAAGGACAAATTTGCGCAGAAGGGTGCGGACCAGCGCTACACGTTCCTGGAGACACAGAGCACCGGCGCGATGGACAATGAGGACAAGAAGCTCAACGAGTCTATCGGCCGTGAGGACGAATATAACCTGAAGACCGGCCTTCCGGAGTTCAAGGCCTGGGAGGAGATCTTCGTCCGCCTGATCCATAACTCGGATGACGATGCCGCCGCGAAGACGGCGGACGGAGATGACCTGTACACCGAGTTTGAGCTGGGTGAGGACAACTATTACGATTCCGCGGATGACCAGATCGAACAGTACCAGACGCAGCTGGCCCGAGGCAACAAGTCTTTTTTTGAGGACTGGAACACCGTTGGTGCCGGTGATGTGGAAGGCGGCGGGACCGGTGACTATGACAGCGTGGATAACAACGAACTGCCTTGGTACGACGATGGGTCCGACCGCGACTGGACCATGACGCAGGACGGTGACGATAACCCGTTCTGGCGGTATGAGCTGGTTACGGATATTGAGTACCGTTGTAACCAGTTCCTGCGTTTTGGCATGGCGTCGCTCATGTGCACGCTTCCGTCTGAAGAGGATGCCGACGTGTGGCAGCTTGGCGACGGCGGCGGAAACGACACGGGCCACATCATTGGCAACGTGTACCGCCGGTTCTCCAGGATCCCGGATGAGACCGATGTTTCTGGGCGGTATTTCTATTACAATACGGTCGTCTCTAATGACATGTTGCAGGATCTGACCCAGCTCTGGTCCATCGAACGGAACGGCGATGACAGCAACTATGAGGCACGGAATTTTGGTCCGATGTACTTGTTCAGCCGCGTCGGTTCCGGAATGGATGTGTATGACACGGCCATGCAGGCCAGCATGACAAACCGTCCCGACCGCAGGTACGGCTTGACGGCAAAAGACATTGAAGAGATCATGAACGGAGTTGGCGGCCTGTCCATGGGCAGCGACGGGACGGAAGTGTTCAAGAATTACTTCACGGTTCCGATGCACGCGGTCAGCTATTACCAGAAGGCCCTCTACAACCCGAACATGGATTCCAATTCGATAGAGCGCAATGGCGCCCACGAGGATACGCAGCATGTGTTCAACAGCGATTACTATGATGCTGAGATCTATGCCTTGAACCCGTTCCTGGCGCTTGAAGGCTCGAAGGGCCTGAATTTCCCGACAAGTGACCTGACGGGTGGCCTGGAAGACTGGAGCGCCGGCAGCGGCAAGGGCAATTCCCAGCGGAATGCCATGGACGGCGGGTTCAAAGGCTCGGCCTCTGGCGATGCCATTGGTGTTGACGGTTCTGAGACTGAAGAGGACGACCGTCTTGCCTGGATCGACCGGCATTACGTGGTCGGCCAGAACGGCAACATCAATATGCTGGCTTATATGGTGGCGGCGTTGAATTCGTCGACCGGTAAGCAGGTGTCTGGCGGCAAGGCCGGCTGGGAAAGCGCATTGGAATCTACTGCAACGTTGGATGCTGAGGCGAGTGGTAGCCGTCGTGATAACAACGGTAAGGATTCTGCCACACTTGCCAGCTCTTGGGGCCTGGTTCGCTATACTGATTATATTTATGGCGAAGATGACGCCAGCAATGAGGAAATGGGCAGACGTCTCCTTGGCGGCGACCATCGTCAGGACGGTGAAACCCGGTTGGATGTTCGTGACGACTATAACCGGCGTGAGTGGATCGTGATCCCGTATTATCACACCCATGCACAGATGTGTTTCCACGATGATCGTTTGGATGACATTGACTATGCTCCGTCTCGTTTCAAATGCCCGTATTATGATGATGACTGCAATGTGACTGATCCCGATACGAATAAGATCGATACGCAGCTTGAGCTGAATGCTGTTGGTTGGGATGCTGACTGGGGCGATACGATCGATTTTGGCCACATTGACCTTCGTGGTAAGTATAATATGTCTGGCATTGTTGGTTATGGTAAGGCCCGGTATTTCCTAGCTGATGGCACTGAGATCAGTTATTCCATGAAACCGCCGGGACATCAGACTTGTAACGGCCAGACATTCTATGGTCCATGCCAAGGCGGATGTGATTGTGATGATCCGATTTTTGGTTGCCAGTGTGGTACAACTACGTGCCCGGCATGTGGCAAAACTCTTGGTTGTGGTGATTCCTGTTATCACAATTGTGAATATCTTCTTTCACATGCAGTGAAGGAACACGGTCCTGTTCATAATGAGTGTGATGAGGGTGATTATTGCCACGATCATTGGGGCTGTAATTATCTGGAGTACTGTTATCATAGCGGTATTGCTGTTTACATGGCGATTCCGGTTGTTGAAAATCCGACTGAGTCGTTCCAGATCAGCAATTGGATGGTTGGCGGTACTGTTGTTCCCGATAAGGCTAATTTGCTTCAGGCTGTTCAGTACAATTATTATGGTTTTGTTCAAAACGCTTGGTCTACAAAGGTTGATGGGTCTGCTCAAAGTTTGACTAACCCCAATGACATCGAAGGTGTTGGCGTCAACCATATTGCCGACGAGACTCCGAACTATTGGAATGATTGTTCCAGTAATGACAAGACTATCGGTTATTGTGCTTCCGGTCGGCAGGGTCTCCTGGGCTACTTTACGATCGAAGGTAACGCGATCCGGAGCGGCACAGGTGGTGAGGATGCGGAGACGATCAATGAGGTATCTGAGAATTGTGTGCCGGAAGACCTGCAGCGATGCGAGTCGATCCGAAACCGTGTCGGATATGGCAAATCGAACGACCAGACCGTGAACGGCGTTACCGTGACCGTATATCAGGGTTTTGGCCCCGGCAGTGACGGCAGCGGCATTGAGTCAATTCGGTTCGACCCTGACACGCATGGTGAGACAGGCGTCAGTGATCATTATGGATACGGCGAGGTGGCCGTCGTCGGCTCGCAGCACGGCGTTGACCCGAAGGCCGGCAATTACGGCCATAATGATGACTGCGGACCTGACGGCAAGAATGGAAATGGAAACATCGATTTCGGCAACTCGTTGCTCCGTGAGATCCTGGGCGACGAACATGTATTCCATGTTACCTATGGCAGCCAGGACAAGGCCGGCCTGACGCGTGACGACCTGGACAACGGGCGTGACTTCCAGTATTACACCGGGTTCTGGGATCCTGAGAAGAAACAGATGGCGTCCACGACATCGTCCCCGAAACTTTGGCTGGACGAGGACGGCCAGCCGACGGACCAGTGGATCCGGGCAGACGGTACGCAGAATAATCCGAACCCGGCCTATACTGACAACCACGATGGTACGTGGCAGCTTGCGTCCGGCACAGAGTATCTGGACGCTGACACGGGCGAAGTAACGACCAATGCGACGTCGGCCAGCGGCAAGGCGAACACGGAGGTCTATCCGAGACAGTGTTTCCGTGATGCCGATGAAGACGAGGCGTACGTGGTTCCGTTTACGAAGGAAGTTACGGAATACCAGTATTCTGATCCCGTTACGCATAAGCCGACGGACCAGGCCCAGGACGAGTTTGGCAACGACAATGACGAGAACATCAAGCTCTACAAGGGCGATAATGCCAACTGGGTGACGCACGCGTCCCGCGGCACGCGCGGCATGATGACACAGTACCTGAACTTCAAGAGCATGTTCAAGGTCGTCCATTCGGATGCTGATGAGAGTGAAGGAACGGCGTGTTACATGTTGTTCCGGAATATCTCCCGTAAAGACGACAATTCCGTTTCTCCGAAGGGCGTTCCCACGGGCAGCGCGGATGCTGATGGCGACGGCGACTTGAATGAAGGGTTCATTTATCAGGGCGGTACGCCTGGCGGTGCTGTTTCCAGCGACAGTGATCTTGCCGGCGCTGATTCCCAGGTTTGGGGCTACGGCAGCGTTGAGATCAAGGACGAGGACGGCAACGTGATCGGCTATAAACCGACGAACTTCACCGATACTTACGGACAGGGCGATAACTCGCACTGGCGAAACCTGATCGATCTTTATAACGCTGCAATGTCTGAGACACGACATTACGATTAAGGTGTGAGGCTGGGCCCCCGGTCCTTCGGGGCCGGGGGTTTTCTTGGATGAACATTTTTAATAATTTTATATAAAAGTATATTGTTTTTTCCTGAGGGGTGTGCTATAATAGCCTCAGGCGCCGGCGGAGGCCGGAAAAATCAGAAGGAGGAAAGGCATATGGCCGTAAATCTGAACTCCCGCAGCGAAACGCGGGAGAATATCAACAAGCAGATCGAGCGCGAAACAGCCATCAAGTTCAAGATCTTTGACGCCCTGTGCGTCCTGGTCGCTTTGGCGATGGTCATCACCGGCGGTATCGGGATCAAGCGGCACTATGACAACGTGCAGGACCTGCAGGCCCAGTATGACAAGTTGAATGCCGATTATGCGTCCCTCAAAAGCGAGGCGGCGGCGTGGCATGAAGAGAACGACGCCAAACGTGACGATGCTGGCGTTCGTACCGAGACGAAGCAGATGTATTCTGCCCAGGAAGGCGGTCAGGAACTGGCCGACTTGATGAATGTATATTTTAAGGATGGCGGCCTTGGGACTGAAGCGAAGTCCCGACTGTCCGTCCTGACCGGGAGTCCGAATGTGAACCCCTGGTATGGCGGGAAGCTGGACCCCCATGCGACGCCGATCGTGTGGCAGTTTGACACGTTCTATGACGCGCAGGTTCCGACGTACGACTGCCTCTGGTCCTGCTGGTATACCGAGGGCAGCGGGACGAAGTACCTGATCGCCCTGAAGCTCGGGTCTTATAACGGCGAGACCGGGAAGTTTGCGGTCGATTCCAACACATATTATTCCCAATTTGCTTACATGCTGGACCAGAACGGCGCGATCGAGGCCGACCCGAATTCCTCCACGATCGATCCGGACCTGCAGGATATGATCGACGACTTGATCCCCGGACTGACAGGCGATGAGTCGGTGCCGGCAAATGATGGCAGTCCGAGCGAAAATAATAGTGACATCATCCAGGATACGACTGGCAGCACGGAAGGTGTGACGGATCCTGAGATGCCGACGGACCAGCAGATCGCTGATTCCGAGGCGGAGCAGCCGCCGGTCGAGACAGAGCCTGAGGAGCCGGAAAGCAACATTGCATCACCGGCGCGATAAAAGAAAGGGGAGAACGATATGAAGCTCAAAATGCCAAGAGCCGGCGGCGGGCCCGCGATGCCGAAAGCCGTTGGCGGGTTTGGCGCCTGGTGTGGCGCCCATAAAAAGCAGTTGATGATCAGCGGCGTGTTCTTCTTGTTTGCGCTTGTTGTCTGCGTTGCCATGAACGTCGCCGGGAATTTCTTCGAGGACTATGACGTTGGTGAGAATGGTGTCAACGAGGCGCTGATCGCCCTGCAGAATGAAGTTGACAATTTTCGTTCCAGCGATGAATACTTTACGCATCAGGGGCAGATCGATACGTCCGATACCGTGAATATTGTCTGGGAAGGTGACGGGCTGGATACCGGGCGGTGGCAGGCCGATGATGGCAAGTTCTGGGATTTTATCTCCCCGTCCGTCAACTTTGCATCTGCCGTCGAGTACAACAAGATGCGTGAGGACTACCGACAGATTCTGGGTGACTGCCTGTTCACCGTACAGTTCCTGGCTCCCTATGACGTTACGTCGGCAGCCTTGCAGTACTGCAAGGAAAACCATGTTGACCCGGATGCTGAGGGCAACCCGCCGCAGTGGGTCATGGACCAGGTGAGTGACGCTTATACCTGCCGGTCCAGCAAGGGCGACTTTGTAACCTATCCCATCGGCGAGGATTCCGACGGGAATTATCGGTATATGGCGTATGTCTATCTCCAGGCACGCAACTCCAGCAACAAGACCGCGGCCGTGTTTGAATATACGGCGGTCCATACGGCCGGTGCCGGTGGTGAGGACAACATTACGATTTCTGATTTCAAATGTTGGCCGCCTGACCAGTCCAGAACGCTTAAAAAGACCAATAACGGCTGATCTGATATAAGGAGGAAACATGAAAATGGGCAGCACAGCAGTCGCGATCGCGGCAAAGAAGCATAAGTCGAAAATGAACGACGCAATGAAGGAAACGAAAAAGCAGGCGGGGCTGTTCGGCGACGTGATGTCGAAGTCCTGGCGCGGGTCCAAGATCATGGGCCACAACGGCGTTATCTGCCTGCTGTATGGCATGGTGATGTGCATCGTGTGTTACGTCGCCATCCAGGTTGCGATGATCCTGGTGGCGGTCCTGATCGGCGCCACGGGCGTCGCCGGGATGGAGACGGTCACCGATGTGCTGACCGGTTACACGGTGATCGGCATGTCTTGCGGCTTTACCCTCTTTGCGTCGTTTTCTGTGATCAAGATGCTGGCCCGGGCCGCGAAACGGCGCCTGTGGCGCGTTGACCGGAAGACCGGCGAGATCGACAAGGGACCTGCGTGGCGGGAACGCCATGAGTTCGATGAAGATAAGGAGGGCTAAGACATGGCTGCAACCGCCACTACGCAGCAGAAGACGGACAATCGGATCCACAGCACCGTGTTCCACAAAAGGGACCGGCGCGTAAACGACATCGTCCGCCGCTGCCGCAAATCCGAGATCATCAGCCTGTATGGGATCGACTGCCATATGCTGTTCCGCGTTGAGCAGGCGCATATCCAGTTCGACATGAACCAGAATTACAGGCCGTACATTCAATTTGATGGGCACGCCGAGGGCGTGTTCCTTCAGGAGAAAACGGGGCTTTTGTTCCCCAACGCCTGTGACCAGCTTGACTTCCGTGACGATTTTCCTGTCACGGCGTCCATGAGCTACGCGCTTTCTGACCTGGAAATCGCCACGCTGGCGAACAATGGGCTGTTCAACAACGGCTGGTCCTGCCAGGGCCGCGTGATCGGGAGCCTTTTGGAGATCCCCTGTAAGGTCGATTATTCGGCCGTGGCCAACACGCCGATCACGTTTGTCGAGATCCAGGACCGGCTCTCCCTGCACACCAGCACGATGAAGACCGGCTACCGCACCCTGGCAGCGGCGTTCTTGCCGTTCAAAGCACAGAAGCACAACGAGGAGCAGTCCGCGAAGCTGCGCGAGGGCGTCCAGTTCGACCGCGACACGTCCGATATCCGCCGGCGCTCGCTGTATGACGCCCCGATCGGTCGGTTCAGCGAT
This sequence comes from uncultured Oscillospiraceae bacterium, assembly GCA_947587485.1. Lineage (GTDB taxonomy): Bacteria > Bacillota > Clostridia > Oscillospirales > Oscillospiraceae > CAJOIG01. The sequence continues at coordinate 79,283 of CANPXZ010000001.1, read as the reverse complement.
ACCCCAACCACCCGGAGCATGGCGGATGGCGCCAGCTTTGTCGAAGTCGCCCAGGCACGGATCCAGCAGCGGCTGCGTGACCAGATGGCCAAGGCCAACATGTTCGGCACCGCCCATCCGGAAACCACGGCCAAGAATGTCGCGGATGCCGTGAACAGCATTAAGGAACAGACGGACAAGGCCCGCAAGAAAGAGGTCCAGCAGACCGAGGACGCCGGCCACAAGGTCGAGCAGGCCACCCTGGACGCCCGCTTGAACGACATGGCGACCCGGATGATCTATGCCGGCGCTGAGACCATCCCCGTCGACCGTCCGAAGCTGGATGCCAAATCCCTGGCAGAGCCGAAGGCGCCTGGCCAGAACGACGAGGTGATGACCACCCCGATCACTGATGTCGGCCAGAAGCCCGGCACCGAGAAGCTGGACGATCCCGTCTCTGTGATTGAGGACCGGAGCGACAAGATCCATTACGCCACCCATGACGCCATGAAGGACGCCATGGCCGCGGCGGCTGCTGTCAAGGACGTGAAGAAGACTCTGAGCCGCCGGGAGCGCCTGGCGCAGCGGCGCGCGGAGCAGCAGGCCCGCATGCAGCAGCAGAAGGACGCCATGAGCGAGGCCGGAAAGGCTGAGGCCGGCAAGGGCCTGGAGAAGCGTGATGCCGACGTCAAGGTCCAGGTGGAGAACAAGATCACCGGGCAGACCGAGACCCGTGTCCAGGAGAAGAAGAGCCTGGACGGCGACATTATCAGTTCCGACGTCGATATTGACGCCCTGGCCCGTGAGATGGGCCTCGTCTGATGGCGGCCGGGCAGCACAACCTGTCCAAGTCCATCGTGATCGCCAATGAGTTCACGATCCATGGCAGCCGGGGAAATTCCCCCGGGCGGTACGTGATCGAGTACATGGCCAGGGACGGCGCCTCAGAAAACCTGACGCCGTCCCCCGCCAGGCCGGACCAGCTTTCCAAGCTGGACGCCCAGATGCGGGAGATCTACCGTGACCGGACGATGGCCGGCGTTGATATTTCTGACTATGTGACGCGTTACATGGCCCGGGACGGCGCCACGGACGTGGCGATCGACAGCGGGTCCACATCACCGGGAAAACTCCGGGATGACATGGAGAAGATGCAGGGCTATTCCGGGCTGGCTTTCGGGCCGCGGAGCTTGTCTTTGACCCATAACGAGGTCCTGGAAACGTCACGGATGCTGGACAGGGAATACAAGAAGGGCAAGCCCGTCCTGAAGACCGTCATTTCGTTTGAGACGGAATACCTGCAGGACATGGGCGTGCTCCCGAAGGACTTGAAAGTCAATAAGCCGGGGGATATTTACGGCAAATCGGACCAGGCGAAGCTCCGGCTGGCGATCCAGAAGGGACTCAAGAACATCTCGCCGCAGTTTTCGGACCTTGATTACATTGGCCTGATCCAGGTTGATACGAAGCATTTGCATTGCCATCTGGCCATGGTCGATAAGGGGCCGGGAAAGCGCTTTACCAAGGACGGGGAACAGAAAGGGACCCTGGACGCGGGAATGCGGAAGGCGATCCGGCGCGGCATTGACGATACGCTTGGCGAGTGCCAGGTGTACAAGCGGCTCTCCCGCCAGATGGAGGAGGAGCGGCAGAATACCATTGGGTTCATCAAGCGGTTCACTTATAAGCTCATTGAGGAACGGGGTTTGCCGCAATACTTGCTGGCGTGCCTGCCCAAGGACGACAAATCGCTCTGGAAGGCGAGTATCAACACGGACGGCGGGCCGGACGACGTGATGACTGTCCGGAAGGGCAGGGGTGTCAAAAAGATCCATGGCAACATGAAGAAGGCCAACGGGATCGTGCGGGCCTATGTCACGGACCTTCTTGACCGGCCGGATTCCGGGTTTTCCGAAGCGCTGCAGCAGAAGCATGAGTACCTGGAGGCGCAGCGGGCCCGTGGCGACTTTGAGGAATATTACGCTTATAGATACCGCGGCGTCGGGCGGAACCGCAAGTCGGTCCGCGTGCGGCTGACTCCCGAGGAGGCCGTCCGTGACCAGGAGGTCAAGTTCCGGGATGAGGTCCTGGAGCGTGGCATGAACGCCGTGTACGACGTCCTCAAGACCGTAGACGACAGCACGATCAATTTCAATACGCCGTTCATGGACGCCATGTGCATGCCATACGAAGAGATGGCGAATTACATCAAAGACGACAAGATGATCGAGTTTGGGTTCCGGCTACGGTCCTACGCGGGACGGCTTCGTTATCACACTGAGGCATTTCAAAAGGTCGGTGAGCTGGTCCATCAATACGAGGACGGCGCCCAGGAGACCTATAACCCGGAATCCAAGGCTTTGTACGATTTTTTGAAGATCGAGCAGGATTATAACGAGGCACTGATGAACAAGTACCAGCGTTTCCTGCACTTTTTCCATATGCCGGATGAATACAAAGAAGATGTCGATGACACCCTCCAGCTCAAATACCGGTCCAACCGGCGGCATGCGATGTCGGAAGACAAGCACATCATCGACAAGCATGGGAGTGCCGAGAAGACCGAGGCGAACGGGACGAAGAAGTACGACCTGACCGGCGCCGGTTTTTTGATCACCAACCCCGGGGCGTTCCAGCAGATGATGCTGATGGAGGACCAGGAGTACCAGCGGAGCCTGCGCAACCTGCGGGAAAAGTTGGCCACCATGGGCCTTGAGTTTGACCCGGAGACCGAAAAGGTTGAATCCGGTACCAGGTACCGGTTTGACGACGTGAAAGCGTATGACCTGCACCACATGGCTTACGACTTTACTTATGATTTCCGCATCTCACCGGAAAACGTCCGGAACTTCCGGGAGATGGCGCAGCGGCGCAGCGAGGCATGGGATAAAGCCTATGCGTACCTGAGGGATACCGGACAGGAAGACAGCCTTGCGGGTATCGTCGATCCCGGCGACATCCAGGCCATGATGGATGTGGCCAACGATTACCGGGACGACAACACCTACCACACCCTTTATGATGAGGCGATCCGAGCCAGGACCAACACCGCGACGATCCGCCTTGACAATCCCGTCTATGAGGAGCTTTCCAAACGCAGCATGATGGAGTCCCTCCGTGAGATCGTGCGAGACGCGTCGGAGCGCGACCGTGTTGTCGTGGACGAGAACCCGTATGTTGACCCGCGGCAGCAACAGCCGCAATAAAATATTCAAAAAGGAGAAAGGTATCATGAGGATCCCATGTGAAAACGGTTTTATCGACCTTGACGCGCTGAATGCCAGGCCCGCCAGCAAGCGCGGCCCGGTGTGCGCGGTGTATTCAGACTATTCCTGGAACAACAGGGCGGAGCGGACGGCGCTGCCGGCCGACCAGGATGGGCCCGTCGGACTGCTGACTGATGACAACGCTCTGGTCCTGTATTCTGACCTGGCATTCAAGTGCGTCCTGGATATGTGTGTCGGCGCAAATGTCGATGCCGTCCAGTTCCTGATACAGGAGTTTGCCCGCGGACAGGACGACGGCAGCGACTGGATCCTGGAGCACGTGCCTGAGTGGTCGCCGCTCAAGCGATTCCTGGCCGGTATGGGCGTCGGGAATGTCCTTCTGCCGCCGGCTCATAAAGTCCTCGCGGACAATATCCCCGCGCTGCGCGAGGTTCCTTTTGACCAGGAACTGGAGCGTGATCGCCGTTGGAACCTGATCGGGCGTTATCTTTATCTGGGCAGTGTCTACCATTCCGTTGAGTCCATGACTCGGTGCCTGACCAACCTGTTCAAGACTTTGTCCCCGGCGGACCTGAACCAGTTCCTGGATCGGTTCTATGACGCCGAGTATGATTACGAGATGGGCTTTGAGAGCGAGGTCACGCCGGAGACCGGCGTCCTGTCGGAAGATACCGGCGATATGGACATCCCGTACATCCCGTCAGACGATGTGCCCAGCGTACATACCCTGGACGACGATTATATCGTCGACGCTTCGGAGCAGGCGTCCCTGCAGGACATGGTGAGTGACGAGGATATCGCCGTGACCGAAGGCAGTGTGTCCGAGCTGCCCGAGTCTGAGCAGGCCCAGCTGTTCAACGGGTCTTACGTTTCTGACAATGACGTTGATGCCGGCGCCGAGATGGCGGTTGTGTCCGAGAACGGCGTGTCGGATGACAGCGAGCCCGTGTTCCCGGACGATGCCGGTGATGTGATCCCGGAGGCTGAAGAGAACGAAGGTGAGCCCGTGTCCCCGGACGATGCCGGTGAGGTTGTCCGGGAGGCTGGAGAGGACGAAGGCGAGCCCGTGTCCCCGGACGAGGCTGGTGATGTGGTCCCGGAGGCCGAAGCTGACGATGGCGAGCCCGTGTCCCCGGACGAGGCCGGTGACGTGATCCCGGAGGCCGAAGCTGACGATGGCGAGCCCGTGTCTCCGGACGAGGCCTGTGATGACGAAGGTGAGCCCGTGTCCCCGGACGAGGCCGGTGATGTGATCCCGGAGTCCAATGATGACGAGGGCGAGCCCGTGTCCCCGGACGAGGCCGGTGATGACGAAGGTGAGCCCGTGTCCCCGGACGAGGCCGGTGATGACGAAGGTGAGCCCGTGTCTCCGGACGAGGCCGGTGATGACGAGGGCGAGCCGGCCGGCCAGGAGGAGCCCGCCGATGTGACCGAAGAGCCGGAACAGGCTGGCGATCCTGAAAATATCCAGGATAACGAAGGTGCCGTTTCTGAGTCCGACCAGGCGCCCGCAGAGGAAGAAGTCCCTTTTTCCGAAGGTTCCGTGGTTTCTGGCGGCGATGACGGGACCGATGAAAACACAAGCACAGCCGCCGAAGAGCCGGAGGCTGAGCCGGCGGAACCTGTGACGGATGTCGATGCGGCGTCTGAGCCGGAAACCCCTGCGGCGCCGGAGCCGAGTCCGGAACCGCCTATGCCCACGGTCGAGGACATGCTCAAGGAGAGCCGGCTGCGCACCCTGAGCGCCGGTGACATCTTGGGCCGCGACCTGACCTATGCGTCCGGGTATTTCGAGGACGCGTATGACCGTGAGCTGGAGAAGGCCGATTCTGACGGGTTCCTGGAGGAGATGGTCGCGTCCCGCGTCAACGGGACGGCCGCCCCGATCGACCTGATGTCGGAGACGCTGGCGAAAGAACGGGAGCGCAAGATTAGCGACCTGTCCCGTGCCATCGACCTTTCCCAGGGACATGACCCGAGGCAGCGTACGACCCAGCTTGGCCGTAAGCTATCGGAGCTCCGGGAACAGCTTGACGAGCAGGGTTAAACGGCAACACCTGAGAATTTTTTCTGGGCCGCGGTCCGGAACTGGACCGCGGCCTTGTATGGTTAAAGAGGCGTTATATAAAAATCTATAAAAATGTTGGTTTTTATATTGCTTTTTCCTCCCGGGCGTGGTACAATCACTATCAGGACGAGAATGCGCACATAATCGAAAGGAGGAAATGCGCATGCTTTTTGAGCATGACCCGGATGCTGCTGAACAGTATCCGTACATGAATAATTACACGAACTACATGAAGAAGATGACCCGCCCCCTGGTCGGGCGTGAGCATGAGAAGCAGCAGGTCATGGCCGCCATGCTGAAGCCGGAATACTGTAACGTCCTTCTGCTGGGCGAGGCTGGTTCCGGTAAGACGGCCTTGGTGCAGGGTATCATGCTGGAGGACACTTCCAGGCTCTACTTGGAAGTCGACCTGTCCAAGATGATTGCGAACCTAAAGAACGAGAACGAGATGGCGGACCGTCTGAAGACCCTTTTCGACGAGGTTTCCCGGTTCCGCCGGGAGCGGGAACGCGAGATCGTGCTTTTCATTGACGAGTTCCATCAGATCGTACAGCTGTCACCGGCCGCCGTCGAAGTCCTGAAGCCGCTGCTTGCGGATTCCGGCACCCGCGGCATCCGCGTGATCGCGGCGACGACCCACATTGAGTACCAACAGTTTATCGCCCCGAACTTGCCTCTGGTTGAACGTCTCCAGCGTATCAAGCTGGTCCAGCCGGGAGAGGACGTGGTCGTTTCGATCTTGCAGTCCATGTGTGACCGCTATGATGTCCAGCCGGCGCACCCGTCGCTGTTTTCAGACATTTATACCTATACGAACCGGTATATCCCGGCGACGTCCCAGCCCCGTAAGTCGATCCTGATCCTGGACTCCATGATCGGCTGGCACAGGCTCACGAGACGGCCTTTGGACCGGAGGCTCCTGGCGGACGTCATCTACGAGACTGAGGGCGTGAATGTCGCGTTCCGTGTCGACGCATCCACCATTAAGAAAAAGCTGGACGAGAAGGTCCTGGCGCAACAGGTGGCGACCAGTTCCATCGAGCAGAGGCTGCAGATCTGCGTGGCTGGCCTGAACAACCCGAACCGTCCCATGAGTTCGTTCCTGTTCACCGGTTCCACTGGTACCGGTAAAACCGAGACGACCAAGCAACTGGCGTCGATCCTGTACGATGACGACCGGAACTTGATCCGATTCGACATGACCGAGTACGCGTTGCCGGATTCCCTGAACCGGTTCCGGCGTGAGCTGACGAACCGTGTTTCCACCATCCCGTACTGCCTGATCCTCTTGGACGAGATCGAGAAGGCCTGCGCCCCTGTGACGAGGCTTCTGCTTCAGGTTTTGGACGATGGCCGTCTGATGGACGAGAACGAGCGCGAGGTCACGTTTAAGAACGCTTACATCATCGTTACGACCAACGCCGGCAACGAGATCTACAAGACGATCTCTAACTACGAGCAGCGCGATAAGGCGGACTTCAAGATGCTTGAGAAGTATGACAAGTTGATCCGTGAGTCCATCAAATCGCAGTCCGGGTCGAAATTCCCGCCTGAGCTGCTCGGCCGTATCGACTGCATTGTCCCTTTTCAGCCGCTGTCCAAGCGTACGATGATGGGCATTGTCCAGCAGAAGCTGCGGGCACTGAGCGAGACGGTACGGCGCAAGCACAATGTCAACCTGCACGTGCACCGCAATATTTACGTGTACTTGATCTACGACAAGCTGGACAGCGATTCTGATTCCGGCGGCGCCCGTATCGTGGTGTCTAAGCTGGAGCGCGAGCTGACGGTGCCTCTTTCCCGGTACATCAATGAACATCCGACAGAAAAGGAGATTTTCGTCTCGGTGGCCGGCAACATGGCCATTCTGAACAAGCGCCAGCTTGAGTCCGAAGCCTACATCCATGTCGGCACGAGCTTTGTCAACGAGAACGTGAACCTCGCCGACCAGATGAACAAGAGCAATTGATCCACGTTGGAAACGGCTGTGGCCGGAGCACATAAATAATAAGAAAAGGAGACTATACCATGGGTTTCTTTGGTAAGAAAAAGCAGGCGCCCGTCGCAAACAACGACGATGTCCGTGGCGGCGCACCGCAGGTGGAAGCGCCTAAGGCGAACCCGGCCGCGGACAAGCAGCGGCTCAAGAAGATCCGCAACATGAAGAAGAAGTTTGACGAGACCGTCTGGTCCAATGCCGTCGATACGATGAAGAAGGACATCCCCCAATTCACGTTCGTCGACAAGGACCGCGAGACCGGCGAGGATGTGACCAAATACGTCCTGCTGGGCTTTGACACCCGCGTGGTGGACGATTTCGCCAATAAATCCGATGATGACGTCGGGTCCATCTTGACGGCCATCAAGGCCAGCATGAACTGCGTGATCGAGGATGCGCTGTTCGACAATGAGATCATCCTGGTGATCCCGACGGCCAGATCCCTGGCGGCCCTGGCGGAGTTCGAGGATACCTTTGACATGAAGTTCTATATCGCTTACGCGACTGAGGACCACGCTTTGTCGCTTGAGACCAAGAGCCCCGACGTTGAGGACGACTTTATCTTCGCCACTCTGAACGATGTCCGGAACATGCTGGAGAAGAACATTTATGTCCGTGACTGGGTGGCCATGCTGCAAGGCCGTTCCGGGACTACCGGCGAGATGGGCGGTATCAGCGGTGAGTATTCGGCGCCGGCACAGACCGACGAGCCTGTCGAGAGTGTCGGGATCGATGATGCCGTTTCCGAGGACGATTATGCAGCAACCTATGGGCGTGGCGTCGAGGAAGATGAAGAGCCTGCCGCCGAGGAGCCTGCACCGGAGCAGCCGAAGCATAACGCTGAGGAGGCTGCCGCCGCGACGGCCGCGGCCGTATCGAAGGCTGCCGGCGTGGCGTCACGCGTTGAGTCTCAGAAGGACGATGTTGGGACCCAGGGGCCGGTGCAGCCCGTCTCCCGCGAGGACATGCCTGTTGGCAATGTCGCCCCGGCATCTGCCGAACCGGACAACGCCCCGAAGGCGCCAAGCAGCGTCATCCAGTCCAGGATCAGCAAGCTGTCCGGCGCCGTGCAGGCGGCTTCTGACCAGGCGGCCCAGGATGCGGACATCCAGCGGGCACGCCAGAATTCCCAGGTCGCGCCGGCCGTCAGTAAGCGGCCCGTGTTTGACATGGCGGCCATGGACCAGTATGTGACACGGAAATATTATTCCGATGACCTGGACCTGGAGATTTCCACACAGCCCTTTGACGCGATGTTCGTGCAGAGCAACCCGTACATCCCCTTCGTTGAGGAGGAGGGCGATGGCTGGCTGTCTGGGTACGTGAACAACCTGCGCCGTGACGCGAACGCCAGGCTTTCCAAGCTGCATTTCGAGAACCTGCTCATCATGCGCAAGCAGTACATGATGATCGTTTCCAAGCACTGCGAGGCCATTACGAAGTCCGTGGCGACGGATGACCCGAAAACCCGTTTCGGTTATGCCCGCAGCACCATCGACAACCACTACAAGGCCAAACTGGCAGCGGTCGCCCAGGAGTCCGAGGCCTACAAGAAAGAGTGTGAGGACTCCTTCCAGAGCCGCCTGAAGGCCGAGATGGAGAACGCCAGCAACGTGGCCCGTGCCAATTTCCTGAACCGGTACTCCAAGGACCACCAGCGCGAGCTGCAGGAGATCGAGACCGACCTGCGTAATAACATCGAGTCTGAGCGCGTGGCATCCATCGAGAACCTGAACAACGAGCGCCGGACCGAGGCTAAGCGCCAGCTGGATGCCGGCATCACCGAGGCGCTGCGCATTTGCGCTGACGAGTACCAGAAGATGTTGGCCCAGGAGCGTAAGGAATATGCCCGCCTGCAGGCCCTGATCACCGATTACATGAACGAGAACATGGCTTTGGACGACGCCCGCGTGCGCGTCATGGCCGAGGAGCAGCGCCGGTCCAACGAGGCCGTCAAGGTCCGTCAGGAGTATGACGCCCAGATGGCCTTGGCCAAGCAAGACTTCGAGTCCCGCCTGGCGGCGATCCGTTCCGAGGTTGACCAGTCCAAGCTGGACAATGAGAGCCGCATGCTGGACCAGCAGGACCGTTACGAGCATTCCATGCAAAACCTGCGCAACTCCCAGGCTGAGACTGTCGCCCACAAGGACAACGAGATCCATCTGCTGGAGGAGCAGCTGTCCAAGGCGAACGCTCGGAACGACGAGCTCACCCGCAAGTTCTCGACTCTTGAAAAGGACACTGAGAAGAAGTACACCACCCAGATCGACATGCTCAAGAGTGAGCGCGAGGCTTGGAGCGAGCGTGCGGACCACGTGGTCAACCTGCACAAGTACAGTGACCGCCTGAAGATGACCTTCATGCTGATTGGCATGGTGGCCGCTTTGGCCATCGGCGTGATCCTGGGCTGCTGGTTCATGGCCGGCCGTACCGCCAAGGCCAACGACAACGTCCAGAACCACGGCGTTGTCCAGCAGGGCGAGGTCGTCCCTCACATCTTTATCGACGGTGAAGAGGTCGACCCCAGCGAGATCCAGGATTTCATCAACAGTCAGACCGAAGGTTCTGGTGAAGACACCAAGAACGCTGTGCAGGAGCCTGAGATGAAAGGCACCGTGGATGGACAGGAAGCGAATGTGATCGAAGAGAATGCCGGAGGCGCATCTGCGCCGGATGGCGTTCCGGTTGATGAAAATACGGGTGACGGTGCGTCCGCCACGGAGTGAAAGGAGGGAACCGAAAATGGGCAACAACGTTGAGAATGGGCGTCCTGAACGTAAAAAGAAGGTCGGTACCCTCGTCAGCGCTTACATCGAGCAGGGGGCGTATGAGGCGCTGTTGGCTCATTGTGAGCAGACCGGGCAGTCCAAGACGAAGGCGATCGAGCGGGCCATTCTCCAGTACTGCGGTCCGGACGCCGATATCGAGGGTGACAAGGAAGAGGCTTGATGCAAGGCCGTTCTGGGAAAAGAACCGGGACGGCCTTTCTTCCGTTGAATTTGTTTTCAAAATATGATACGATGATATGGGCCGCCCGGTGCCCAATCAGACCGGGAAATTCATAGGAAAGGATGGCATTACCCCATGGCTAGAAAACCGAAAAACAAGACCAACTGGGATAAGATCCGCAACCAGGCCACGGAAGATAATGCGCGGTTCCGTGACGTATACGAGGAGCAGCAGCTTGACCGAAGTTATATTGACAAGAAGCAGACGATGACCTCCCGTATGATCCTGGCGGCGGCCGCCGGCCTGTTTACACTGGTCGTGATTTGGTTCGTCGTGGCCCAGGTCGAGCGGACCGGTGTCGTGGACGGGCTGAACCGTGGCTGGTACAACGTGTTCTACAAGCATGACGGCGAGAAGTCCGATTACCAGTATGTCACGTTCCGTACGTCGGAACAGGTCTTTGGGGAGGACGGCGTGACGCCGGTCCTGGACGAGGACGGCAACCCGACGTACAACGACACGTTCGAGCGCTACATCGTGTACATCCCGACAGGCGTCCTGACGGACATCTCCCATTCCAAAGTTCCGGTCTATACCGGCTGCGGGAACGCTTATTATGACGATGATGGCAAGCTCGTCTATGACGAGGCGACTGTGAAGCCTGTCGCGCCGGAAGGCGAGCCGAATCCGCGGATCTATGTCCATATGGACACGTCCGGCTGGGCCGATAAGTTCGAGGGCCAGGAAGGATTCCTGGGGCGTACGTCGGAATATGGCTATGTGTTCGACGTTTCGGCCCGGGAATACCTGTTCGATTATGATGGGACGGCCGGGTCCGGCGATGAAGTGCCTGTTGAGGGCGACATCAACGACCTGGCGTACCTGTCCCTGTCCGGCTTCGAACTGGGCGGCAACGGGTATTATTACTACCGTCTGGACCGGGGCGAGCCGAAGGATACGGACGGGTCGTTCTTCCATGACAAGTTTGTCGATTACCGGCCGACGCCACTCAAGCTCTTTCTGGGCCTGATCGGCTTCTTTGCCGTGTATGGTATCCTTTATGCCGTGCTGGCCAAGAACTTAAAGGCGCAGAACATGATGGCGGAGACGGCCGACATTAACCAGTACCACAATGACCAGCATATCGCCCTTCCGGAAGAAGTCCAGTCGCTGTACGACATCTTTCCGGACGTCGGCGCGCACTCGTCGGTCATGGTGTCGTCCATGATCTCGCACCAGATGCTGACCAATAAAGGCCTTAAAAAAGTCAAGCTGGCCAAGCGTGCGGACAAGGACATCGTTGACGAGGACGGCGATGTGGAGGTCTACAAGGGTGACATCCTGCGTGACGACCATGGCGAACCGATCACTACGGAAGTTCCGTTGATCGATTCCAGCTTTTCCGAGGCGCTGTTTGATTCTGCCAAGACGCCGAAGGACAAATACGCCCGGAAATACTATGACGCACCGAACATCCCGTACAACCCCGGGAACGCCAACCTGGACAAGCTCAAGGACTATGACACCGTCGCGGACCTGATCAACAAGGACTGGACGTTCCCGGTGTACGAGCCCCAGCGCCCCGGCGGCGTCTACATCGTCGACACGGCGCCCGTCAACACCATGGTGCTGGCCATCACCCGTGCCGGTAAAGGCCAGACCATCATTGAGCCGACGATCGACATGTGGACTCGTGAGATCCGGCCCAACAACATGGTCATCAATGACCCGAAGGGCGAGCTTTTGGTCAAGAACTATGTCCGGGGTACGGTGCGCGGGTTCACGATCGTGCAGTTCAACCTGATCAACCCGATGAAGACGGACATCTACAACCCGCTGGCGCTGGCCGCTGAGTCGGCCCGGAACGGCGACTCCACGAAGTGCGCCATGTACGTTGAGAACATTGCTGAGGTCTTCTTCCCCGTTGACGGCGGCGAGGACCCACTGTGGCCGAACGCCGCAAACAACGCCTTCAAGCGTGCCGCCTACGGCCTGATCGACTACTACCTGGAAGAGGAAAAAGAAATGCGCCGGATCGCGGCGGTGAAAAATACCGACAAGAAGGTCCTGGAGCAGAAGATCGACGAGATGTGGGGTCGCGTGACGCTATATAACTGCTACCAGTTATTCGTGCAGATGTCCTCCAAGAAACAGAAGGACCCGGCCCATGTCGTACAGGACCAGATCAAGGAGGCTGAAGACTCCGGCAAGCCGTATTCGACTGAAGAGCAGGACAAGATGGCCAATGACGCCCTGGACAAGATGCCGATCTGGGAGGGCGGCAAGGAGCCTGACATGCTGACGCTGTTCTTCAACGCGACGGCAAGGCTGCCCAAGAACTCGATGCGGACCTTGGTCACCAACGCGGATAACGCCTTGAAGGCCATGGGTGGCGCGGAAAAGATGATCGCGTCCGTCTACGGTATCGCCATCACCGCCATGTCCTTCTTCACGGATCCGACGATCTCGACCCTGACGTCCGGCACCATTGCGCAGAACGTTGATCTGGCCGGCCTGTCGTTCCCGCGCCGGTTTGGCGTGCGGTTCCACATGGATTACCTGAAATCGCAGCACTTGGTCGGCATGCAGTGCCTGTGGGACGCCTACGAGGACGAGAATTTCACCAAGTCCCTGGGCAAAGATTTTGTCCACGATGACACGGTCTCCCGTGAAGGCTGGGCCAAGTATTTCTTCAAGGGCGTGTTCCAGAACGACAAGGCGTATATCCGCCTGCGCATCAAGGACAACGGCGCCGACATGCTGGTGAAGACGTTTTATTTTGAGTTCCAGAAGGACTACCAGACCAGCTATGACGGCCGGACCTACATGAAGGACCCGATTTTGGGCACACGTATCGTCAAGAACGGTTTCCTGACCGAGATGATCAAGGTCCGGAAGAATGACGGGACGATCATTTTCAAAAAGCGTCCCAGCACGTTCGACAAGGATACCGTTTTGAACCTGCTCGAAGTTGCGCCGCAGCTGGAAGGCCTCTCTGACGAGGAGAAGGCGGAGAAGCGGGCCGAGCTCCTGCAGCGTGGCATGGTGAAGACCAACATCTTCACGTCGGTGTTTGCCCGCTACCAGGAGAAGTGCAAGATGGTATTCCTGGTGACGCCCCCGCACTTGATGAAATACGCCAAGCTGATCCTGATCCTGATCAAGCAGCTGGTTGACCTGAACTTTGATCAGTCCTACATGACGAAATCCAACCAGAAGCCGTTGTACAAGACGCGGTACATGCTGGATGAGCTGGGTAACCTGCAGTCTGAGGGACACGGTATTTCCGGCTTTGAGACGATGCTTTCCATCGGCCTTGGCCAGGAGCAGCAGTTTACTTTGATCCTGCAGACGCTGCAGCAGCTCAAAGACGTGTACGGTGATTCCGTTGACAAGATCGTGCAGGGCAATACGTCCAACATCATTTTCCTGAAGTCCACGGACGACTCCATGATCGAGACCCTGTCCAAGATGTCCGGCGTGCGGCACAAGACGTACCGTGATTCCAAGACTGTGACCCAGGACGTTGAGGCCATGACGAAGTTCACGGCCAACGAGGGCAAGATCAGCTACACCATGACCACGAAGGAAGAGCCGGTCATCTCCTACAATGATATGGCTTCCATCCCGCCGTGCAATTCCATCGTGTTCCGTGCCGGCGATTCGCCCATCTGGAACCGGAATGAGACGGCGCTGCCCATGAGCTGGCGGTTGTTCAAGAATACCATTATCAATCCCGGCAAAGAGTATACGTTGCAGACGATCCCGAGCCTGTCCACGGCGAAAGACTTCGACGTGAAGCAGAACCAGCCGAACTTCATGCGGATGTTCGAGAAGCGCCTGAACCAGGCCGCGAAGGCCGCCCGGGCCATGGAGTACTACCAGGACGTGTACGGCCTGACGGATGACGAGATCCAGAAGCTGGACATTGACGTGTATTCCGACAGCATCATGGAGCTGATTTCCCAGATGCTGAACCCAAACCTGGACCTGACACAGCGTGAGGAGAACGCCTCCCCGGACGTCCTTGACGTCGAGCCGGAGCAGACGGCATATACCAAGACGGCGGAGGCTGACAACTCGGTCAACAACGCCATGGCGTCTGATCCGACGATCCAGCGCCAGAAGGATGCGGACCGGAAGATCTACGCCAACAAGAGCATTTCCCGGAGTGACCTGGTCGGCCCATATGGTGTCAACCACGCTTTGGACGCGATCATTTCGGACATTTACGCCCGTAACATCAACATGTTCGCGCAGGATCCGAACTTCTTCCGTGTCGATACACAGACCAGGGCGCTCTCCAGCACCCGTGGCCAGCTGTACATCCAGTTCCAGGACCAGTCGGCCGACGCGGAGCGCATGCGCAATGCCTCCGATGACCCGAATTCCCGTGTGAACGGCGCGGATGACGACACGCTGACCAAGGTTCGGAACGACCTGCTGGTGACTGACGCGTTTTATAAGTTCTTGGCGTCGTTCGACGGTGAGTGGCCGTTCTGCCGCGGCGAGTTCGCCCGCAAGATGGCCAGAGCCCAGGTGGACGGCAACCTGTAAAAATGCCTGAAAACAGCCCCGTACCGGCATCGGTACGGGGCTTATTTTGTCGCGTTTCCAATTGACAGGAGCCGCCGGGCCGTATATAATATATGGAGACGGTTTTGCCGATCATGAAAGATTGTGAGGAGGAACTAGAGATGATTTTAGACGATTTGAGGGAATATGGCCATGGCGGCGCTACGAAGGACCGGCATATCCGGAACAAACTTCAGGCCGACATGGTTTACTATATCGTCCTGAAGGAGATGCTGCATGATTATGGGATCGAAGGGTCTCGTGACATCAACACCATCCATCCTGACGGTCTTGGGGCCGCCCGCGACCAGATGGCGATGCGGGCTTCGGACCAGGGCCTTATTGAGTATGTGACGGAAGGGGAGAACGAGAACCTGATCAGCCGGTTCACCGTCCCGAATGCCGACGGAACAGGGACTGTGAGTGGAGATTCCCTGACCGGCGACGTCGTGCCTGGGTTCGTGCGGCAGGCGATCCTGAATTCCGAGGCTCTCCAGAACATGGTCATGAAGCACCTGGTCAGCAACTCGGATGGCAGCGTCAAGCTCAACGATGAAACGAAAGCCGCCATGACTGAAGCAGAGTTCCAGCGGATCCTGGATCCCCAGGACCCGGACAGCGTCCTGTCCAGGGTCGTCCGGTCTGTCCGGTCGTTCGACCTGACGGCCGGCGTGACGGCCGATGGGCAGAGCTTTGCCGATACGGACCATGACCTGTACGCCTACCATGCGCCGGATGAACAGCTTCAGACTTCCGATGGCGGTTTTGTGCGTGACATCGGGATGAGGCCGGGGCGGGCGCACGACTGCCTGAAGATCAGCCCGCTGATGCCTGAGTTCCGGTCGCTGCGCCGGTCCGGGACTCCTGCGGCGGGGCGGCTTGGCCTGTATTCCATGGTGAAGCAGTTTTCCGGGAGCAGGAACATGAATGCCGTGCTGCAGTTCGACACGCAGAAGTCTTTGCTGCAGGTGGCGAGCTCCCGGTTCCATGGTGAATACCTGACGCGGTCCGTTGGCGACATGTTTGGCGCCCAGGGCGACATGTTCATTGTCCATGACCGGAACGACGAGAATTTCGTCCGCGGGGCGAGTTATGAGCGTGTCCAGACCGTGACAACGGAGATGTATGACAATTCCGGCGAGAACGGCCAGTACGAGTCCACCGGTGAAGTCCTGCGGACCGAACAGCAGCGTGTCCGCGTCTATGCTTATGACCCGCAGAAGGTCGGTTCCGACATGAAGCTGCAGTTCGGCTGGCGGATGGCGGAATTGATGGACAAGTATTCCCAGCGTGAGCTGGAGCCTGAGGATCTGTCCGTCGCGTTTTCGATGTTTGACCGGCAGATCGGCGGCGTGCAGTTCGGTCAGACGGTGTTTGGCGATCCGCAGATCAACGGAGCCGAGGCGGTCAACGCCAATGCCAGGTATTACTTTGATTATATCGAACATGTGTTCTCGACCGTGCGTGACAAGATGTCCTCCCATGAGTTTGAGATCCATTTTGCGCCACAGACCTATGTGGAGCGGGAGACCGGCGGGTTCCTGCCCCTTTTATACGTTACGGGCGAGCATACCCATGATATCAACCGGGCCAAATCCAATCCGACGCGGTTCTTCTCGTTTTATCCGTACCTGGACTACATTCCGAAGAATCTTGCGGTCCAACCTGTGGCCGGTGACATCGTGTCCGGGTCTTATGACCCATATTCCATTACGAACCGGACATTCCGCGCTTCCGCTGACGCTGAGACCAACGGCACGAACAGCGTGACGTCGAACGAGTACGTCCAGATGCACAATATCACCCGTGAAATGGTCGATGGGATGCGGAAGACGTTTGACGCCTGGGACCACCCGGTGCAAATGGCTGGGCGTGACGTGAGCGTCGTGAAGATGGCACGGAGCGTCGGCAATACCGGCGCCGCGGACCTGTCTGAATTCATCAACACGCCGTCCGGCACCGTCAACACCGAGAAGGTCATCAAAGCCCTGCAGGACGACATGGAAGCCTCGAAGGCCGTGGCCCGGGCGGGTTTCCTGCGGCCGGAGAACCGGGAGCGGATGGTGTCCATCATCCAAACGTTTATCGCCGAAGAATGCGAGGGATGCACCAAGCCGGACGATTCCGATTTCACGTTCGGCGATGCCGTTTATATGCTGGCGAACCGGATGCGGCGCGGCAGTACGGCCTCCGATGTGGAACGGGAGCTTTCCAAGCGCCTGGAAGCTCTGGCGGCCCGGGAATTGAATACCAGTTATGGAGCCGACGTGACCGGCTATACGGCCGCCCGGCATGTTTACCACGCCTATCTTGGGAAACTGGTCCTGGATGTGACAAGCAGCCTTGCGAACGACGTCAGCCTGCTGAACCAGCGTGACAACACACTCTCCAGCGAAGTCCTGGAAGCCGCCCCGACGCTGGACCGTGAATACTCTGAGCGCGTGATCCGCGAGATGCTGGACGACATTTCTGATCCTGACAGTCCCACGCTGAACGGCGCTTTGGATCAGGTCTATGGTTATACCGAGAATGGCAACGTGCTGATCAAGGCCAACATGTGCCGGCATGCGTCCAGCGGGATCATGCCGGATGATTACGACAATTTGTTACGGCTGCTTTCATACACGAACGAGGTTGCCTATGTCGGTGATCCGACGGTCTCCAACCAGATTGGCTTGGCCGCAGCCCGGTCCATCACCGTTCAGATCTATGCACCGGAGGCCTTCAATGTTCGGTCGTTCGTCCGCTGGCCCGCGACCAATTCCAGGACCTCCAATAGCAATGAGCGCAGCGAGATGCGTCAGGCATTTCGTGACGAGAATGGGGCCTACCTGTCTGAGGCGGCAACGGAAGAGGGGCAGGACCCGGTGTCCGTGAACGAGACGCTGGAACCTGACGAGGATGCCTCGAACTTCCAGTCGACCCGTGACGAGCGGGCATGGTTTGACGCCACATTTGCGGTGCAGAATCCCGGCGTCGACCTGACGTTTGAGTGGATGACACGCGATCGCCGCGGCCCCGATGGGCTTTATGACCCGAATGACTATGATACGTACCGCTGTGCCGTCTGGAAGGCGACCCATCCGCTGCAGTTTGCGGCAATGACCCGCGTCCACAACTTCCTGCGGCAAACGGACGGGAACGGCTATGACCCGTCGAACCTGTTCATGACGGAAACCGGCATGCTGTATTACCAGAATCAGTCCGGCGACACGGTCCTGAAACTGGGTCCGTTTACGGAACGGCAGGCGTGGATCCGGCCGGTCGTTGAGGATACGACGGCGGATGACCTGACTGCGCAGGAGATCGAGGTCCCTTCCCGGGACGCCACCGGCGTGTTTCTTCGCGACGCGACTGGGACCGTCATTACGGAACAAAAATACGTACATGTGACCAGCGAGGTCGTGATCGATCCTGTAACGGGTGAGATGCGCAACGAGGTCGCCTTCGGCCCGCTTGACACGGAATCTTCGATCCATGGCGTGCGGAAAGAAGAGGCCGTCGTGATGAACCGGTACTACGGGCTTTCCGGCAAGGTGCAGAACTACGACGGGTATAACCATTCCGGCCTCAATATGAGTGACCGGGTCAAGATCTTCAGCTACCAGATGTCTGTGCTGGACAACCTGGACCGGTGCCTGGGGATCTACCATGCCACGCACCACGGCACGGCGTCGAAACCGGAGCTGATGCAGGCGGTGTTTTTCGCCAATGTGAGCGCGAACTCCCTGTCCAAGTGCTACCGGACCAACACGTATATCCTGGAGGACAAGGCCAAATGCCAGGCTGCGAACCAGTACCTGTCCAATTTTGTCACGAACCAGACGCAGCCTGGGAGCGGTCAGTATATCAATATCTTTATCGACCATAGCCACGAGGGCGAGGCAGCGGCGCGCCGTGTCGCCAACCTGATGTTCACTCAGTCCAAGATGTTTGAGAACCGTGTCGTCCTGAGCCGTGTCGACATCGACGAGAATGTTGGCCTGTACGGGATGCTGCTCAACCTGGACCAGATGAATGGTGCAAATATCACCGGGGAGTTTTCCCGCAAGAACATACGGCGGTCCGACTGCAAGGGGTCCCGTGTCGGCCTGCAGACCGAGAACCCGAAATTCGATTCCATCCTGACCGGTTCGGCCCGCAACATCGGTGCCGTGGCATTTTTGACGGACAGCGTTGAGTTCGACCCGATCACTGGCAAGCTGACCGTGCTGAACGGCGCCGGCCCGGAGTCGTCTGCAGTTTTGGTGTCCATGGGCGTGCTCGATTTCGTGAACGGCGGGATCGACGCCAAGTTTATGCCTCACAAGGGTGGGCAGGCCGTTGACCGCGCCCAGCTGAGCACCAATGGCGCGGAAAAATCCCTGATGTATTCCCCGGCGACGTTTGCCATGATTAACCTGGGGTACAACATGGAGGACGGGTATATCGTCGCGAAGCGGGCGGTAAACAAATTCGGGCATTTCAACGAGGACGGCCAGTTCCAGCCGCTCCAGAAGTGGGACAAGATCGGCGATACGGAGTCCGGCAACAAGGGCATCGTGTCCAAGATCGTCAACACGGATATCGAGGACGAGGACGAATTCCGGACCGAATTCGTGTACGACTACCTCAAGACCTATATGTTCAACCATGGCTCGGCCCATGACGATGCCCTGAAATCCCCGCTGGACAAACAGCTGAACCTGTACATGCAGATGTTTGCCGGCACGGGCTCTTACGACGGCTCGGATTGGAAATCCGCGCTGCTGGCTGTCGAGTGCAGCGACGGACGGACTGTTGGCGAAAAACTCGAAGAGCTGCGCTGTGTCGAGCTTGGCACGAAAAACCGGAACGGGTTCGTGACCGGAGACCCTGAGGCGTTGAAAGCCGAGATCCATGATGCCCTTTGTGCTGAAGGCGGCCTGCTGGACGGCCTTGGCAGTTACCTGGACAGTTCCGGCGTTGAACCGTTTGCCGGCGCGTACCGCGTGGAGCGTGATATCTGGCGCCTGTTCCGGGACAACCCGGACCTCGACCTTGCCATGACCAACGTGTGCGTCTGCACCCGTTCCAATCCGAGCATTTTGATGTCCGTGCAGGACCAGACGGAAGCCGGCAACGGTGACCTGATCATCCGTGACGCGGATGGGAATGGAGTCACTGTCCCGGGCGCGAAGGGCGTGTTCACGGTCTATACGGATTCGCACACGTCTGATGACAAGAATAAGGATTATAACGAGGTGACGTTCAAGCAGGGCCGTGCGCTGGCTGCGCAGGAGATGTATGCGATCCAGGCGAAGCACGCCGGGGACCTGCTCGCCTACCTGACGGCGAACGACAGCACGCTGCCTGACCGCATCATGAAATATGAGCGGAAAATCCTGATGAACGGGTTCTACGCCGACCCGTCCGTAAGCGAGGGCGATGGAACGTCCGGCCTTGTCATCCGCCGCGTGACGGATGTGCTGCCGCTGCCGAATGAAGGCAACGCTGACTCCGTCGCGCACCTGGTCCCGACGCCGGAGGACGGCGCGTTCCTGTGCGATAACATGCCCGGCATCCGCTTTGTCGATGTCGGGAAAATGGCGGAGCAGCTGGTACAAGGCCTTTCCAAGCGCCCTGACATGAAAGCTATGAACGAGGCCGTTGACGCCCTTGGGGAAGGTGATTTTTCCAAGCTGTTCGCCTTGGCGGCCGGGACGAAATCTGGCGACGTAACACCGCAGGAATCTGAGAACGCGATCCAGCGGATGTTCACCGCTTCTGTCGGGCGGTACGGCGGCGCTTACATGGTCCTGCCGGAAAACATGGCGCCTGTGAACGCCAGCGTCGATATCGGCCTGAAGACCAAAGGCGAGAACGGGGCTGTCGTCCCCGCCTTTGTTGACCTGAAGGGCTATGCGATGCTGGACGGTGAAGAGAAGAGCGTTGTACCGGCTTTCCTGTCGGCGCGTGAGATCCCTGACCAGGACACCGGGCTTTCCGTGTCCCCGGTGGATGACCGCAAGCAGTTCCAGATCTTCAAATCGATCCTGGCCGGCGCCGTGGTCGAGAAGATCGGTGAGATGCATGACGGTTCCCAGCGGTACGCAAGTACTGGGAATTGCGTCAATGCTTCCAATGCGCTGCTCAAAACCCTGAAAGAGACTTATGCCGACTGCCCGAACCAGAAATCCATGTCCCTTGAGAACATGAACGGCTGGCTCAAAAAGAACGTGTATAGGACCGTGACACCGAATTCCCTGACTTGCGTTTGGAACGGGAACCCGACGCTTGAGATCGATGAAGCCGGGCTGTCGTTTGAGAAGGCAAAGTCTCTTGGCATTTTGAAGCCGAAGGCCAGCCTTTCGAGGGAAGAGCTGTCCCAAATCCCTGATACGTATGAGTTCATGTCCCAGCGGTATGAGCCGTTGACGGACAATGACTTCATCCTGGTGAACCGTAGCCCGGGCCAGACGACCGGGTGCATCCGTGCGCTTCGCGTCAAGATCACGTCTGAAGATGGCAAGGGCCTGGAGATCAATCCGGCCTGCGCGACGATTTTCGACGGCGACTTTGACGGCGACACGGTTGGCGTGTCCTATCCGGCCCACCCTGTCGCGTTGAAGGATGACCCTGAAACGTACGAGCGTCTCTGGCCGCGCGCCCGGGAGGTCATGAAGGACCGCCTGACGATGCAGGGCAACATGTGCCATAAGGCAGATTATACGACGCTGGAAACGCCGAACGGTGTGTCCATTGAATTTGTGCATCCGCTGTTCATCGCCAAAAATGCGGATTATGCCGTGGCTCTGTACAACATGAAGCAGCCCGGACTGGATGGCAAGCCGGTGTGCGGATATGACATCGGGAAAGAGATGGACCGCACGACAGCCATGGCCAACATGCTGGAGCACCTGCGCCAGTGCGCTTATGACGCTGAAAATGTCGCCGCCGGGAAGATTTCCCCGGATGCCGGGCGGAATATCATCCTGGCCCGGATGGAACAGATCACGGCCCTGCATGGGATGTTTGGCGATACCGGCGTGGCGAAGTTCCATGCCGGGGATGACAGGAATGCCCGGGATGACCGGACTCTGAACGCCGGCTGGAATGGGATCCTAAAGGAGTTTGACGAGGCCAGCAAGGTGCTGTTTACCGGCGACCCGCTGCAGTCCGCGGCAAGGCTGGACCTGAAGGCTGTTTCCAAGATGGACCGGGAGACCTTTTCCCACCTGTCGGCAGCCTATCGGGACATGCCGGCGTATATGACCGACCCGTCGTTGATGACACACGGCAAGTCGGCCTGTGAGACGCTGTACCATATCATTTCTGACGCCAATATTTCCAAGAAGGGCAAGGAGCCTCAGCTCAACGCACTGCTGAAATTTGCAGGCGTACACGAGGATTGTGGTGGACACCTGTCAGTTGCGAAAAACGCTGACGGAAAATTCGAGTTGCTGTATGACGGACAGCCGTCCGTTGCCGGCAAATTTGAGCCGGACAAGGGCATTTTCGATCCGGAGATCCGGATGGACCATCACAATGCGAAGAGTGACGTGGCACCGTCCCGGTTCTTCACGCAGTCCGAGTCCAACCTGGTCGCGCAGGGCTGCAAATCCGACGGCACGGGTCTTGGCGGTGCCGCGGCGCAGAAGCTGCAGAAGATCATGGCGCCGCTGGGCTATGGCGAGACAGGCCTGCGGATGAGCGGTCCGATTACGCAGAACTTCCTGGACGCTAAGCAGAACGTGCAGCGGTGCGCAACCAACATGAACATCGGCAAGACGATCCTGAATTCCATTGTCGGGTTCGGATGTGTGCAGGAGTTCGCAGACGCGGACCTGAAATCAAAGGACCCGGACAGCCTGTATGGCGGCCAGTTCACGGTCCAGTCCCAAAGGCCGCTGTCCCGTGACGAATGCACGAAACAGATGGACAACTTCCTGATTTCAATCGGCCAGCCCGGCTTCTCGAAGATCGATATGGCGATCATGAATGCCGTCTTGTCTGAGTATGAGACGGTGTCCAAGAGCGGCCCATGCGTCAAGAATCCGGTTCGTACGGCTGACGAGCATTATGATGCAAGCTATGCGTCGATGTACGGGACGGATGACGGGTATCCGGAATTGCTGGATAAGCTGGCGACGGAAAAGCGCGGCATCTATTCCAACGGGATCTATTCAGGGCAGGTCGATACCGGCTATCTCATGGGACGGCTGATGGAACGGACAGCATCTGAGATCGAGCGGAATTCCCAATGTGCTCATACTTCCGAGTTTGTGGAGCAGTTTCGTGAGGCGGCCAAACAGGTCAGCCGGTCGTCGTTGGAACAGCAAGGGAGCAGCCGGCATACGGTCGTTGTTGAGAGCGAGGCACCGTTCGTACCTGTTGCAGCAAAGCCAGTGCCGACCAGGAACACGTCGTATCATGACAACCTGTTTGCCATGCTTGGCAGCAATGACAGTGTGCAGGATGATGATCCGGAGGATAAGCAGACAAAATGCCCGGTGGATGATATGTGATTTTATATAAAACTGTTGCAATCTCATGTTTTTTGTGATATTATGGTTGCAGCGGCATGTCCGCGGAAAGGGGCATGAATAAAATGGCCAAGCGCAAGTATTATGACCGTCGAAAACAGGAGCCGGCAAAAGAGAAACCGGTGTCCGGGGCGATGGCGGAGCTGATGGCGGAAGCCGAGGCGACGGACCGCCGTGCGAAATACCAGGAAGAGCACCAACGCGTGCCGAAGCCGCGCGCGGTGCGGCGTTACGAACGGTATTCCAACATGGGCAGCGGGGACGACGAATGAGCCGTCTCCGCGCCCTTCACAAAAAATTTCCTTGCCCGGTCTTGACAAGGTTGGGTTAAGGTCATATAATTATATGCAAAAGGCGGCAGTGCCGGCTTTTGACCGAAAAATGAAAATATCTGAAGGAGGTATTTGAATATGGCAGATCCGAGACGTAATAATCCCGATTTTGACATTGTCGACGATCGTGGCGGCACGAATACGCCTACGCCGAATGTGGACGATACGCCACATTTTGGTGATACCCAGTATGGCGCTGTCCGTGATGGCCGGGATGCGATGCCGGAAACTATCACCCATTCCCTGGATCCGTCCGATCTGACGACCGCCAATATGCAGACGCTGATCGAAGCGATGACCCATCCCTACCCGTACGGTGAGCCATCGAAACAGGGCGTGATCGATGCGCTGCACGGACCCTTGGAGAACGAGGAGATCCGCGAAGCGTATAAGAATATCCGTGAGGCGGCCAGTGCACGCTCTGATTGGCCTGAAATGGACAGCGATCAGATGCTGGTCCTTGCCATGCTGCAGGCAAACGGTAGTATGGGCGAGGATTTCGACCTGAACGAGTACATGTCTCAGGATCCGGAAGTGCGTGACGCACAGATGGCGGAAGGCATGGCAAATTGGATCGACAATCCCGATACTACCGGCAAGGAGACCCTGACGGCCAATCTGGGCGTTGAGTCTATGCTTGGTCCTGACCATCGTGAAGGTGGTGTCCTGGACATCCTGAACGTCCAGAGTGTTGACGTGCTGCTCGGGTATGACGATGATATCCACGCCAATACGTTTTTCAACAACAATTTGGACGCCGATACGCTCCTGGCCATGGATCAGATGCTGGATAACCTGCATCAGCAGGGTGAGATCACTGAGGACGAGTATTACGATGCTTGCGAGAGCTATGATGCCCGTATGATGACCATGGCTTGGTGCGGCAATAACGCGATCGAGCGGATCGCGGCAACTGATGCCATGCGCCAGAATTTCGGTGAGGACCACCCTGGTACGACTCCGGAAGACGCCCTTAAAGAATTCTGTGCAAGCATGCAGGCCAATTATGATCCTGACTCCCCTGAGTATGCGGCCTGGGACTATGAGACCTATATGGAGTCCATCAAGAACCCGGATCTCTCTAACAAAGATGCGTACCGCTCCCCGCTGGCCAACGGCGAGTGGCCGGACAACATTCCGGAAGACAAGCGTGACCTGTACCGCGATGCGTACAACCTGACGCTGGCGGAGCAGGTGAACGGCGGCCCTGAGCTGAGTGCGGAAGATCGTGAGGCACAGGCTGAGCAGGCGAATGGGCTTTTGTTCAGTGCTTTCAAAGCAGGCATTGATGCGTTCCGTGATGTCTTGAATAAGTCTCCGATGGGCCAGCAGATTTTGATGATCTGTAACAACCTGGTACATACGCCTCCGATCAACGGCACGATGTTCCAGGAGGTGTGGGATCTGGATAATGAGGATGCTGATCCGGCGCCTAAGGTTTATGATAAGCCTCTTGGCACTACACCTGAATCTCCCGCTCCTGAGTCGCCTTCGCCTGTAACCATTCAGCAACAGGTTGTTTCCGATGACCCTGTGACTTATGTTGATGATACGCCCGATGAAGAGAAGCATGATGACGTCAGTGAGCCTGTCAGCGAGGAACCCGTGAGCAGCGAACCTGTCAGCGAGGAACCCGTGAGCAGCGAACCTGTCAGCGAGGAACCCGTGAGCAGCGAACCTGTCAGCGAAGAGATGGAAGGTACTAACCAGGAGCACAACCATCAGGATATAGAACAAGGCGGTGCTGGATTTGAACAGGACGTGCCTGTTTCTGAGCAGAATGCTGGGCAGGAAGCTGGGGCTGAACAAAATGAGGCTGCCGGCACCGGTCCGAACACTTATCCTGCAAACGGAGCCACAGGCAACGCCATGCCTTATGCTCCGGTTCCTGAGGCTGCTGCCCAACCTGAACAGACTGAAACTGAACAGGCAGACGCACCTGCTGGCAATGAGGCAGAAGCGGAATCTAGCGCTGGGCTGATGGATGCGGCGAACACTGCCGCTGAGAACAATGAAGCCAGTGCAGAACCGCCTGCTGACGGAGGGTCTGAGCAGGCAGAGACGGAGGCTGCGCCTGAAAGTCAGGATCAGCAGCAGGCGCAACAGGTTGAAAACCAGGGCAGCGTCAGCACGGACGAAGTTGAGCTGTTCTGATGCTATGATGTGTAAACAGGGGATCGCAATGCGGTCCCCTGTTTTTATGCTTGCAATCTGTACGTATTTGTTGTATGATGTATAAAACGCTATAAGAATAATAACTAGGAGGGACAGGCATGGCAGATTTCATTGTTTTCGGTGATTCCCTGCCGGGATTCGTGAAGACTGTTTCCGGGAACATGAACCGTGAGGATACGGCGAAGTTCTTGATGGCGCAGCAATATAAGATCCAGGACATGCGCATTGACGAGCGGAAAAATGGTGGCGGGCAGCCTGGAGGGAAGCCTGCTGCTGGCGGCAGCGGCAGTACGAATGCGGGAAAACCGGCGGTGTCCAGCGCGATGCAGCGGTTGATGGCCATGACCAAGGGAAAATAAACAGGAGGCGCCGTATGAACAATAAGAATTTGATGATCTCCCGCGGCGGGTCGGACGGTGTCCCGCAATACGTTGAAAAACAGGAGCCGGGAATGCTGTCCCCTGATTCTCCCGGGTATGCGAACAGCGTGTCGATGCTGCGGAGGGTGATGCCTGCACAGCAGCCGGCGTCCCAGGCCGTCGAGACGAAAGAGATCACGGGTGTGCCGGAGATACCGGATATCCCGGATGTCCCGGACAAAGATTTTTTGGACGGCGTTGTGCCGGCGCAGGCGTCACCAGCCCAGAGGCAGGCACAGCAGATCCAGAACCAGGCACAGCGGATCCAGCAGGCCGCCCAGCGCGGCACTCAGCAGGTACAGGCCGGGCAGCGGCCGTTTCAAAAGCCGCAGGCCTCGCAAACAGCGGCTGGACAGAAGCCCGCGCAGAAACCGGTACAGGCGGCCGCCCCCGCGGCATCGGCACAAAAACCGGCACAACCTGTTGGAACGAAGACTGTGGCGCCGGCACGCATCCGCCAGGGTCTGAACCCGGACGAACTATGCAAGGCCTATATAGAGATGTTCAAAAAATCGTTTGGCATGGATCTCAGTGCGTCGATCTGTTATGAGAATATGCGCCGGATGTGCGAGGCGGATGTCAAGAACCCGGAGAATACGCTATATTTCATGGAGAACACCTACCGGCTGTCCACGCTGCTTTATCTGGCGTCCAACCTGCCGATCGTGTTCGTGACGTCCGTGCTGGCCGAGAAGAACCGGAAGAACATCCTGAAATATGTGACGATCGAGGTCGAGAACGGGTCCAAGCCGTACCAGGAGCTCCGTGACCTGCGGATCCGGCGCTGGGGCCGGAAATTTGAGAACATGGCGGTCAACGACGCGATGACCGTGACACCCGGCGTGACGGGTTTGAGCCAGGAGCTCGTTGCCGAGATGCTGGCCGCGTTCCAGGACACCTGCACGAAGCTGAAGCGGTTTAACAAAGAACTGACGGGGATCGTGGCGAAGTTTGATGACAGCGCCCTGAACGACGTGACATATATTTATTCCAACTGGTGGTATTTCCTCCAGGGGTTTGAAAATGTCCCGGAAATGAGGACCTACGTGATGGCGATTACCGATGACACCAGGCGGAACCTGAAAATCTGACGATGTGGATGGTGAATTGCAAAAAAAGTGTTGACTTTTTGGATGCAACCGTCTATAATCAATACCAGAACGGCACCTCCGTGTCTGAATCGCGTACCGGTAAGCGTGAAGGAGCACGCGGACCCGTTCGGAACCGGTTCGTGGCTGTGCCCCCGTATAAAGACGGCCCCGGCGCAGTGCACGGGCAGAATCAGTAAACGACAAATTTTTCGAAAGAAACAGGAGGACATTTATTATGGCAAACATTCGTATCAGGGGTCCGCGTCCCATCGCGCTCCAGGCTGAGCCTCTCTCCAAGTTCGCTGGCGCTTTCCGCGTCCTGCAGAGTGGTGACAAGGCTCTCATCGAGAAGAACCGTCAGGCTAACACCCACCTCATCCGCAACGTCAACGTGCCGCTGTTCAACGGCCAGACTTTCCCGGGCGAGGGCAATGACGTCGGCCGCGGCCGCACCGAGTCCACCATGGTCGTGAACTTCGGCAAGATGGCCAACATCAGCTCCGATGTCCAGGCTCTTCTGAAAACTTCTGCTCCCGGCAGCAAGTACACCGGCAATACCGGCGCCGACTACACTGTTGATGGCAAGGATCCGACCCCGGTCGCCCTTGACGTGGTGCGTGACCTGTCCGTGCAGGGCATCGATCAGTACCGTGTGACCACCATCATCGATCCCCAGGCGCTGGCCAATGCCAACGACGCCGAGCGTGACGCCGCCCGTGCTGCTGCTGGCCTCAAGCCTCTGGCAGAGGGCGCCAAGGGTCGTCTGACCCTGACCGCTGGCCTGTCCACCACCGACCACGGCATGCCCGCCATGAACGGCGACCGCTTCCGTGAGAACGTGGCCCAGCTGGCTTCCCAGAACTACCTGCTCACCGCCCAGAAGAAGGATCCGGCCCGCGGCATGGTGTCCCAGGATACCATCGACAAGGTCGCTTCTACCTTCAGCAAGGGCTACACCGACTTCGTGGCCAAGTACGCTACCAAGGCGTGCCCCGGCATCGACAGCCAGGTGAAGCAGGCTGACGGCTCCTACAAGAAGGGCGGCGCGGTGCCTAACACCAGCTTCCCGTCTCTGGCCGACATGGGTATCAGCGTCATCGGCATGAAGGACGGTTCCACCGCCCTGGTTGTCACCGACACCGCCAAGAACGCTGCCAACCGTGAGGGTATGAACAACTTCAACAACGCGTTCAACGCCCATATGAGCCAGGTGGTCAACAAGAGCTTCGAGAACGACGATGCGGCCAAGAAGCTGGGCAACCGCTTCTCCATCCGTTCCTACCCTGTGACCCCGATGGAGCCCGACTCTGACAAGCGCGACCTGACCCTCATCCAGCCTTCCACCGTCATCACCATGGAGCCCTACGCGGCTGCCGTCACCCGTGCTTACGAGTGCGCGACCCACAACGAGCCCCTGCGTGACAAGGACGAGCCGCACATGCACGCCATCGAAGGCCTGTATGGCAAAGAGGTCCTGGAGAATGCCGCGAAGATCGCCGGCCCGAGCGCTTCCGTCGACCGCGAACTGGCTATCAGCCAGGCGAAGGACGTCTATGCCGAGCTGCACAGCAAGGCTGACGACCTGGTGGTTGGCCGCGAGGCTGCTGGCTACGAGATGGACGGCGTCGAGGGCTGAGCCTAACGGCTTTTGGTCCCGCTAATACCAAATGAACGGACCCCCGAAGGAACCGGTGCCTTCGGGGGTTTTTTCAAGATCGGAAATCAAAAAGGAGTATTCGACCATGCCTGAAAATAATTCTTTTGCCGATTTCATGGATGATATCGAAAGAAACGGTGTGGGCAAGCCGCTGGAGTCGACCAACATGACTTACTGTAAGATCAACGACGTTTCTCAGATCGCCGACTTCAACGGTTATCCATCCGGCGATGCGGAGTTCTTCGCCAAGCAGCGTTATTTCGCGGCACGTGTACCGGAAGGCGTATCCGGTACTGTCCATATCACCGTGCCGACGCTGGACGACGACAGCCGCACCGCCAATCCTGGCGACCTGATTCTTTACCCGTCCGATGTTTTGGAGCGGGATGATGTGACGTCTGAGTACGGCTGCGGCATTGTCGCCACCGGGCTGCCGATGGCTGTGATCCCGGCGGATGTCGCTGACAAGGCTCTCAAGCTGTATGACAACAAAGAGGTCGCGGAACAGTTTGCCAATGACTTCGACCATTTTATGGATTTCCAGGGCTTCTTGAAGGAGTCCGCAAAACAGCCTGAGAAATGGACCGATGTCACGGCGAACGACCATTCCGAGATCTTGGCGTCCATCAAGGTCCCGGAGCGTTTTAAGGGCGACAAGGCTGCCCTTGACGCCGATGCGCTTGGCAATTATAAATTGACCACGCTGCTGGTTCCAGATGTCGTTGTCGCCCATAAAGACGGCGCCGGCAATCCGCAGCCGATCACGTTCGCGCCGAATCTGGTAAGCGGCTGGGTCAATCCCGGTGTGTCTAACGAGGATTTCGCGAAGAACTATAAGATGGTCGAGGCGCCGTCCAAGGCCATGAGCGCCCTGAACCGCATGGCTGCCGATATCGATGCCAGTGACAATGAAGTGGACGAGCGTCAGTTCGACTGATTTTACGTTTTGCGCCCCGTTCCGGATATTTGTTCGGGACGAGGCCTTATTTAGAACAGACAGGCGGTGTGAGCATGAAGAACCAAAACGATGTATATTTCCCGCTGCACGCAAAGGATGATTTCAACATGCGGCGCCGCGGCGGTGTGGAAAACCATGTGGAAACGGTGGATAAGTCAAGGGTCCGGTTTGACGCTAAGCCGGCGCCGGAACCTGCGCCCGAGCCACCCAAAGAGGATGTTGTTGTCGTCCAGGAGCCTGAGGATGTCATCGTTGTGCCTGAGTCACCGGCTGAAGAGGTCATTGAGGTCCCGGCTGATTACCGTACCAGCGAGTTTTCAACGCCGGAGCCTGAGCCTGAGAAAACGTCCGTCCAGGACTTTATGCGGCATCTGAACCGTGACTGCTTTCGCAAACCTCTGGAGACGACCGCCATGGATTTTTATCAGATGTCCGGGAAAGGACGGCGCTATTTTGGTGTCACGGTCCCGGACGACATTTCGGAGCCGGTCCATGTGGTGACGTCGGAAGGCCCTTCTGATGCCGCAGGCGGCGATGTGATCCTGTTCGCCGCTGATATTGGCGCGTACCGGAACGCAAGCTCTGAGCGCCACATCGGCATCGGACCGAAAAACAGCCCCACATGCGTGATCCGGAAGGACGCTGCGTGTGACCTGTTGACAGCGATCGATAAATCCGAGGCGGCCGCTGCGTTTGCGGCAAATTTCAATAGTTTTGCCGTCTATCAGGATTTTCTGAAAGATGCCGCGAAGCACCCTGACCGGCATGCGTGGCAGGCAGTCAAATGTGATGGCTACCCTGAAGTGTTAAAAGCTCTGCGTGTCCCGGATGGGATGAAGCAGCCGGAAGACCCGGTCCTTGGGCGGGAGCTGTCGTTATCCTACCGCTTGGTTCCAGACGTGGTCCTCGCGGAGACGGACGCGAAAGGCCGCCCGAAGCCGAACCTCTGGAACCCGCGGTCGGCGCTTGGACGGCAGAGTGCCGGCGTTCCTCTGGCGGCGTTTGAGCATGCCTGCAAGCCGTTGGAAAGCGACAAACAGACAGTCTTCACAGCGAAGCTGAAACAGAAAGGCGATACGGCGATCGATGCTGTACGGCGCCTGGCCGAGTTTATGAACGAGGAGACCTATGACGGGCCTGACGACCAGCTGTCTTGATGCGGGTCCTGACAATGACCTTCCCGCCTTACGTTTTGGCGGGAAGGTTTTCTTTTATATAAAGATCAACAAAATTATATATAAATGCTTGCATTTGTGGTTCAGATGTGGTATCCTGATCTATAGAGATTTTTATGGATCGGAAAGGAGGGCTGCCGTATGGTTGAGGAGAAAAAGCATGGCGGATGGTTTTTGAAAACCGTCATTGCCGTTGAATTCCTGATCGTGGCAGCCATGCTTTTTCATTTTGTCGTCCCTGCCCGGGTCGAGGGGTCGTCCATGGAGCCGACGCTCTCCAGCGGGAGGTGCCTGTTGGCGACCGTCGGCGTTCCGAAACATGGCGACATTATCCTGGTCGAAGCCGATGGGCAGGTGCTTGTCAAGCGCTGTATCGGTGTGTCCGGGGATTCCATCACATATTCTGATGGCAGCGTCCTTGTGAACGGGGAGGTTGTCGACGAACCTTATATTACGGATGGGGTGCACGATTATGCTGACGCCTGGAGCGGGGATGTGCCGGAAGACGCAGTCTTTGTTATGGGCGATAACCGTGACAATTCTTTGGACAGCCGCATTCTGGGATGCATTGATCTGGATGACGTGATAGGCGTCGTACGTATTGTGCTCCCGGAATGGGTCAAGTTCTGACGGAGGTGTACGGATGCCATTATGGAAAAAACTGAGGATCTTGTTCTGCGTGGTGGTTTGCGGCGTCCTGCTGTTCCGCATTTGCGGACTGCACGCTTATAACGTCAGGACAGGAAGCATGGCGCCTGAGATTCCGTCCGGGTCCCTGGTCGTTGTTGTGCCGGCTGAGCCGATGGCCCTTCAAAAAGGTGACGTGGCTGCGTACCAGGCAAATGAGTATGGGCGGAGCGTCACGGTGATTCATCGTGTCATGGAGAACGATTTGGATGACGGGGAACTGGTGTTCAAAGGTGATGCAAACCTTGACACGGACCCTGTTGTGGCGTATGATTCTGTCGTAGGCGAGATGCTGTTCAGTGTGCCTTATATCGGCTTCCTGTCCGGGTTTTTGCTTGGCGGGGCCTGGATCGCGGCGCTGTTCTGCGGCGGGGCGGCGGCTTGGATTTTCCGGTGGCTGCTTCGGAACCATAGGGACTGATCTTATCAAAGGAGGATATGGTCATGGGATATTTTGATGACAAGGATAAGAAACATGACTTTGGTACGGTGTTCGGGCCTGACGGGCCGATCGTCGGGATCGGCGGCGGCCTGCATGGGCCGGACGGTTCCTTCCAACAGGAGATTGGGAACGGGTTTTTCGGCTCGGACGGCCAGATGGCTTTTGACAATGGTCCTGGCAACGGCATGTTCCTGGGCGGCCGGTCGTTTGGCGGGATGGTGACGGAGGTCGGGAATATGTTCTATGGCCCTGACGGCCGGACTTATTCCCTGATCGGCGGTTCCTTATACTGTTCTGACGGCCGGAGTTGGCATGGCCTGAATGGGCCCAGGGATGCCAAGCGGATCATCGCGATGGACTATTAAAAACAAAGATATATATATTTTTGTACAAGTTTGTACAAAAGTGTTGCTTTTTGTTTCTGTGTGTGCTATAATAGCCTTAGTTTGAGGAAAGGGGATGACGGCACACATGGGAATCCTGATCGAATGCCCGAACTGCGGGGAGCAGTTTGAACTGGACGCGTCACATCCGGCTGTCCGGCAGATCCGCGATGAAGAGTTCCGCAAATCCGTGGCGGTCGCCGTCTCGGAGCAGCGGGCTGAATACGACCGGGAGGTGCGGGCCCTGCGTGAGAAGCTGGTTGACCGGGACGAACAGATCGCTTATCTGCGTGACATGCGGTCCAGGCTTTCCACGAAAATGATTGGCGAATCGCTGGAGCGTTTTTGCGAGAGTGAGTTCAATAAGATCCGTGCGACCGCGTATCCCGGGGCGTATTTCGCCAAGGACAATGACGCGCGCGGCGGATCGAAGGGCGATTACATCTTCCGGGGCTATGCGGACGGCGTCGAGGTCCTGTCCATCATGTTCGAGATGAAGAATGAGGACCCGGATACGGACGTCCGGATGCGGCACAAGAATGAAGACTTCTTTGAGAAGCTGGACAAAGACCGCCGGTCGAAGAATTGCGAGTTCGCCGTACTGGTCACGATGCTGGAGCCAGACAGCAGTTTCTATAACGCCGGGATAGCGGACCTTGGTTTCGCCTATCCCAAGATGTATGCCGTGCGGCCGCAATGCTTTTTAACGATCATCGGCCTCTTATGGCGGGCGGCGATGGACAGGGCGGCGGACAAGCTCCGGATTCGTGAGCTGGAGAATGCCAGATCAGATCTGGATGTCCTGGAGGACAGGATCTTCGAGTTCAAGACCGGGTTCGCCAAATCCGCTGATTTTGCAGACCGGCATATGGACAGTGCCATTTTGGAACTCGACAAGGCTATTGACAGGCTGTCGAAGACACGTGACGAGCTGGAAGCTGCCCGCAAATCGCTCCGAACGGCGTCCGGGAAGGCTGACAAGCTGACGGCCCGGAGGCTTTACGCTGGGACTGTTTATTCTGAAAAAGGTGGTGGTGAGGTTTGAGGAAGAGATTATTTTTCGTTTTGGCTGCGGCCGCCTGCCTGTTTTTATTGGTGGCATGCGGGACGGATGTGAACGACACGCCAGGGGAGATCATTGACACGCCGGTGATCCAGACGGCCGAGGTCAACGCATGAGCATGAGGCGCGAGGCGCTCGCGTATCTCATTTGCGGCATGTGTTCCATGGCTGTTTCCTGGGCCTGCATGGCGGCCGTACATTTCGTGTTTTTCAAAATGGACCCGCATCCTGGTCCCGGGCCGAATGCCGTCCTTGGGCTTGTCAACTGGGTTTCCGGCATGCTGGCAGCCTATATCTTGAACCGGTATTTTGTGTTTAAGACTTCCGGGCCGGTCGCCAATGAATTTCTGCGGCATGTCACATCCCGCATCGGCACGCTTGGCATGGACCAGGTGTTCCGGTTCTTTCTGGGACTGGCCGGGCTTGGCGTATACGCGATCACATTCATAGCACTGTGTGTGACGACGGTGCTCAATTACGTCCTTGGGAAATACCTGGTGTTCCTGCAGGACTATGGAAAAGGAGGAAAAGACGCGTGATCATTATGATCGTACTTTTGGCGGCCGTGCTGTTGCTCATCATCGGGATAGCCGCAGTGGCCGTCGTTTTGATCAACAGGTCTGGGGACCACTCAAAAGATTTTAAGCTCTCGGAAGAAAAAGCCAACGAGTGGTCGAACATGGCTTCCGGATATGACGCTGACAAAGGCGCCCAGAACCGGATCCAGGACCGGGAGACCTACGATTCCGTCAACGAGGCCGTGCAGCGCATCGTCGGGCAGCTCTGCACCGGGATTTCGACGCCTGTGAAGCTGGATTCCGTCGACGCCGTTTCAAAATTTGATCCTGAGGCTTATGTGCGTGAGATGTTTGACGTCTCGGAAATGGAAGACCTGCTGGAGGCGTCCGACGAGCGCATCAGGGTCTGGAAGGAAAGCAAGACCGAGATCGACTGGATGTGCGTACTGGCGCACGATACGATGGACCCGCTCTGCCAGAGGATGTGCAACGAGCTCATCAACAACCTGTACAAGGTCCTGTCGCCTGATCCGGCGTTTGACTGCAAGTTTGTTGGTGAAAACGGGCGGATGTTTTCGCAGACGAAGCGCCTGCCGAGGCATGTGCTGCTCAAGCTCCTGAACCGCAAACCTGAACCTTTGCTCGGGCCGGATGGCGACATGAAGTTCCGCCGTAAGGAATTGGAGCGGGCCGGGTTCCGGTGTGAGCGTTGCGGACGTTCCCCGCTGACCGGGGCGAGCCTGCGTGTGACCGGCGGGCCGAACAAATACGAAGTTTTGTGCGAGCGGTGCGGGAATGCCTGAGCCGCTTGCCGGAACGATAAACCATGCCTATCATGAAAGGAGAAATTTGATCCAATGAAACAGAAACATCTCAAGAGGGTCGCTGCCCTGCTGCTTGTGCTGACGATGTCCATGTCGCTCCTGGCGGCATGCGGCAAGGACGACCCGGATGCGACGGAGCCCGGCGAGCCTGTACAGACCGAGACGGAAGAGCCGACGATGCCGGACGGCTTTGTCGACAATACCGCTGATCTGGGCGAGATGCCCGAGGAACAGAAATACTATTTGGACGAAAGCGCGCAGGTCGTGCTCGGCAAGCAGGACGAGAACGTGTATTACAACGGCTCCGGTTTTGCCACGATGTTCGCGGCGAACATGCTGTCCTGCGGCACGGATCCCGATGCCGGCGAGGGGCTGCCCCTGGTGCGTGTCTATGACCGGATCAATTACGTACAGCTGGGCGAGCACCAGTACAAGATCTCTGACCTGGCCCGCACCCGTTACGACGGTTTTGCCGTCCTGAAGATGCTGGCGGCGGATTTCGGCGTTGACCAGTATGACCCTGAAACCGGTGAGCTGGCGGCCTGCCTTGGTTCTGATTTCGAGACGGACGAGGCGCTGCGCGAGGCATATTCCGAACGCGCTGACCTGGAAAACTATACGGTCTGTGTCTACTACCTGCATGCAGACATGTCCGGCATGGATGATGAGACGCATAAGGCCTGCCTGCAGAAGCTGCATGACGCCTATGGGATTGACCATAGCCAGCTGCTTGATGGTATGCTCGCCGTGATGCTCTATTATGACCTGACTGGCCATGACATGTTCTATACGGTGGCGATCTCTGCGCCCGGTTACTGGACTGACGCTGAGGACTATGCGGCTAATATGGATTCCAGCATCCGGCATGACATCTCCCGCTGCCATATGATGATGGACGACGTGATCCCCGTTGGTTTCGTGAACCAGTGTTTCCTGTACTGCGCGGATGACGAGGCGATGACCAAGACGGTCCAGTCCGCGGTCAACAATCCCAATGAGATCCTGCAGGACGAGGAGACACCTGAGGCCCCGGCGACAAACGAGACTGCGGATACTGAAACCGATACTGAAACGGCCGGCAATTCCGGCACTGAAAACTGATTGAAAGTGAGGTAAGAAAAGATGGTAGCATTTATCGTGATCCTGCTCATCGTGGCGTTGATCCTGGTGGCCTGCTGCGTGAAGATCGTCCCGCAGACCTATGTGTACGTGATTGAGCGCCTTGGCCGGTACTACAAGACCTGTGACGCCGGCATCAACTTCATCGTGCCCTTTATCGACCATGTCGCCCCTGGCGGCAAGGTGACCGTGAAAGAGGTTGCGCTCGATTTTCCGCCCCAGCCCGTCATCACCAAGGATAACGTGGCCGTGCGCATCGATTCCGTCGTGTTCATGAAGGTCGTTGACCCGAAACTGTTCGTGTACGGCGCCCAGAACCCGATCCAGAGCGTCGAGAACCTGTCCGCAACCACGCTCCGTGCCATTGTCGGCGCCCTGGAGTTTGACCAGACCCTGACCAGCCGTGAGACGATCAATGCCCAGATGCTGGAGTCCCTGGACAAGGCGACCGATCCCTGGGGCATCAAGATCACCCGCGCCGAGGTCAAGAATATCCAGCCGCCTGCCGACATCCTGGAGATCATGCAGAAGCAGATGACGGCTGAGCGTGAGAAACGCCAGGCGGTCCTGGAGGCCGAGGGCTATAAGCAGGCCAGCATCACCCACGCCGAAGGCGATAAGCAGGCCAAGATCCTGGCGGCCGAAGCCGAGTCCGAGGCGGCCATCGCTTTGGCAAAAGGCCAGGCGGAGTCCATCCGGATCGTTTACGAGGCCGAGGCCCAGGGCATCAATATGTTGGCGGCATCCCAGCTCAACGACGACATCCTGCGCCTGAAGGCGCTGCAGGCCCTGAAGGACGTGGCTGACGGCAATGCGACCAAGATTTTCTTCCCCACGGATCTGGCTGACGTGGCGACGCTTGGCCTGACCGGCGAGAGCCTGGACATCCATGGCGCGACCAACGCGACGGCGTCTACCCCGAAAAAGCCTGTCCAGCCGCCCCACGTTGAACACCCGAACCCTGTCGGGTCCAGCGGTATCACCGAGAAGGTCCTAACCCAGGGCCACCGCGTCCAGTCCAACACGGCGGGCCAGATGATGCAGCGCCAGAACCGGACCGAGATCTGAGGAACTGAAAATGAGCCCGGCCTTGTATCTCCGAAATATGGGGCCGGGCCTCCATGAAAGGAGCTGAGGGAAAATGGCTGACAACCGTAAGGCGATCATACACTGCTGCATTGAAAAGAGCGTGTATGACATGCTGACCGAACACTGCGCCCGTACGGGCCAGACCAAGACCATGGCCATCCGCCGTGCCATCCTGGCCTACTGCAATGCGGCAGCGAAGAATACCCAGGATGCGTCGCCGGAGGCTGTGAAGGAATGATGGAACTTTCGTACCTGTGGCAGATCATGTCCGATTCGGCGATCCGGGGTTATGCGTTGCAGATTTTGCTGTCCATGCTTTTGTTTTTCAGCATTTTGTCCATCATGATCTCGATGAACCATAAGTATGCAGACGACATCAGCGAGCTGGAAGAGATGGAACTGCCGTACCGGACGTTTTCCTTCTCCAAGCAGTGCCAGCTGCTTGTCTATGACGACGGCGTCGTCATCACCCGGAACGGGACAGCCGTGTCCCCGATGATGAGCGACGTGTGGGACGTGACATGGAATGATGACAAGAACGACCGGGTGCTGTCCACCCGGCGCATGACTGAGAACGGCCCCGTAACGGACAAGATCCACGTCGGCCCGCTTGACGTCATCATCGCTATGCGGGTACGCGAAACTATACTCCATTACGCGGGAGGATGATGAATTATGGCCAATTTTGGAAAGAGGGCGAAGCTGGAATGCCAGAAGAGCACCGTGAAGGTCGAGTGCCTTGTCAGCGTATATGACGAGTCCCTGGATGAGAACGGGAACCCTGTGCGGTACAGGGTCGTGGTGCAGAGGCTGCAGGACGGCGTTGCCATAGATGACGCGCTGGCTGGGCTGGCTGACGCGATGCCTTATATTACGAACAAGAAACAGTGGTTCTACGACTCCGAGGGGAATGGGCATGTGCAGTACACCCATTACGACTATATTTCCCCGGAGATGATGGAAGCTATCCGCAAAGCCGCAAAAAACATGTATGTGACCCGTGTCAAGACCGAGGACGCCGACGGCGTCGTGCGGGAGCAGGACGTACAGAACTATTGCGTGCGGCTCGACATCGGGTTCAACCTTGCGAAGGGGGAGGCGTTTTTCTACCGGATCAAAGCCGGCGTGAACAAGGACTCCCTGGCCAAGGATATCAAGTATAACCTGCGTCATATGCCGGCCCCCGGGCGGGAGCTGACGGCGGCGATCCTGGACGGGCACCGGGACATCACGGATGTGGCGGCCCGTGTCTATAAGGATGCCATGGAGCTTGGGAAGGGCGGTGAGACAAATGCCTGAAGAGACTTCCCCGATGGTGCAGGAGATCGTCGGCCACCAGTTCATGGACCAGTATGACAAGGTGTTCGACGAACACGACGATGTCCGGCCCTGTGGCCGGTACATGACCATCCTGCTGATCACCCTGGCTGACGGCGCGGAACCCGGTGTCAACCATGGCAGCCAGGAGACCGGGATCATGAACCTGGAGAACATGCGTTCCCTCCATAGGCGCCTGTTAAACAAACAGGAACATTCTTGAATATTTTTATATAAAGTTGTTGCTTTTTTCAAAAAAGTGCAGTATAATGGGTTGCAAGTAAAGAAGAACGGAGGGAACAGGCCTTGAATAAAGTCAATACCAGTGACATCATCAACGAGCTGTCGAACGAGATGGGGATCTCTTTCCAGTCCGCCAAGGCATATACGGAATTCGTGTTCGACGCGATCCTGAAGCATGTCGAGAAGGGCGAGGACGTGAACATCAAAGGGTTCGGCAAGTTCCGGATGAAGGTCACCGCCCCACGCGTCTGCATGAACACCTATACCGGCGCCAAGGTCAACGTCCCGGCGCGGAACCGTCTCCAGTTCGAGATGAGCCGGGCGCTGCTGGCCGCCTATAACGCCGGTGAGAAAGGAGGGGATACCCAGTGACGACCGGTATCGAATGCCTCCACCCCCTCGTGCAGGAGGCCGTGGAGAAGTTTTATCAGAAAATGTACCCGCCGGGGAGCAGCGGGAAGCAGGTGTACGACCTGACCCGCCTGGAGGACATGGAGCTGACCCTGTCGGAACAGCAGAAGGTGTACAACATCGGGACGTCCATGATCACAACGAGGACGCTGAAATACCTTTTGAACAACAGTTTTTGGATCAACGTCTGCCTGCTGGTCAACGCGGATTTTCGGGCCTGCTTTGACGACGCGATCATGATCGAGAAGGCGCTGATGCAGGTGGATGACGTGCAGTACAGCGATTTCCGCGATGACATGACGCTTCCCGTGGCGGACGAGGACCTGACCGGGATCAAATCCTTCAAGGTCGATTTCTCGGCATACCGCGGCAGCTATGAGGGCCTTGTCCTCAACGGCACCCAGGCCGCATGGACGAATTTCGTCAATGCCGGGATGTCCGACGCCTACCAGGCACTTTTGGACGATGTGCCATATGACCGGGACAAGGGCCCGGGGTTCCTGAACATCATACACGCGATCGTGTACGTGGCCAACGCCATGAACCGGAACGGCGTGTTTGATAAATATGTCCGCCTTGTCGTCGAGAGCGTGAAGAAGCAGCTCGGCGAAGAATCATGAAAGGAGCGTACTTAGACTATGCCTAACATTGACAAGAAATCCCTCGACGACGTGAGGGACCAGATCAACAAACTCTTCAAGAACATGTTCGTGTTCGACGACGAGGACATGAAGATGTACGACGCCTGCTTCGCCAACGTGTTCGGTGGCGGGATGACCTTTTCGTACATGACCGCCACGTTCTACGCCCAGTTCGCCGCCGAGATCCTGGTGGGCATGCTGTCCTCCAACCCGTTCCGCCGGTTCCTGACCAACGCCCTGGACGAGGAGGCCAAGCGCTCGGAGCGGGGAAAATACTGGCATGAATCCATGGCCGTCAAGCGCTTTGGGCTGCCCGGCGTCGACTATACTGCCGACATGGAAGACCTGAAGGGCATGATGAACACCAGTTACATGAAGATTGAGTCCCTGAGCAACTGGTACGGCACGGCCGAGGGCCGGAACGAGTTCGACCTGTACTGCCTGAGCACCAAGGCGATCCGGGACATCAAGCGTGTCGTCATGGAGTTCCCCTACCTGATCCGCCGTTACGACTTCGACCAGCAGTTTGCCGGCGAGATCATGGAATATGCCGGCATCGTGGCCGCCCAGATCAAAGAGGCTGTCGAGGGCGACAACAAAGAATAAATAAAAAGGGCCTTGCATCCGCCGCCCAAAGCGTATATAATATATACACGAATACCCGGAAAGGGAGGCGGACCTATGGCAGCATATGAACAGCAGAACGCCGGCCTGGCGTTTGCGGATACCGAGGAAAGCCTGGAGCGCATGGAGCGTTACCGGGCTTTCCTTGCTTTGCAAAATGAAGCGGATGACTTGACCGACGAGGAGTACCTGTCCCGGTTGGACGAGCTGACCTGGGATGACCCGGAGCTCCTGGACGGGGCGGACAATTACGGCACGGACCTGTTGGACGGCGAATACGGGACGCCCGGATGGGTGAACCCAGCCCCGGCCGACGATTACGGCGACGAGTATGACAACGTGCCTGAAAATTCGGATCTCGGAGCGCCCGTGGATGATGGCTGGGCTTATGCCGGGCCTGAAGCGGACGAGTATGGGAACCCGCCCATCGCCATGCTGCGGCGTGAGGACACGCTGACGGCCCCTGAGACGGCCCAAGATGGCGTTTCCGGACCAGACGGCACCGGTGTCCAGGATGATGAATACGGGCGTCCTGAGGGCTCTGAGGCGGCCTCAGACGGGGTCGGGGCGGCTTTGTATGCCGCTGCCGGGATCGAGGCCGTACGTGACGAGTATGGCAGTCCTGAAGGCCAGGACGAGCTTGAGAACGAGGATGAACCTGACGCACCGTCCGTTGGTAGCAGGGTGCCGTACATGGGCCCGGAACCGCAGGCTGGCGTCCCTGTGATCGACCTGGAAGATGATGAGGAAACGCCGGAGATGGGCATGGATGGGCCGAACCCAGGCGACAGGGCTTTGTCTGACGTTCCGGACGACCCGGGTCCGCAATTCACAGACCCTATGTACGTCAAGCACGAATCGTTCGAGGCACACGACTTTCTGGAT
The DNA here is from genome assembly GCA_947587485.1 of uncultured Oscillospiraceae bacterium. Lineage (GTDB taxonomy): Bacteria > Bacillota > Clostridia > Oscillospirales > Oscillospiraceae > CAJOIG01. Next base: position 37,930 of record CANPXZ010000001.1, on the reverse strand, counting down.
GAGATGTCTCTGGCGACCGGCCTGGCGGGATATGTCGAGACGTATGAGTACATCCCGTCGCAGGAGATCCAGCGGCCGCAGCCCGGACAGCCACCGCAGCCGTCGCCGGCAATGGCGAAGCTGCAGCGCCAGATCGAGGCAATGGACGGCCCGTCTGCCCAGCGCGAGATCACCGGCCCCGATGGACCGTAAAGAAAGGAGAGGAATACCATGTCAGAGAAACAGGACCGTATTGAGGCCGACGATTTCGAATACACGAAAGAACACGGCCACCGCCCACTGTCGGACCAGGAAAAATATGACCTGGAGAACCGGCTCGGAAACCACCCTGACGTCCTTCGGCACGTCCTTGGGAAATACGGCGCCACACCGACGCCGAAGGAGCCTGCTGTCAAGCAGGAGCTGGAACAGAAGGCTGCCTGGGTGCCACAAAAGGATTTTGATGCCGGCCGGTATCACCAGGCGAAACGGGAGGCTGAGAAACCGAAGTTCATCACGCATGATGACAACCCGTTCTGGACTATGGACCGGAATGGCCGGGAACGCATCATGGACCTGATGGAGGGCCACGATGTCGAGGATGTCGAGGCTGCCGTCGAGGCTGTTGACACGGGGGTTGCCTGGGATCCCGATACGGACGAGAGGGTCGCATTGGCTGACGTTGGTGTCGATATGGCAGAGAGCGCCGTGGCGTTCCGCGAAGCGACGTCCCGGGACGGGGTGTCCGAACGCTGCCAGATCGATACCGGGCGGTACCTCCAGGTCGAGTTCCGGTCGAAGCCTGGTATCCGGACCAACGTGTATGAGTCCGTCCCTGTCGGGAACATGCACGAGTTCTGGAACATGGACGCGAAGAAAGGTACGACGCAGGTGAGTTGCTGTGAGCTGAAGGACGTGCGGATCATCGGCGTCTATGAGGGTCAGCCGTTCCAGGCTAGGCGTGACGAGTACCAGGCCGGGTTTGAGAAGAACATGGGGAAACCGTCTCCCATGGCCAGGCTCAACCGGCTGGCGGCGGATCTTGATAACGGCACTGAAGAAAAATCGGAGCCGGAGTATTGACAAATCTTTTTTCCACGTATATATTATATACAAGGGCGCGAAATGCGCAATAAAACCTACGAGCAAAGGAGTATACGAACATGGCTGCGAATTATAACAGTTTTGACGATTACATCAAACAGCAAGAAGCCCTGTATGGTGACGACCGCAAGATCGGCGATTCCCCTATCAGCTGGTCCTCTAAGGGGCGTGACGTCGTCGGGTCTGAGGCGCAGTGGATGCTGGACAACAAGGATCTCCTGGCCGGCATGAACCTGAGCGAGGAGGCGATGGAGAACCTGAACGAGTTCTTTGAGAACGTCGGCAGCAACGATGTCGAAAGCGATTATTTCGGCAACAAGTCGATCTTCAACTCCAACACCGACAAGTTCGGCAATACTGAATTTTCTGCCTATGGCTATGCCATCATGAGCGTCAATGAGGCGTTGCGCTCCGGCCAGATTGACATGGCGACGTATCAGGAGACCATGAACACCCTGTTCAGCGATGATTTCATGGACAGTGTGCGGGCTGGTGATTTCAGCGAGTTCAAGGCGACGGTCCGCATGTTCGAGATGGACCGCGACGAGAATGCCATCGGCACGTTCCGTGATTACATGGATGCGTCGCACCATGACCTGCGCAACGTTGTGAACGAGGTGGGCGACTACTACAAGGACGCTGTGGTGCGCCATGGAAATGATCCTGAACATGACTTTTCCAGCATGTACCACAGTGACCCGGCGTATCAGACCGGCTATGCTACTGGTCCCGATTATTTCTCCAACGAGGGCTTCAATGCCATGACCCAGATGCTGGATGATGCCCGCCAGAAAGGCCTGATTTCTGATGAGCAGTGGAAGGCTGCCACGACGAAGGTCGATGAGTTGGACGACAACACCTGGACCGTCATGCATGACGGCGGCGCAGCCGCCATGTACGCCATGTATGAGGCGTTCGAGAGCGGCGATGCCGATTTGATTGGCAAGGTCGTTGATCCCACCAACATGGAAGGCATCATGTTTGGCACTGATGAAGGTGTCAATGTCCTTCGCGAGATTGAGCAGCATGCCGACTTTGCGGAGGAAGAGAACGGGCCGATGCTGGGCGCGGCTGAAGCCGATGATGTGCCCAGTGTCGAAGATGAAGATGAACAGCCGGATGAGGAAGAGTCTCCCGAAGATGAGACCCCTGACGAGGAAGAGTCTCCGGATGACACGCCGGATGAAGAGACTCCTGCTGACGAAGATGAACTTGAAATCCCTGATGATGTCCAGGCGGTCATCGATCAGCTTCAGCTTGATTCTGACGAAGTGGTCGATGCTGTCGTTGAGGATATGACGATCCGCCATTTTGATGATGGCCGGGCCGGTATGAGCTACGAGAAGTATCTGGATATGGAAGAGGTCTTCAATGATCTTCCGGCTGATGCCCAGGACGATTATATGGACCACAATCCTGTGTTCAAAGAGGCACATGATTTTGTCAACGGCATCGCCGATGCCGCGGATGAGCTTCAGACGGCTGCTGCTGATGGCCTTACGCCTGATGAGATCAGCAATAGCCCGTTCTTTGATGGTCAGCATCCCGACATGCATGATGCTTTGTTCGAGTCTGTCCAGCACGTCATTGACGGTGACGCGTATTCCATGGACGACGTACTGGAACCTGAAGAGGACACCCAGGCCGAGGCTGACGACATGGATAAGGTTGACAGTACTTTGGATTTCGAGACCGGCAAACAGCTGGCCCAGGATATCTGGGATGGCCGTTATGGCAGCGGGCAGGACCGCATTGACCGTCTGACCGAGGTTGGCTACAGCGTGGATGACATCAAGCGGGCCCAGTCTCTGGTAAACCAGGGGTACAATTTCTGCCAGAACATGACCGAGGATCAGTTCAACCAGGTCATGGACATTTATGCCCAGAGGCTGGCTGAGCATGACGGTGTCCCAAGTCCGATCCCGAAGGGCGCTGTTGACGGCGCTACGATCCATCAGGAGGAGGCCGGCGAGGTTACGCCTCAGAAGGCTGAACAGGAAGATGATGGTGCAACTTTGTCTGGTGCAGTTACCGACGATCCTGACGCGAGCGCTGAGCGTTCTGACGAAAGCGCTGCTGACGGTCTCGGCGCGGAGGATCCTGAGGACGAGGGCCAGAAAGACAGCAACCTGATGGACCTGAAGGAAGACGTTGGTATCGAGATCATGTGATCTCGTATGTGAGAGGAGGTGCCCATTATGGGACTTGTGAGTGCGGGCCTCGGCCTGATCAATGTGGCTGGGAAAGTGGTGTCTGGCGTCACGAAATTGGGCACAGGTGCCCTGAGCCTTGGCGGAAAGTTCATTAAATCCCCCATCGGCAAGATCGTCCTTGGTGCCGGCGCGATTGCGTGCCTGACGTCTGATCCACAGAAGGAAGATGGTCTTTTCAGCAAGATCCGTGAGGGCTTCAGCTCCCTCTGGGAAAAGGTTTCCGGCTTCTTCAAAGAGAAGACCGTCGATGCAGCGGCGAAGACGATGACGGCCGGGCAGAACATTAAGACGATGTCGTCCGAGTTCGCCAAGGACAATCCTGATTCTCCGGTCGCAGGGATCATGGATTATATCGGGAGCGGCGTTGATGCGGCGCAGGAAGCCGTCCCGACCGGGGCGCAGTTTGCTGCAGCCGCGGAACAGCTTGCTGCGCCGGAAACGGCGGCACCTGCCCTGGACGCGCCGGAAATCGCGTAAACAAAACCTGAGAAAGGAAGGTATCATATTATGCCTAACATGATCGATGATTCTCTGATTGCTGAGCTTGGCGGCAAACCCAGCCACAGCGTTGAGGAGGTTACCTGTGCCGTGAATATTGCCGTTGGCTCCAGTGCCGCGGTGACCATGGCGAAGGAAGTGTCTGATAAGGCTGCCGAGGTCTCCGGCGCCATGCTTGCCGAGCCCAGCGTGCGTAAGGATCATGACCTGGAGCACAATATCGAGGCGCTGGACGCGCCGGTGATGCGTGAGGCCATGCAGGCCGAGCCCGCCCCGGATGTCGAGATGGACGAGCCGGCCGTGGAAGATGAAAGCTACGACGGGCCCGATATCGGCTGAATCTGCTGACGGATCCCGTTTCTGACGGGGTCCGTCATTTCTTTATAATCTTGAAAGGAGTGTGGCGACCATGATGGGTGGTTCTGGTAAAGCGCGCCGGCGGATCCGTGTGTCCCTCCGTACCGCACGGACGACCGGTGAGATCGAGCGTGCGGTCAGGGGCGGCGTGGACCGTGCTATGTCGCGCGTCGATGCGGCTGTTGATGCTGTCAAGAAGACGGCGGATGCCTATATCAAAGGTAAGAAGGACAGCAGGGAAATGTATAAAAAAGCGGAGACCGAAGGCGCACATTCGCTGTCCCAGCTTCGTGTTACGAATGACGCGAAAGAACAGCGTGAACGTGATGTCGAGATGTCCCTGTGATAAAGGAGTGTGACAAAAATGGGTGACCTGAATAAATGGCCGGAATCGAAAGATCCGTCTTTTATTACAAAGAAAAATGTGCTTGATAGCACGCGCCAGGAGATCATAAAACTTCTCAGCGTGTGTGGCGGAGATTTTGATCTTCTTCGTATTGGTGATTTCGATGAATTTCGTGACAACCTTTGGAAAAACTGTGGTGAATCTTTGTCTGCATGTGGCTATACAAAAGATGACCCAAATAACGATTTGATGTATGATTGCCTGATGTCCACACTCGACGATCAAACTTCTCAAATTTTGACAAGTTACCATGGCGCTTTTGATTCCTACAGTGCGCGCACCGGTAAGGATACGATCGAAATGTCAGACCTTCGCGATATGATGTCCCGCCCTGTCCCTGAAAAACGTGTTTCAGATGATAGGCAAACAAATGCTGAAAAAAATGGTCCTGGCGTCCAGAATCCATCCGGTGATGGCCGTGATCTTTCTGCAGCCGTTAGAAAGAAGACGACTGACGCAGAAAGACAAGCGGCAGCAGAAGAAGAGGCTGTATTGGATCAACAGACAAAAAACAAAAATGAGCAATCTGCTGATGATGGCCGAAAACCTAAGTCGGCAAAACATGAAAACGACAGTGCTGAGACCGATGATCAACTTACCGCTCTTCGCAAAAGTGGTGGTTTGAGCGATAGTCAGTATCAGGCTGGCATGGCGATTTCTACGATTATGGCAATGTCCGCCCGGAATATGCCGGTGATGCGGACCCTGCTTGACCCCGCAAACTACTTGTCAACATCACAGCGTGCGACGCTGCGTGGGAAGCGGATTGCTAAGGAGCTGAAGAAAGAGCTTGACCGTTTTGAGAAGCTCAATGCGCGGGCTGGTTCTATCTACAACGACATTCTTCAGATGGGTAATGCCAATGCCGCTGCAATTACGAACGGGAAAACCGTTCCATATCCTGATAAATCCGCTGGACAGAAAAAAACGGATGAGAACACCCGTGACGCCGGTGGGAGAACGGAGAGGAAGTCCGGGCTGTTTTCCGGCATTGCTGACAAGATCAAGAATTCTGGAAAGAAGCCTGAGACGGATGGCCGTACGGAAGTTTCTGAGGATGAGTCCCAGGCCGTGAAGGCCGGCAAGTTGATCGTGAGCGGCGTGAAGAAAGGCGCCATTGCTGTCGGCGGGTTTGTGACAGCCGCCACCGGCATCCTGTGGGCAAAGGCCGAAGACCTGCGCGATACGATCCGTCGTTCCCCGTCTTACCAGACGTTTTGCCAGTTTCCAGCCGTGATGTGGCTGAAGGACACGGGCCGGAAGATCAATGATGAGATCAAAGCCGTGCGTGACGCGCACAGGAAGGCCGGTGACCATGACCATACGCCGGAAAGCGCCGCATTGGAGGCCGCGTCTGTGATCAATGTCCAGGACGAGCGTGAGCTGATGAGGGGCGGGTTCCTGGATTTTATGAAAGCTGTCGGGAAGACGGTCGGCGCCTGTACACGCAAAGCTGTTGACAAGGTCGCTGACATGGCTGGTTATGTCCGTAAGGACAGTTTGGAGCGGCCTGCGAAACCTGAAGATCAGGAACAGGCTGTGAAATCTGAAGATCAGGAACAGGCTGTGAAATCTGAAGATCAGGAACAGGCTGTGAAATCTGAAGATCAGGAACAGGCTGCGAAACCTGAAGATCAGGAACAGGCTGCGAAACCTGAAGACCAGGAACAGTTTGCGAAGCCTGAAACTGGTAAAAAGCAAGAACAAATACCCGAGGGCTATTATCGTGACGAATACGGTAATGTCGTTCCTGTCGATAATAATATGGACTACGATGATGCACCCCCGGATGGCGAGTTTGATTATCCGGATGGATCTGACGGGTCTGGGGAAGAGCCTTCGGCAGATGTGGCTGATGATAAAGATAAGACACCCCATACGCCAACTGAAGCAATGGCTGCTACAGGCGGTGAGGGTGTGGTACAAACGAAATCTGAAGCCCTGGCGAAACTCCGCAATGCGCTCGGAGACAATGATAGCAATAACGGGAGAGCAGATGCTGAGACTCCTGCTGATGATCAGGAAGAAGATCAACTTGGTTAGTAATACATGTTGAAAAAAAAATCCCGTCACGGGCCTGAAGACCTGTGGCGGGATTTATATTTCGGATCGTATCTGTTCCAGGATCTTTCCAAGGTTGTTTTCTCCGGTGCCGTTGCAATATCTGCAGGTGCACACGCCCCAATATGTCTCGTGTCTCGTATTGTAAAAGATGAGCGGGGTGTCACCCGAGGCTTTGAGCATGCCGCGAAGCGGTTTCTTGGAAAATTTTCGTTTCTGGATCTGGTACATGTTCTGATATTCGTCGGGACGATGCTGCCCGGATGCAAACGAGCCGCGGTAGGCGGCTCGCTCCGGGGTCATCGTCTGGTATTGCTGACGTTTCAGGATTGGCTGTTTCGAAGCCTGGAAAGCATTTTCGGCCGAGGGGTAGTTCAGACTGTCGAAGTTGACATTTATCAAATACCTGGGGTCGATGGCTTGTGCCAGGTTTAATTTTTCACTCATGTTGCCACCTTCTTTATGGCATAATAAAAGAATACCCCGCCGGCGGGCATTTTACAGCGGACAGCAGGCGCGGGGCTCTGCCGTCCGCCGCGGCGCCCGGGGCGGGGTTTTGAGATTCAGACACCAAGCAGGAGCATGATGCCCTGGATGACTCCGCGGAGCACCTGGCCGATGACGAAGCCGCCGCCGAACATCAGGGCGAAGCCAATGACGCGGCCGATACCGGTAAACACGGAGGTCCTGCGGTACTCTCTTTCGACCTTGCCGCAGTTGTAATCGGCTTCTACCAGATAATACTTTTTCATTATATTTCACCTCTCTTTTCAAATTTGAGCATGGCCCGTCCCGAGAATCCGGAACGGGCCGTTTGTTTGTTACTTATTGTTGTAAGCGGTATCTACGGTGTCCGCATAGCTGTCGAGCGTGATGACGTTGGTGTCATATTCGCCGCCCCAGTTGTAATCCTGGTCGGACACATAATAGTTCCCACAGCCGACGTAGTTGAAGTCCGTGTCTATCATGGTCTTATAATGGCCTTCGGAGTTACGATACCCCTTACCCTGGTCTGCGGTGTGTTCCCAACCGTCGCGTCCGGCAACAGTGTACTTGTTTTCACAGTAGATGTCGGCTCCGATAGGGCCAAAGAACATGCTGCGCATCTTGTTGTTGTCCGTCAGATAAAACATACCATCATGGGCGTCCCAGCCTTTGGTGCAGTCCATGTAGGCCCTGTAACCCGCAAATGCAGCGAGCTCGGAGTCAAATTCGACGTCCTGGGCACCGACTTCCTCACGGTATTTGTTGACAGCTTTGAACTCCCTCTCCTGGATAGCCGTGAGCTCCTGCGCAAGCTGCTTCTTATAGGAACCGGTGGTCTTTACGCCAGACTCGGTGTCCTGATGGAGCAGGTAGTAGATATAATAGCACTCATAGTTGTCGCCGAAGGCGTCACGCAGTGCCTTGCCACAGTTGTCCATATAGGCGGCAACGTTGAATTTCTCAGACGCCTGGCGGCCCTCATGGATGCCGACGGTCTGGAAGTGCTTTAAGAGCAGCGCGTCGTCGTTGTGGTACAGCTGTGCCAGCATCGGGAACGTGGCTTTGTAATACCCGGCGTCGAACACCAGCGACCAGTCGGCCGCATTGATGTAAGAATCATAGTCCTTGCCATAGTCCCAGGTCACGTCATAAGGGTTGCCGTGGTTCTTTTCCTCATCGAAAATATAAACCAGGCATTCTTCCGTGTCTTTCTGCACGGTGGCCTGTTTGCCGCCAAGGGCGGCGATGGCTTCGATGGAACCAAATTTCGTTTTAGGGTCAACGTAGTCTTCCCCATTCAGGTATGCCTGATATTCGTCACCGTATTCCTTTTCAAAATAGGCGACGGTCGTTTCGCGCTCTTCTTCTGTTTTGGCGGCCCAACCTTTGTCCCATCTTGCGCGGGCGGCGTCATCACATTTTGTGTCCAAATGCCACTGGATGATTGCAGGGTATTCTTCGTCTTCTACCGTGTCCGTGCTGTCGACGTCTTCCGTCGGCTCGGGCGTACCGGACATCGGGGTGTCGTTCTCGTCGATGGGCTGGGTGACGGCAGGCTCGGTTGTGACCGTGCCGGAAGCCGTCGGAGCGGCGTCCGCATAGTCTTTTGCGCAGCCGGCAAGCATGGCCACCATGAGGGTGGCTGCGAGAGCCGCTGCATAAACTTTCATCATTTTCTTCATAATTATTCATTCCTCTCTATGATATAAAGTTTGATTTTGATGTGTTTCCGGTCACCCGTTTCCAGGTTCCCTCACTTTTCTTGCACGGGGACGGGGCGCGTCAGCGCTCCCGTTCCCGTGCCGGCCTCGGCCATAAACGTGCCGGCCCGCCCGCCATGACAGGTGTCCGGAAGGTGCCGCGGGGCGGGTTTTGGGGCCGGATGTGGCTTCGCGGAAGGGTGGAAAGGACGCCGGATCGGGGGCGTTTTTCGGGCCGGTTTTTGGGACGGTTTCAAAAACGGCCGGTGACACACGTTACATTTTTCGATGTTCGTTTTTGTTCATTTTTGTTTCAAAATCGAAAAAACTGCAGAAACTGTTACAGATTTTTTTTCGGGAAAAATTTTTTGCAACTGCAGTTTTTAGCATAGGGTCCCGAGCCTGAAAAGTAAAACGTTACAAGAAACTGTAGAAACTCTTACAGTTTTCGCATTTATGTTGCACACTCCGTTACAGGGCGTTACGCGTGTGTCACCAAAAACTGTAAGAATTTTATCATTTATTTTTTTGTAACGCTTGTAACGCTAAAAATAAAGTCAATTTAGGAAGAAATTTTTTCTATATTAAAATTTTTCAAAATCGGCGTTACACGCGTTACAAAAAAATTTCTGCTATAATTTCTACAGTTTTTTGAAAAATTTTGTAACGGCGTGTAACGCGAGAACGTTACACACTTAAAAAGTGCAAAGATTATTACACTTTCTTGTAACGCCGATTTTTCACGCTCAAAAACCATGTCAAAAAACTGCAGGTGTGCTTTTCTGTGATCCTTTCTCGAAATTTTTCTTATTAAAAGCCTATAAACTTGTTGCATCTTGTTTTCTTTTGTGTTATAATTGATGTCATGCAGGAGGGTTTGGACGCCCTCCAATGTGGAAATGGAGGACATGGCATGAACCGGCTTTTGCGTGAGAGCTTTTTGCATAAAGGTTATAATTATGAATATCTGACCAGGATCCATCGTGACTTGTATGCCGGCAGCTATGTGTTCCAGGATGAGGACGCGCTGGTGCTGGCCCTGAAGCGCCTGCATGACGGCGGCAAACACGTGGTCGTGTTCCCGGATTTTGACATGGATGGGATCTCCGCCGGGTGCATCCTGTATGCCGGGCTGTCCCTGTTCGGATTTCATGTTTCTCTGTTTGCCCCGGAGACGGACCGTGGTTACGGGATGACGCCGGAAGACATCGAGCGGCTCGTGACGGAATTTCCTGACGCGGATGCCGTGCTCACCTGCGATGTGGGGATCGGAGCGATGGATGCCGTCGCAAGGGCCAGGTCGCACGGCCTTGAAGTGCTGGTGACGGACCACCATATCGAGACGATGCGTACGTCGGCGTCCGTGATCGTAGACCCGTCCCGGATCGGTTCCAATGCCGCGTTCAAAGGCGTGTGCGGCGCGTACATGGCGTTCCATGCGGTTCGCCTGTACAGCGAGCTGACCGGGAATGAGGCTGTGAAATCCCTTATCGAGAAATTGGTGCTGTTTGCGGGGCTGGGTTCCCGGGGCGACGCGATGCCGGTGATCCATGACACGCGCAGCACGGTCCGCCGGAGCGTGGAGCTGTTCAACCAGTTGCTGGACTGCCAGGACGTTTCGGAGTTTTTCGGCTGTGACCTTGCGCTGCTCCCGGACGTTTATGCGGCCCCGTTTGAGAATTTGCGGGCCCTGCACTTCCACATGCTTCGGAGCGGGAAGGTCCAGGCCGGGGACGTGACGGAGGAGGTCTACGACTTCAAGTACTGCCCTCTGTTCAATTCCATCAAGCGGATGGGGTCTGACATCCGGCTCCTGTACGACTTATTATACACCCGGTTCCCCTGGGAACGCAACGGGGAGCGGGAAGACCTGTTCCAGTGGCTGATCGAGAATAACGAGACGCGTAAAGAGGCGATCAAGGTCCTGTATGAGAACCTCGTTTCAGATACCAGACAGGCCTATGCCCCATATATTTATCTGGTCGACGCAAAACCAGGTTTGTTGGGTCCGCTGGCGTCCAAGCTGCTGGATCTGAACGGGAAGCCGTGTTTGGTGATGCGGCCGGACGGGAACGGGTATTCCGGTTCCGGACGTACGCCCGGGACCTTTGAGCGTACAAAGAACGGGTGTTTCGCGATTCCCGGCGTGACGGCGGACGGGCATGAAAACGCCTTTGGCGTGCATGTGCCGAAGAAACAGTTGGGCGCCGTGCGTGACGCCATGGAGCAGGGATTCCTGAACATGCCGGCCGTTTCGGGTAGTTCAGGCGGATATTATACGGTCGGGATGAACGGCCGTGCGTGCCTGGGGAATTATGATTTTTCCGTCTGCCGGCCTGACGATTTTGACCTCTGTTTTGAGTATGCCCATGAGATCGACCGGATGCGGCCGTTTGGTGAGGGGTTGGAGGAGCCGGAATTCGCGCTGCTGTTTACGCCTCGGGACGTGATGGGGCGTAAGCTGATGGGCGCGAACCAGACGCATTTGCGGCTCAGCCTGGACCATATGATCACGGTGGTCTGGTTTGGTGGGGCGGAGTTTCTTTCCAGACTGGATGGCGCCGGCAGTGACGAGGTGTTCCGGCTGGCCGGGAAATTCCGGATCAATCGGTTCAATGACAGTGAGTACCTGCAGTTCCAGGTCGACCATGAAATTTTTTGTTAATATTTGTTGACTTTTATAGAGTTTTGTGTTATGTTGTTACTATCAGATCATTTGTGGGACATATGAGCCCACAGCAATAAGGCAAGGAGGTATACAAACTATGTGTGACCGTAAGCATGGGTGCCCGTTCATGGATCCCGACGAGATCCGCGAGTCCGCGTTCAAGGATGGTTTTCAGGCCGGCTTCAATGTCGGCGCAACTGCCGTTTCGGAGGCTGCCGCCGCGCACTTGATGGCTCGCAGCGAGGTCGTTAACCTGTACCGTAATGGCCCCCATACCGTGATCGAGACGGCGGACGGCGAGAAGACCCGTGTGACTTACCATCCTGAGTACGGCTATCCCTACGACAATGAGAAGGCCCTGATGGCGGCCATGCTCAAGGCCCTGGTCGGCAACCGGTACATCGTCGTCCTGCGCAAGTTCGCCTATGACACTGCGGATGACGTGGATAACGTTGAGTGCAAGGGCGCGAAACAGAACGTGGCGCGCGGCATGATCCGCAAGATCCGCCACGCCCTGCGTGACGCCTGGGCCAACGAGCCCGACCCGTTTGACCCTGACGAGTACGCGGACCAGATCGGCGGCGAATACAAGCCCGCCAAGGACGAGTGTGACGCCGGCGTGTCCTGGTACCGTGATGACGCCGTCGAGGAGAACGATGACGACGTGATGATGGACGGGGATTTCAAGCTCTGTGATGACGGCGGGAGTGACGGCAGCGATGCCGCTCGTGACATGGAAGACGCCGAGCTTCTCTCCGATGTGAGTTCTATGGACAGCGAGCCTGGTTTTGACCCGTCGCTGTTTGCCTGACCTGTATTTGTAAACCATGAAAGGAGGTGGCCGCCATGCCAAGCACGAAAACGAAACAGAGCGTCTCGGTCAACGCACGGATCGGACGTGACCTGTTCAAGCTGCTGGAACGTACCTGCGCTGAGACGGGCCAGTCCAAGACGGTCGCCGTCGAGCGTGCGATCATCGCCTACTGTTCCAATACGGAGAGCCAGGAGCCCGATGACGGGAAGGACGGCACGGCATGACCGGGCGGGGGCATCTGTTTTCCGGCACCGTCCTTGCGGCTGACACGATTGCCGCCGCAGGTATCGTGGCGGTGTCTGGAAAGCCGGAGCTGCTGGCTAAAGCCCTGCCGACATGCAAGGCCGTCCTTGTCCCTTCCGGGGACGGGGCGGCTTTCGCGTTGTCTGCGGTGGCATGCGCTGCGTTTTATTTCCTGGGGCTTCTGCTGCCGGACATTGACAGTCCCGGGTCGACCGTGACGAAGCTGACACATTTTTCTTTGCCTCTCACACATCGGGGGTTCACGCATTCCTTCTGGTTTCTGCTTATCTTTTTGTTGCTTGGACGGTTTGCGTGGTTCCCGTTCCGGTATATCGGGATCGGGATGTTGGTCCATGACTTGATGGACTGGGGCTCGACGGCAGGATGGGTGCCGTTTTATCCGTTTGGCCGTTGGCGGAAATACCAGAACTGCGTGATGGCCCGGGGACATTTCATCAGTTTTTATTCGTCAAAAGCCGAACACTCTGAGACGGTCGTAAACATCTTTTTGATTCTGCTGAGCGTGGCTGGGATCATTGTTCTGGCCGTCTTGTCGTTTGGAGGTGGTTGAGTGGAAAAACCTCGTGATTTTGGCCGCGGGACGGAGTTTTGCGGGCTGTTCTATCTCTGGATCGTCCTTGTTCCGTACATCGCGGCTGTTTTTGTCAATGTCGCCCTGTTCTATGTCCCTATGGGTACTGCCAGGTCTTATATCGTGATGTCTGTCTCCGCCGCGGTGCTGCAGGTTTTCGGCTTGTGGTTCATCAAAAAGACGTCCGGCGTCGCCTTGTCTGGAACGAGGGACCCATCCATAGGCGCCCTGTATGCGGGTTTTTCTTCCGGCGTTTTCGGATATATCCCATTGATGGTCATTTCCGGGCTTTGCTCGTATTTATCGTCTCCGACGCCCGGGGCGTCCAATGTGATCGAGAGCCTCGGATTCATCCCGGCGTTTCTGACGGTTGCACTGATCCCTTGTATCCTGGAAGAGTTGATCTGCCGGGGCGCGATCTTCGGGATTTTCCGTCCGGCTGGGGCGAAGCGGGCTATTTTTTGGTCCGCGCTGTGCTTTGCGATCCTGCATGGCGACCTTGGGACGATGGTCTATGCTTTCATTTTCGGGCTGCTGGCCGGGTATCTGCGGGAGCGTACCGGGTCTGTCGTCCCGGGGATGTTCACCCATGGGCTTATCAATACGATCACCGTCTGCCGGGTGTTTACTGAGATAAATGACATTTCCGGCGGTTCCGGGTTTTTGTTTTTCCTGGAGATCCTGATCAGTGCGGCGTTTTTGTTTATTGGCCTTCGGATGTTTCTAAAAGGTGAACCTGAGGAAGAAATGGCAGTTGAACCGAAAGCCCGGACCAGTGCTCTGTTTTATATCCTGTTCGCCCTGACAGCAGGGTTTGAGTTTTTCTTTCGATAAGAGTCTTGACAATCCGTCCGTCCGCGTATATATTATATATAAGCGGGCGGGCGTTCTATGTCCGTCAAGTATCTGACTATGATAAGGAGGATCCTGAAGATGTCTGTTATGAACGGGATTGAGAATGTTGCTATCGCCGGCGCCGCTGTTGCCGGCACCACGATCCTTCTGGGCAAGGCTTCCGAAATGGAGAGCGGCAGCCTGAAGGAGATCGGCGGGAAGATTTCTGATACGGTGGAGACCGTTGGGAATAAGCTCGGCGGCGCGCTGAGCAACCTGTTTGACAAGGCCGACGAGAAGGGCGGTTTCTTGAAGGCTGTTAAGGACAAGATCGACGAGCATCCGAAGCTGGCCAAGGTTGTTGCCGGCCTGGCGACCGGTGGTACGTTCGTGTCCGCGAATTTTGACAAGGTCTGGGACAAGGTTGTGGACGCCAAGGAGCAGTCCGAGGCCAACGGGAGCAGCTTTGCCGGAAACCTGGGCAATTCCCTGATGGGGGCCGTGTCTAACACCGCCAACTATGTTGTCGAGAAGGTCAAGGATGAGATTGGCCTTGGCGGCGCTGAGAAGGCTGACGAAGAACCTGCGTTCGAGGCCGTCCAGGCGGATGCTGAGAATGATTTTGAAGCGGATTTTACCTGATATGACCCGCTGATGAAAGGAGGCCTGGAACATGGCTGAGAATAAAGAGCAAGAGTTGCAGAAAAACTCTTTTATCGGATTTATGACCAGCGGTGCCGACCAGAACGTCGAGCTTATCAATACACTTGGTGATTTGGAAGGCATGATCGCCAGCGCCAAGTACGATATTGCCACGACCAGTGGGGCAATGTCGGAGGAAGAAGCTGCGGCGATGTATGCTGAGGAGACTGCTGCAATTGATGAGCAGACGAAGCAGAATTTGTCTGACAATACGAAGCTGATGTGGACCAATGGTTTGATCAATGGCGTCGGCCTTGCGTTGAGCGCTGTTCAGATCGGTAGTGAAGTCTCTGCTGTCAGCAACATGGCGAAGGCTGTGACGGCTGAAGGTGTTGGCAATTTGGGTAAGGTGGTCACCAACGAGACCAAAAATGCGGCTGGAGAGGTCATTAAGACAACTACTCATAAGGTCGGTTTGACCGAGGCTCTTAAAAATGTCGGTTTTAAGAATATCTTTGGTACAGCTGCAAAAGCCGGTGAGGGTGCATCTGTTCTCGGCAAGGTCGGTGCTGGCGTTGTAAATGCAGTCAAGGCCCCTGGTGCTGCTGTTATGACCGCCAGTAAGTTCTTCCTCACTCATGGCAAGGTCCTGTCCAAGGCAGTTGGTGTCGCCCTGCCCATTGCGGCTGCCGGTGCGCCATTTGCCCTGGCGAAGATCTATACGACCGGCCGGACGGAGGATGCGGCTGACGGGTACCAGCAGTCCATTAACACCTGCCTGGCTATGCACGAGAGCCTTATTGCCAATGGCGACCAGCTGAAGGGCGATATGGCCGAGGATTTTGGCAAGTGGGACGAAGCCTATACGACGGAATCCGCCGCGATCTATGAGAAGCTGGATGCCGGCGAGATTACCAAGGATCAGGCTGACATCATGCTGGAGGACCTGTCCAAGGATTATTCTGAAAAGCTGAAACCTCTTCAGGAGAAGTATGCCGAGGAAGGCCGTAACATCATTGGTCCGGCTCTGGCTGGTGTTGCCGGTGACACGATCATTGATAAGAGCTATGACCTTGAAGACGTTGAAGACAACTCTTATGAGGTCCGGCATTCGTTCGAGGAGAACCCGGATGTCCGGGAGAACGTGGTCACGTACCAGAAGCAGCAGGCTGAACTGGATACCGGGAGTACGTTCACAAATTTCCTGTCCAGCATCAACGCGTCGATTCTGCATTACCTGCCTGGTGCCTCTTATGTCGAGGCGGCCATCATCAAAGGCGCGGATGTCCTGATGGACTTCGTTGCCAACAAGGTCCCGGTGCTCTCCAGCGTGATCAATTATGAGGAGAAGCATAAAGGTGAAAGCCTGTCCGAGCTGGCGAAGACGATCTCGGATAATGCCGAGGTCCGGTATGAAGCGGAGCATTCCATGCGGACGACCGAGGCCAGCATTGAGTCGGCTTACGAAGACTGGGATGATGTCGATCTGACCAAGGATGAGCCTGAAGGACCTGAGCTGGCCGGGGCGCCTGCATAAGGAGGTGTGAGACATGGGTTTTTGGAAAGGTGTAGGCGATTTCTTTAAGGGTGTCGGGACCAGCATTAAGAACACGGCCATCGACATCAAGGATGTCGGCGCACAGGTCGTCGGTGGTGTCTTTGATGCCGGAAAGGCTGTCCTGGAAGGCGGCAAGACCCTGATCACTGATCCGGTGCAGTTTGCCAAGGATGTCAAGTACGGTGTTTCCGGCTGGACTGATCATATGAAAGACAGTTGGAACAAGGGTATCGACACGATCCAGTCTGGTATCGAGGATGCGAAGAATGGCCGCAGTCTTTGGCATGCCGTTGGGAATACGTTCAGCGGCATTGCGCAGATGGGGTCGTTCGGCATTTCCGATGCTGTTCAGGACCATCTGGAAGATTCCATGGTCGAAGAGAAGGACGACATGGGTAACGTGATCGGCTATTCGACCAAGGAAGGCACGGATGCCATCACCAGGATCTTCGTTCGTGACAATGGCGACAAGATGGCCATCAATAAGAATGCCGAGGAGGAGATCCACGAAGCCCTTGCGGAGGGTGATGTGGAAAAGGCCCGTGAGCTCGATAAGGAGCGTTTCTGGGCGACGACTGGCGATGACCTGAAGAAAGCCGGCACCGCTGCCGCGATTGGCGGCACGCTTGCCGCTGGTATCCTGGCAACTCCTTTCACCGGTGGCGCAAGCAACGTTGTTTCAGTCCATGCGGCCATGATGATTGCTTTTGCCGGCGGCGCCGCCGGTCAAATCGGTTCTTTGGCATATGGCTCCAACAAGGCGGCATTTGACGTGAATAACGTGAAGGATGACGCCGCTGACATGGCTGCCGCGAAGGCCGCTGAAAAAGTCGCTTCGGGCGAGATCAGCGAGGACATGGCGGAATTTTATGAGTCGGCTGCCCGGACGGTGTATGAGGCTACCGGGTATAACGGCGTTACGGATTTTGCGGAGCAGACCGGGTTTGAGAGCAAGGAAGACCTGATCGACTTTGCGTTCCAGGGTGTTGTCGCGGACGCTGCCCGGAAGGGTGAGGACGTCGGACTTGCCGCTGCCACGGCCGGCGGGCAGGAGGCCCTGTTCGAGAGCTCTGTTCCATCCGATGCGGTCGAGACGGCAGTGACGTCTGAGCCGGAGATGGATCCGGAACAGGCAGCCCGGCAGGCTGAGAACGCCGTGATCATCCGCGAGGCGCTGGAGCTGGCCTGAGCTGTTGGATCGCCTTATGTGGCGGGGTGGAACGAGTGTTTCATCCCGCCAAAATTTTTGTGCCGAGTGTTAATAAAAATATTGATCTTTGTTCGTTTTTGTGTTATGATGGATTCTATCAAACAACCGAACGGAGGATGAGCCGTGAAGAAAGCAAGTTCCTTCGTACAGGCGCTCCTTGGGGAGTACCGGTACGCATTTGTTACCATACGGGACGGCAACGAGACGATCTGCGAAGGGACCGCCATGAGCCTGTCCAAGATCCTTGATTTTCATGACCTGGATATCCGATCCTTTTTTGTGTCGGAGGCCGAGGACGGCAGTGTCCAGGCGGATGTCCTGATCAAGACGGGAGGCGCCCATGCAGTTAAGGGTTGAGTGTTATGCCCAGGAGTTTGACGGTTTGCTGGAGGCCCTGAAGAAGGGGTTGAATGTCTCCGGCGTGTCCAAGCCATATCCGAATATGCGGGGCAGCAATGGCACGCCGTGCGAGAACCGGTATTACGTTAAAATCGACGGGAACCGGCCGTTCTGTTCCAGCACCGGGGCATCTGTCACGGACCTGATCACGAAGGACATGCTGCGGTTCCTGCAGGATTTCGGTAAGGCTGCCGGGTTTGATCCCGCGTCTGAGATGGCGGGCGTGCGGCGTTTTTTCGAGTCTGCCGATAAGCTCACGGACGAACAAAAATTCGCATTGGCCGCGGAATGGCGGTCGGCGCTCATCCTCAAGCATATGAAAGGGGGAGGAACGTGATGGCCCAAGGCATCATCGAGATCAAAGAGTTCCTGCAAAGCCTGCTGAACCCGTCCGTGCTGACGTTCGACAGCGCGGAGGGCGTCGTCGTTATCGTGTTGTGCGTGATCATCGTGTACCGCATCACCAAGAATTTGGGAGACTTCATCGGGTGGTTGATCGGCGCGTTGTTCATGATCCAGCTCTGTTACGTCCTGGGTCTGACGGTGCTGGACGATTACATTCCGTTCAGTGCAATCTTCAAGTACGATTTGTTGACGGCGGTTGCGCAGCTGTTCAATGGGACGTTCATCGCTGACATATTCCTGTATATGAGCGCTTTCATCAATTATGTCGCGAAGATCGTCACCGAGTTTTTTGTCACCGTGTGCCCGTTCCTCAAGAACGTCTTCGGTGACGTGTTTAAGTCACTGCCATGGGAAATCTTTGTACCACAATAAAGAATATCCTGGCGGGGATCGGGCTGTCCGGGTTTGCCCTGGACATTGCCGGCGGGGCGGTTTTATCGCTACTGGCTATGGCTGTCATCCCCGTTACAGGTTGGCTGATCGAACGCGGCCGACATTATGTCTATAAGGGCCTGTGCGACGTATTTCATTCCCGGGCTGGGTATATCGTGATGAATTATGCCACGTTTCCCGGGGTGATGCTGCATGAGCTGTGCCACATCCTCATTGCGAAATTGACCGGCGCGAAGGTCGACAAGTTCCGGCTTTTTGAGCCGTCCGGGACGTCCTTGGGGTACGTCCAGTTCCATTGCAGCGGCAAAAAATCATCCCACGCCTTCCAAATGGCCGCCACGGCCTGCGCCCCCGTGGCCCTTGGGTTCGTCGTGATCGCCCTGTTACGGAGCGGTATCGCGTTTTTCCACGGGTTCCCTGTCTGCCAGGCGTACCTCTGGCATATGCTGCTGTCCATGATGTGCCACATGACCATGTCTAAGCAGGACTTGCAGGGGTACTTACGGGGTTGTTTCGGGCTGTTTTGGCGGTTTCTGATCATCGGGTTCCTGGTCATGTTTTTCACCGGCCGCATTGTGACCGGTGTTTGAAAAAAGAGATATAAACGGAGGAAAACAAAAATGGATAATCGGAACATGGGCTACCGGGCCCGGATTCGGGTCTCCGAAGTCGCCGCTGAGCCGGCTGTCGCCTGGTTTTTGAACGAACTCGCGACACGGCGCCGGGCCGCCTTTGTCCAGGGAATGAACACGGCGTATCTGGCCGCCCAGTTGCTGGAGGTCTATCACTATGACGGTGACGAAAAGGCGCTGATCCGCGGGATGCTCCTGCACGACGTCGGGGAACTGATGACCCCGAACGAGATCCTGGGTAAGCCAGGGCGCCTGAGCCCTGAGGAGCGCCGGGCCGTCCAGAAACATGTGCAGGAGGGTGCTGAACTGCTGACCCGCAGGGGCATTACCGGTGACGCCTTGACGGTCGTCCTGCAGCACCACGAGCGTTCTGATGGGACGGGGTACCCGGCGGGCGTTGAGTCGCCGGACATTGCCCGGTGCGCTAAGATTGCCATGGTGTGTGATGTGTACGAGGCCCTGACCACGGACCGTCCCCAGCGCAAGGCGTTCAATATGTACGAGGCGGTCAGCATGATGACTGGGATGCCGTTGTCGCACGGGATCTTGCAGAGCATCAAAAACTGTGACGACACCTGATCGTGAAAAGGAGGAAGACGGAAATGCTCAATTTTTTCGATGAGACGGTCCTGAAGAGGGGCGTCCCACACCTGCTCCAGAATATCGACAAGTTCCTGGATGCCCTGCGTGTCCCTGGCCGGGACGAGGTCGTGCATACCGACGACAAGCTGGCGTTGCTGCTTTTGCATGTCGGCGGCTGCGGGTTCACGGACAAGCTCCTGGATCCGGCCCATTACGTTTCCAACCTGATCCAAACGGATGCCGATGCCGGCGAGAATTCCGCCTTGAGCGAGCAGGACAAGACCCAGATGGCCAACAGTGCCTTGGCGATCATGCCGGCATGGCAGGGACAAAAATATGTCCGGGCGGTCGACGTGTTCAAGTACCTGGCCGTGTCGCCGGAATGGACCAAGGAATATGTCCCGGTTGGGGATACCATCCGAAGGGCGCATATCCGGTTCGGGCATATGCTGAGCTTGCGGTCCGTGGGTGACGACGTGAAGGCGATGACTCATGAGGCGTGCCTGCACTGCGTCGGGTTAGACGACGAGGACGAGTAATCATGGTTCCGCCCTGAGAAATTGGGGCGGAATTTTTTATATATTTTTGTTGACATTTGTGGCGTTTTGTTGTATGATAGGCACATGCAGATCCGGGTGTAGCACAGATGGCAGCGCGCATGGTTCGGGACCATGAGGCCGTGGGTTCAAATCCCGCCACTCGGACCATTTTTATGATCGTTGTTCGTGCCAGACATGTTCCGTGGGGCGTCCTGGGGCCGTTTCCTGGGCGTTTTGATTCCGGCGTTGCCGGGGAAAGGGTGAAGTGAAAAAAGCTGTCCTTGGGCTTCTGGCGGCGTTCCTGGCCATTGTTCTGGCCGGGTGCGCAAGCTCCCCTGACAAAGTGAAACTGATGACCTGGAAGCAGATCATCAAATATTGCGGGGAGGAGTTTGGCGCGTGCGAGTTGGTCAGCGTCCATGAGGCCGGCAGCCGGCGGGAGTGCACGCTGCGTGACGTTGAGAAGGGTTTCGAATATACGTTCGTGTCGTATGCGGCGCCGGTCGGACTGGACGGCGCCGTTTTCGGCCATACCGAGAGTCACGGGTGTACGTTCCCGGACGCGTACATGTCGGATTTTTTGGATACGTACAGAAATGTGTTTTCGGAGTTTGAGGCCGGCGGCTGCAGCGCCGACATGGACGGATCCCACCGTGTCCTGACAGGCCCGGAAAGTTCCGTCGTCGGTTTTGGCGAGGCTGTGTGCTGCGGGATGGCCAAATACGATACCAGGCATTACTGGACGGATGGCGACCGTTTGTTCCTGCAGGGCCCCGATGGGTCGGAACTGGGCCAGTACAGCGTGGAGCGGGGTTATCTGGACCAGGACACCGTTGAGAACGAGTGGCTTCTGGACCGGGCGGCCGGGAATATGGGCGTGCCCGTTGACAAGCTGTCGATGGTTTCCTGGGAGTTCGCCCGGTATGACTCCCTGCCTGGGTACGACAGGACCGCGCGCGTGAATGTCGTCGGATCGGACAACGACACGAAGGATACCTGCCGTGTCGTCCGGTTTACTTATGAGGGCGAGATGTATTTTGTCGCCGATGTCGTCGTCTACGCCATGATCCCAGGCAATTATGGCCGGACCAGGTATTTTGGCGATTTTCCGGTACGTTAATGTGGAGGGTTTGCGTGATGCGCGATTACAGGAAAGTGAATGGACGTTATTCTGACGCGGATATCGATGCGATGGTCCGGTCTGTCGACGGGACGATGCGTATGGAGGGCCTGATCCTCACTGACACCGAGAAGGATGTCCTCCGTGCCGTCGGCCGTGGCGAGATTACTGGTGACGATGTGGCGGCGCAGATATGCCTGGAGTCTTGATAAGCCTGACGAAAGTGATAGGAAGGAGCCAGAGATATGAGCACCCAAAACCTGTTTGACCCTGACCGCCTGTTTCCAGGCGACCCACCGCCGGTGAACGCATTGGTCCAGAAGTGGCGGGAGAAGTACCCGGTCGAGCCGTGTGCCGGCATGAGCTATTCCTGCATGTTCTGCGGGCGGTGCCCTTCCGGGGATTATTGGAAGGTCCCCGAGGAAGACAAGGTGGAACAGGCGGAGTGGGAAAAGAAGTTCGCGGCCTGGGCTGCCAGGCATCCTGAGTACCCGCAGATCCTGTTCGAGCAGGAGATTGAGATTATGGACCCTGACGATGGCAAAATGGCCGTGCGGCCGTGCGGCGGGTCGTGGCAGTACTGTGACGGGAATTGCGGGACCTGTGACGTTGCCGGCGGCCTGCAGGCGTCGGATCGGATGGCGATGGGCCCACAAATTGGGGCGGTGTAAAAACCGCCTCAATTTTTTTTTCAAAATTGCTTGACATTGCCTTACATGTATGTTAAAGTTATAATTACGAAATGAGAGAGGGGTGAGTGAGATGTATGTCGCGCATAAGAGCAAGGATGGGCGCGTCCAATCCGTTGAGGACCATTGCGGTGCGGTGGCCCGCATGGCCGCGGAGTTCGCAAGGCCGTTCGGGATGGCGGAAGTTGCCCGGCAGGCCGGCCGGTTCCACGACGTTGGAAAGACGTCGGACGGGTTCCAGGACCGCATTTTGAACGGCGGCCCGAAGGTCGACCATTCGACGTCCGGCGGCTGGGAGTGCTGGAAGGCCGGGGACCGGATCAGCGCGATCGTTGACGCGTGCCATCACTCGGGACTGCTGGATTTCGGCGGGAACGGCTATGGCGGTTCTACGATTTGGAGCCGGATGAAGAAGGCGAATGACGGGGACATCCCGCCTTACAAAGTGCTGTACGAGCCTGTCGGGCCGGTGGTCCAGGTGCCGATGAACAGCCGTTACGGCGTTTCCCCGGATGTCTTCTCCACGGCGTGCCTAATCAGGGGTGTGTTTTCCTCTGTCGTTGACGCCGATTTTCTGGACACGGAGAAATTCATGCGGGGCGCCAGAAAGCCTGGCAGGAGGGTGTCCGCGGACCTGCTCGTGAAGCTGAAGGATTACGCAAAGGAGAAGGGCTGGGACGACCCGAAGACGGATCTTGACCGCCTGCGCACGGATGTTTTTTACCGGGCCATGGAGAAGGGCTGGAAGTCAAAGCCCGGGCTGTTTTCCGAGACGGACCCGACGGGGAGCGGCAAGACGACCGCGTCCCTGGCGTTTGCCCTGGCACACGCCCTGGAACATCACAAGGACCGCATCATTTACGTGATCCCGTACACGTCCATCATTGAGCAGAATTCCGAGAAGTTCCGGGAGATCCTGGGCGCGGACGTTGTACTGGAGCACCATTCGAATTACACGGGCCTGGCGGACCCGGAGGACGAGGCGGAGTTCGGCTATACGCTGCGGCTGGCGTCTGAGAACTGGGACATGCCGGTGGTCGTGACGACGTCGGTCCGGTTCTTCGAGGCATTTTACGGCAGCCGGACGTCGGAATGCAGGCGGCTGCACAACATCGCGAATTCCGTCGTGATCTTTGACGAGGCGCAGATGCTGCCCGTGCCCCTGCTCAAGTCCTGCACCAGGGCCATTGAGGAGCTGGTGAAGAACTTCAACGTGACGGCCGTGCTTTCGACTGCGACGTGCCCTTCCCTGGACCGGTTCTTTTCCATGCCGGTCACCGAGATCGAGGATAAGAAGGACTTGCTCGCAAAGTCGCTGCGCCGGAACAGGATCCTTGTCAAGCGCGACAAGAAGAGCTGCGCCGACATCGCCGGTGCCATGTCGGGACAGAAACAGGTGCTCTGTATCGTGAACACCCGCGCGGCAGCACAGGAAGTCTATGGCCTGCTCCCGGCGGAGGGCCGGTACTGCCTTACCACGCTGACGTACCCGAAGCAGCGGCGTGCGATGCTCAGACAAATCAGGGAGGACCTTGCGGCCGGGAAAACGGTCCGGGTCATCGCCACGTCGTTGGTAGAGGCCGGGGTCGACGTTGATTTCCCGTCCGTGATGCGGGAGGCCGCCGGGCTGGATTCGATCCTGCAGGCCGCCGGGCGGTGCAACCGGGAGGGGCGTAGGCACCCTGACGAGTGCGTCGTCCTGGTGTTCGTCCGTGACGGCTATGTGCCGGCGGCCCTGGAACAGCGTGTTTCCGCGTTCTGGACGGTGTGCGGCCGGTATTCCGATCTGGACAGCCTGGAGGCCGTCAAGGCGTATTTTGACGAGCTGTACCGCCTGACCGGGGAAAAGAACATGGACCGGGGCGGGATCGTCGAGATGTTTGAGACCGGCAGGCCGTACGGGCCGTACCCGTTCCGCACGGCGTCCGAGAAGTTTTGTTTCATTGAGAGCGGCGCAAGGACCGTGTATATCCCCGATGAAGAGAATGAGGTGCTGATGGCGGAGTTGCGGTCCGGGAAGGCGGTCATGGACACGTACCGGGCGCTCGGGCAGTACGGCGTCTCGGTATACCCGCGGAAGTTTGACGAGCTTGTCCGTTATGGGCATGTCGAGGCGATGCCTGACGGCAGCGGCGTGCTTGCCGACCGCAAGTTATATTCAGACGAGACGGGCCTGGACTGCGAACCGGTGTCCGGGAACGGGATTTTTGTATAAAGAAAGGAGTGAGAGCCGTGTCCGTTATTGTCCATCTTTGGGGCCCGTTCGCGTGCTTCACGCGGCCCGAGATGCGCGCCGAGCGCGTGAGTTACGACGTGATCACGCCGTCGGCCGCCAGGGGGATCCTGGATTCGATCTACTGGCACGAAGGGATCAAGTGGGAGGTCCAGGACATCTATGTCCGCAAACCGGTCAAGTTCCTGAGCATCCGCCGCAATGAGTTGAAAGGCGGCATGCCGGCGCGGGCCGTGATGTCCGCCATATCCGACGGGGGCATGCTGCCGGTGTGCGACACGAATGGCCAGCGCACGCAGCGGGCGTCCCGGATCCTGAAGGACGTCGATTATTACATCAGGGCCCGTTACATCGTTGACGAGGACGTGTATGACGGCCCGGAGGCAAAGGCGACGAAGATCATCATGACCCGCCTGAGCCGCGGCAAGTGTTACAGCCTGCCGTATTTCGGGTGCCGGGAGTACGAGGCGAATTTTGAGCTTGTCGACGAGGTCCCGCCGTGCCCGCCGGAATTACAGTATGAGGCTGACCTGAGCTGGACGCTGTTTGACAGGGACTACGACAACCCGAAAAACGACGGGCCTGATCCCAGGTTCTACAGGCCGGTGATGAAGGACGGGCACATCGCCGTCCCGGGAAGGGGTGAGGTTTTATGATTTTGCAGGCATTGTGTGAGCTTTATGAGGACCTGGTCCGAAGCAACGTGCCGGACGTCGCCCGTGACGGGTGGGACGGCGTGGGCGTCGGCCAGGAGATCCTGGTGCGGCCTGACGGCAGCTTCGAGGGCGTGTCCGGCCTGCGTGTCGCCCAGGAGAAGGGGAAGCCCCGGCCGCAGACGATGATGCTGCCGAGCTGGGGCAGCGCCGCCGGAAGCGCGGTCCGTGCCAATTTCCTGTACGGGCAGGCGGGGTACGTGCTGGGGCGCAATACCCGCGGAACGGATGCGGGACGGCTGGACGCGATGGTGCTGGCATTCAACGACCTGCACCATGTGCTGCTGGATGGCATTAAGGATCCGACAGCCGAAGCGGTCCTGGCTTTCCTGGACCATATCCGGGACGACCAGGACCTGCGGGACGAGATCGCCGGGAAATTATCTGATCAGGCCCTTGCCGGGGACAATTTCATTTTCTCGGTGGACGGCGTCCGGCTCCAGGACGTGCCTGGCGTGGCCGACGTGTGGGACGCATATTTCCGGAACAGCCAGAAGGGCAGGAAGGTCCAGAGCCTTATTTCCGGTGAGATGGTCGTGCCGGCGGACAAGCACCCGCTCATCAAGGGCCTGTCCGGCGCACAGGGCAGCGGTGCGGCGCTGTCGAGCTTCAACATGGACTGCACGGCGTCGTTCGGCTACGAACAGAACCTGAACGCCCCGGTCAGCGTCCATGAGGCGTTCGCCTATACCCAGGCCATGGGCTTTTTACTGAGGGACAAGTCGTCCCACATCCGTTTCTCGGATGACCTGACGATCTTATGGTGGCCGCGGGGCGGCGGGTCCGAGTACCCGGAGTTCATGCAGGACTGCACGTTCGGGCCGGCCGACACGCTGCGGGTGGACGAGGTCCGCAACGCCATGGCCGAGCTGGTCGCCGGCAGGCCGGTCGGAAACCTGGATCCCGGCAGGGGCTTTTACATCCTTGGGGTGTCGCCCAACGCGTCCCGGATCATGGTCCGGTTCTTCCTGGAAGGGACGTTCCGGGAGTTTGTCGGGAACGTCCGGGCGCATTATGACCGGATGGCCCTGGCACGGTTTTCCGAGCCGATGTATCCCTGGAACTGTTTTCTGGCCATGTGCCGCAAGGACGTGTCGAAGGAGGTCCCGGAGTTCCTGGCCGACTCGTTTTACCGTTCGATCCTGTTCGGGACGCCGTACCCGAAGCAGTCCGCGGACTGGCCCATGAAGCGCATCAAGCTGGAGACGCGGATGCTGTCCCAGCGGACGGCGCTGGTCAAAGCGTATTTCCTTCGGGCCCTGCCCGACGGCGATAAAAGAAAGGAGTGTTTCACTATGAGTCTGCAGGCTGAGTGTCGTGAGCCCGGCTACCTGTGCGGGCGCCTGTTCGCCCTCTATGAGATGGCCCAGGTCCGCGGCCGCGACAAGAAGGCGAAGCCGTGGGACCCGTCGTCCCTGCACAACAAGTTCGGTTCCGCCATGACGACGCCGGCGAAGGTCTTCCCCCAGATGGCCCGCCTGGCGGAGATCTACCTGGGGAAATCCACGGATGACGGGTTCATGGTCAACGTGTCGAAGGAGGTCCAGGACGTCAAGTCGAAGCTGGATTCCTACCCGCTGACGCTGGACTTCGTCGGCCAGGGCCAGTTCGACCTTGGCTATTATCATGAACGCGAACTGATGTTCCGCAGCCGAAAAGAAACTAAAAACGCAGATGCCGGCGATACCGCCGGGAAGAAGGAGGACTGAAACCATGGGAAGCATCATTGAGAGGAAGTATGATTTCCTTGTGCTGTTCGACGTGACCAACGGGAACCCGAACGGCGACCCCGATGCCGGGAACATGCCCCGGACTGATATCGAGACGGGGCACGGCCTCGTGAGCAACGTGTGCCTGAAGCGCAAGATCCGCGACTACGTGGCGCTTTTGAAGGACGGCGCCCCCGGCTACGCCATTTACATCGAGAGCGGCAAGACCCTGAACCGCGCCGACATGGACGCCCTGATCGCCGCCGGGATGCTGCCGGCCGACACGCCCCTGGCTGACCTGAATACGGCCGTGGCGGAGCTGAAAAAGAAGGACCCGGCGAAGATTGCGCAGCTCGTCAAGGGCGCGGCCCAGGCGATGTATTACGACGTGCGGACGTTCGGTGCCGTGATGACCGGGTATAAGTCCGCCGGCGGCACCCAGCTGCGGGGCCCGGTGCAGCTCTGTGAGGCCATGAGCGTCGACCCGGTCACGCTGGAGGACATCGGGATGACCCGCTGCGTGTACACGACCGAGACGGAGAAGAACGATAAGGCGTCCGAGGGTACGATGGGGCGGAAGACGATCGTCCCGTACGGTCTTTACGCCGCCCATGGGCACATTGACGCGGCCCTGGCGCAGAAGTGCGCGAAGCTGACCGGCGCGGGTTTCACGACGGAGGACCTGGAGCTGTTCTGGGAGGCCGTGATGAACATGTTTGAGCATGACAGGGCCGCGATCCGCGGCGAGATGGTGGTCCGCAAGCTGGTGATCTTCGAGCATGAGTCCGCCATGGGCAACGCGCCATCCCATAAGCTGTACGACCTGGTGCATGTCCGGAAGCGTGACGGCGTCGACTACCCGCGGTGTTTCGAGGACTATGAGTTCTCCGTCGACTTGGCGTCCGTCCCTGCCGGCGTGCGGTGCGAGATCCGGGACTGATATGATCTCAGGTGCGGACCGGAAGCTGACATGGAAATGCCGGGAGGTTCGCACCTGAAATTATTACGCAGACGCCGTTTTGTGCGGGCGGTTTGGCGTTCGTTTGGAATGGTGTTTGTGCAGGTTGTATAAAAACGTTGGCCAATGGTTGTGAAACCGTTGTGATGTTTTGCTGAAGCGTCCCACGCGGGGCGCATGGGTTGAAATCGGACGCGGTGGCAGAACGGCCGCACTGTCTGCGCAGGAAGCGTCCCACGCGGGGCGCATGGGTTGAAATACATTTACTTGACCATGCGGTCCAGCCTGTGTGAGAAGCGTCCCACGCGGGGCGCATGGGTTGAAATTTTGAGTCACTCCCGGACGACACGATGTTCGTGAAGCGTCCCACGCGGGGCGCATGGGTTGAAATAACCTTTTCCCGGCTGATATCGGTCAGGTATCACTGGAAGCGTCCCACGCGGGGCGCATGGGTTGAAATGGCGTTGTCCAGGAATGTTGTGACCCGCTGCCGTGAAGCGTCCCACGCGGGGCGCATGGGTTGAAATAATAACTGGGGCGACCCCGTAAAACGCCGGGATCTCGAAGCGTCCCACGCGGGGCGCATGGGTTGAAATGACCTTGGAAAGCTACAATGAATATAGCATGTCCGGAAGCGTCCCACGCGGGGCGCATGGGTTGAAATCCGGAGTATAGGGCCTGAAAGCGGGTGCCGGACTTGAAGCGTCCCACGCGGGGCGCATGGGTTGAAATTATTACCCATTTGACGCCTTTCGGGGCGACGTAGCGAAGCGTCCCACGCGGGGCGCATGGGTTGAAATTTGCATACGTGATCAATCCGGCGCAAGAGGACAAGGAAGCGTCCCACGCGGGGCGCATGGGTTGAAATTTGATCGTATCGGTCTTGCCTATGGTTATGATCCGAAGCGTCCCACGCGGGGCGCATGGGTTGAAATCGCATTAGTCACAGTCGAGATCCCGTCCCCGAATATTGAAGCGTCCCACGCGGGGCGCATGGGTTGAAATGTAGGCGCCGTAGCTTTGGCCGTTGCCTGACCCTGGAAGCGTCCCACGCGGGGCGCATGGGTTGAAATATGGATCAATGCCTCGTGATCGATTATTCCGCCACCGGAAGCGTCCCACGCGGGGCGCATGGGTTGAAATGCTCACAGGCTCCGGAAAGGAACAATGCGCGTATTGAAGCGTCCCACGCGGGGCGCATGGGTTGAAATTTGATCGTATCGGTCAATTTGTGTGCAATCTCAAGGAAGCGTCCCACGCGGGGCGCATGGGTTGAAATTGATGGACGTGGAACGTCTCTCAGCCGTACAGACGAAGCGTCCCACGCGGGGCGCATGGGTTGAAATCGTGTCGTAATCTCCGTCACCGGTTTTTTTCAGCGAAGCGTCCCACGCGGGGCGCATGGGTTGAAATTTCCCTTGTCATTGTAACAGTCAGATTGACCATAGAAGCGTCCCACGCGGGGCGCATGTGTTGAAATGAGCCGGAGGAAGTATAATTTCATTAAGGTTTACGAGGCGTCCCACGCGGGGCGCATGGGTTGAAATGTGGTGTCTGTGCCGGCTGTCTTACTGATCCGCTGAAGCGTCCCACGCGGGGCGCATGGGTTGAAATGTTGCCTGGATCGCCACCAACCACAAGCCGGTCATGAAGCGTCTCACGCGGGGCGCATGGGTTGAAATCTCTTATCAGTGGAAGAATTTGCGGAGTATTTCCAGGAAGCGTCCCACGCGGGGCGCATGGGTTGAAATCCGTTCTTGGCAAGCCTGGGGTTCCCCTTGTTGTCGAAGCGTCCCACGCGGGGCGCATGGGTTGAAATCGCATAGGCGTACACTCGGCCGGCAAGGAGGTGAAGCGTCCCACGCGGGACACATGGGTTGAAATACCGTATAGCTCGTCTCTGTGTTGGGACGGGTCGAAGCGTCCTACGCGGGGCGCATGGGTTGAAATTTCCGGGTCTTGATGCGCTTCTTGTTCTGCGCGTCGAAGCGTTCTACGTGTGGCACATGGGTTGAAATAATGGCGCTGTCTGCCCCCATCGCACAATAACGTTGATGTGTCCTACGCTGAACACATGGATTGAAATATCCTCGGCATAGTGGGTCAGCAGGTTGTACAGGTAGAAGCGTCCTACGCGGGATGCATGGGTTGAAATCTCGCCGGTTGATACGTCATAATGGCTCATCAGGTGAAGCGTCTCACGCTGGGGTGCACGGGTTGAAATATGTACAGGGTGATCTCTCCCTCCGGGTCCTGCCGAAGCGTCTTACGCGGGGCGCATGGATTGAAACACCATGGTAATACTGGATTTGCTTATCGATACAGAAGCGTCCCACGCGGGGCGCATGGGTTGAAATACCGAGTCCGCGTCCACATCTCCGACCAGTTTCAGAAGCGTCCCACACAGGGCGCATGGGTTGAAACAACATTCATGTGATGAAATTCCGGAAAAGCATCCTTTCGTCCCAGACGAAGGGTGTTTTTTCTGTATTAAGAATTCCGTAAGAAAACCGTAAGGTGACTTTGTATTGCCTCTGTGCTATAATAATTTTGTTGGTTTTTGTGACATTTTATTAAAAAGCATGGAGGGTTTTCATTATGAGGGGAAAACGTTTGTTCGCTGTCTTGCTGTCCGGGCTGATGTTGGTGCCGGCCGTACCGGCCCAGGCGTCGACGTTGCGGCAGGACGCCTATATCTCCCTGGTTGACAGGGATGACGTGTACAATTTACAACCAGGTGACATGATCGCCGGGCTTGACCCGGAGGCTGACGACTGGGATTATTGGATCGAGGACTGGAGCGTGTCGAGCAATATCTCGATGGGAAAGAGCTATTCCTATTCGATCACGCTGCGGGGGAAGTTGGGCAGCGCCCAGGATGTCACGGTTTACGGCGCGTATGATGTGAGCGTCACGAAGAAATCCAGTGATAAGTACGTTGTGAAGGCGAAGTGCTACCCGTTCTGCCGCCTCGATACGGTGACGAACATCGCCGTTTCGGACGACGAGGCGACCTGGGACAAGGTCGACGGGGCCGGGAGCTACTCGGTAATCGTCTATTACACTGACAAGAACGGTTATGAGCGGACGTCGAGGCGGACCGTGTCCGGTACGAGGGTGAACATGGCCCCGTATAAAAATTACAGTGACGTCACGGTTTCCGTCCAGGCGAAGAAGAAATCCGGCGCCGGTTATGAGTACGTGATGGAGAGCCCGTTCGTCTTCCCGGACGGGAGCATTGACGACACGCCGCGCTACAGCGAGTCATATCCGTCCATCCCGATCGCATCCGGAGGGATCGACCGGAACAGCACGTTTTACAATGACCGGGACGATTTCCGGGACGAGAAGCCCGGATATACCGGCTGGCAGGGGTCCGGGGACACCTGGTATTACCTGTTGAACGGTTCCAGGATGACTGGATGGATCCAGCCTGATGGCGTGAACTGGTATTATTTAAGATCCGATGGGCTGATGCTTTCCGGATGGCAGTGGGTCGACGGACGGTGGTATTACCTGAGCCAGGCCCATGACGGGTATTTCGGGCGGATGCTGTCCGGGTACCAGAATATCGGCGGCATGGTTTATTATTTGAACACGGCACATGACGGGACGTTCGGGGCGATGTTTGAGAACTCCGTGACGCCGAATGGGCTGTACGCCCACAGCGGCGGGGCCGTATATTGATTTTTGACATTTTCCTTTTATCGTTTGTTTTTTCTCCTTGTACCAGAAAGGGCGACTGTTGGGGCAGCCGCCCTTTCCGGCGTTCCGGGTTATGTTTTTTATACTTGTGTTTTGTTGCTTATTGTGCTATAATGACCCTAAGATGATTTTTGGGAGGTTTTCACAATGTCTGAAAAGAAGATGTCTTTTGAGGAATTTTCCGAACTTGTCGATAACAGCGATTTGAGTCTGGAGCATATGGCTGACATGCTGGCCGAGGAAATGAAGAAAGCACCGAAGCGGGAACCGGGGCCTGTTCAGCATGTTTCGCCTGAGCCAAAATGGATCAATGAGCAGATATATCGTAATAATTTGAAGGTTGTCCATGGCAATCCATATACCAGGGCGCGTGAGATGCGTCGTTGTCAGCGTGTGCGTGATCTGTTTGGTGTTTCTGTTGGCCATGAGTATGATATTTATGAGCAGTATGGTGCCCGTAGTGCGTACATCGCCAATGTATTGATCAACGATGCCGTTCGTACCGGCAGAAGGGACGACCTTCCGGATGAGTTGCTTCAAGAGTATGATTTGCGTGTTGGTGGCGTATCATGACCGGAAAAGAGTCTAAAGAGTTATTGACGGATGTGGTTTCAGACTTGTCAAAATGGCTTCCGTTTGGAAATTGTAGTTTTGATCCTTGTTCGCCTATAAAGTATGGGAATACTGCATATGATTCTGATTCCAGGTCATTTTTATTTTCCGCGGGTACTTTGGAGTTTGAGTTGGATCCATGCCGTAACTTTGCTCCGTTTGAAAGCATTATACCTGTCATCAATTTGTTTCATGAGGCGTGCGGGCATGGGCTACAGCAGTGTGTCATGTACGGCAAACAGGACGATGTTTTGTCAAAAGTCCTTTGTATGAATTATTGTGCGTGCCAGTCGTCCGATAAATATTATGGTGCAGAGTTTGTTGATTATGTGGATGATCCGACGTATTTCAAACAACCATATGAGATGGCTGCACAGTACATTGGTCTTCGTTGGGCATATGATTATTTGAAGACGAAACCTCTTCCGTTCGACCTGGATGCCGCGTTTGTCGAGTACCAGAAATTTCGCACGAGTAATGGTGATGGCCGTGACTTCATAGATTTGGATCCGATGTCCAAAACTGCCTCTGCAATTTTGGGTCAGTATGAAAAGGCGTTTCCGTCTGTTGTCCGTTCGTCCCGTGGCTACAACCATAAGGTCCCTGTTTTGGAAGATGCAGAGAGTTATGATGACGATTTGATCCGTTTTCAGAAGCATCTTGGTGGTGGAGCCGATTACCTTGGGCGCCTTGAACGCTGCAATGACGGTATGAGACAGGACTGGATGGCCGCGGCTGTTTATTTTCGTTATCATCCTGACCGCCTCAAGTCGTTTCCGTCAATTTCCGGTCTTGATGTTGATGTCTGAAAAGCATACGGATCGTTTTCAAAACCGTATTCAAGGCCGCCCATGAAGAAAGAGCTGGATTTGACAGCTATGGATAAGTTGCTCAGGTCAATCAGGGACGACGCCGATGTGCCGGATGATACCGGATATGATTTTGAGGCCGGGTCTTGACATTTGTTTTGACCTGTGTTATTTTATAGGTGCCCATTTTCGTCCCTTTTCGTATTTTGTGTTCCGTCCAGGCGGCGCCTCCCGGTAAGTATTTACCGAGAGGCGTTTGTCTGTGTTGACTTCCAGGTTTCAATGTGCTATGATAGGTGCAGATTCGGAGTCGGGCATGCCTCACAGTTGAAAAATTGTTTTCGCATTGCATTGTACACCTCCTTTCTTATAAATTTCCGGTCCGGATTTTTCGAATGGCGGCCTCTGGCCGCCATTTTCGTTATATAAAGTTGTATAAAGTTGTTGCTTTTTGTTTCAGTTTGTGATATACTGTTCTTGTTACGAGATGAGAGGAGGACGGAGCCATGGCGAAATTCAAAGTCTGTATTGAGGAGACCGTTTCCAAGGAATTTGTGATTGACGTGCCGGACGGTGAGGATCCGACCGACGCTGCGATCGCCAAGTATAAGGCCGGGGAGCTGGTTTTGGATCCCGGTGAGCCACAGTTCCGGCAGGTGTGTGTTTTGAGTCCCGATCCCACGGAGTGGGTCGAGTTTTGAGGTGTCGTATGGAGAAAGTGTTGGAAACGAATACGGCTGTGCAGTTCACGGATGAGCAGGAGCTGTTTTTACAGTATGCGACGGAAGGCCGTGACGTCCTGGTGGACGCCTGTATTGGGTCCGGGAAGACGACTGCGATCCAGGCGGCGTGCGGGGCATTGGCTAAGTTGGGTAAGAAGGTCTTATACCTGACTTACAACCGGCGGTTGCTGGAGGAGGCCCGGGCGAGGATCGATCCGCATGACGCCGATGTCAATACGTTCCATTCATTCGGCGGCAGGATGCTGAATCAGGCCGGCGTGCCGGCGAATTCGGAGCGTGATGTTCCGCAAGTTTTCACGGCGCGGCTGAAGAGGATTTATAAATTTGACACGGTGATCGTTGACGAGTATCAGGATCTGTCCGAAGATTTGAAGGACATGCTCTGGCATATTGTCAAGATGTCCCTGAACAATTATGGGTTTGCGCCGCAATTTCTCGTCGTGGGGGACAAGGACCAGAAAATCGTGGACTCCACAGAGATCGACGCGCAGGCCGAGGTGAAGACCTTGATGGCGTTCTTGGCCCATGTCCATGGTCGGCCGTATGACGCCCTGGAGTTCACGCGGTGTTTCCGCCTGGACGCCGGGTATGCGCGGGACATCGGGCAGGCGTGGGGCAAGTCCATCATCGGGATGAACCCGAAGTGCGAGCTGAAAAAGATGGACGTTACAAAGTGTGCTTTGTTTTTGTCCCAATTCGAGCCGAAGGACATCCTGGTGCTGGGCAACAATATGTCCTGGGGCTCCCGTGTCGAGCTGCAGAATATGCTGGAGGCCCGGTGGCCCGAGAAGTTTAACCGGGACACGGTTTACTCGACGATCACGGACCGTGATGCGGACCGGCGTGGGATCAATACGGCAGAGTGTGCCGTGTTCACGACGTTTGACTCCGCAAAAGGCATGGAGCGTAAGGTCTGCGTCGTCTGCAATTTTGATTCTGGGTATCTGAGCGCGCGCATGAAGCACCAGACGTCACGCGAAGTGCTGAAGAATTTATTCCTGGTTGCGGCATCCCGTGGGAAAGAGTATAATATCATCCTGGCGGACCGTGGGACGCCTGTCCTGGATTTCCGTTCCATTGCGAGGATCTCCGGCACGCCAGATGTCGACATGCGGCCTGAGTTCGTGGCTGATATGTTCGATTTCAAGCTGCGGGAAGATGTGGACCGGTGCCTGAAGCTGGTTTCGGTGAACTGTATCCAGGAAGCCGGGAACCAGATCGCGTCCGTTCCGTCTGTCGGGCAGATCGATTTGAGCATCTGTGCCGGGTATCACGCCCAGGCGGTGTTTTTCAAAGACTATGACATTGACGAGGCAATCACCAGGGCTTGGAACGAGCGTGTCGCCAAGGGGAACTTTCCGAAGCTGACCACACCGAAGCAGTCTTGGGAACTTTGGCGCAAAATCCTGTACCTGACGGCCCTGGAGACCGGACAGGAACGGTATTTTAAGCAGGTTGACAAGCCGTATATCTCTGACGAGATGTCACAGAAGCTCCGTGACCGGCTGTCTGAGCGCCTGAGCCCTGACGACTGCGTGGAACAGACGACGGTTGCGATGTTCAAGCAGACGGTCGATCAAAAAACGGGGCGCCCCTGTGGTGACAAGATGATCCGCGGCCGGATGGATGTCGTCCGGAACGGGATGCCCTGGGAACTGAAGTTCGTGAACGAATTAAAAGCTGAGCATATCCTGCAGACCGCCATGTACGCCGTCTGTGCGAACTGTGAGTCGGCGGTTCTCTGGAACCTGCGGACGGATGAGCTGCTCGAAGTCTGTGTGCCGGATGTCTCGGCATTTCTGGCCAGCGTGCTCGCGTGCATTTCGAAGCGGCGGCTGATCGCGTCCCGTGCCGTGGTGCGGGCTAACCTTGATACATGCCGGATGTCACCGGTTGCGTATGATATATCTAATTTTTAAGGAGGATCCCAAAATGAAGAACCTGAAAAAGATCGTGGCCCTGATGTGTGTCCTTGTCCTGGCGCTGTCCCTGACGGCGTGCGGCGGTGGCGGCAAGGGTAAGCAGATTCCCCTCGCAAAGGACCTGCTCAAGAACATGCCGGGCGGCGATGGGCTGACGGCGGACATGACCGTCCATATGGCGATGGACATGGCCATCATGGGCGAGGAGATGTCCATGACCATGGACAGCGAGTCAAGCCTGGAGCAGGGCGACGGCAATGTCCACTCTACTTCAAGCACCAAGATGGTGTCCGGTGAGGAGTCTGAGACCGAGTCGACTGAGGTCTATTCCGTACAGAACGATGATGGGACGTATACTGAGTACATCAATGTGGGCGGGTCGTGGACTAAGTATGTGTACGAAGATCCGACTGTCGGTCTGAACGGCGCCATGGACATTCCTGCTGACGGCTTTACCGTCTCTGAGTCCGACGGCCTTTACGTTGTCTCCGGTACGGTCAACCTGGCTGACGCGCTGCAGGCGATGGGTGACACCAGCACGTTCGATGCCTTTGGCCTGACGGTCGAGGATATGATGAATGCCGAGGGCAGCCTGGATGTCAAGGCGGAGTACCGTTTCGATAAAGACTCCGAGAAGGTCCAGTCTTTTACCCTGGATATGGGCGCGGCCATGAATACGCTGCTCAACGAGATGATGGGCGGTGCGCTGGCGGCGGCCGCTGAGGACTCTGGCGAGGATCTCGGCGACGTCGACCTGAGCTCCCTGCTGACCATCAATGTGTCTGCCATGACGCTGGATGTGACAGACATCCAGATGGATGACGGGCTGACCGTCAATGTTCCTGCGGATGTCGTATCCTCTGCCGTTGAGGGTACCGTTGAATAAGACTGGAACATGTGTTCGGTGCGTAAGCCCGGGACTGGGCGCCGTAAGGCGCCTGGGCCCGGGTTTTTGTGTGCCCATTTTGGGATGGTGTGCTTTTCTTGTTCTGCTCCGCATAGTGTTTCGTGTTTTGGCCAAAAAGTGGGTCGTATTGTAGTGGATTGTTAGAAATCGAACTGATGTTCTGTAGTGGTCAAAAGGTGGGTCGTATTTTGAAAATCATATCGTGGTCAAAAGGTGGGTCGTATTTTCCGGTTCAAGCTGATTCAGAAAAATGTGGCCGGAGAGTGGGCTGTATTCTGAAATTAGATCGTGGCCAAAAGGTGGGTTGTATTTTCCGGTTCTGGTTGATTCGATAAGATGTGGCCGGAAAGTGGGCTGTATTCTGAAAATTATATCGTGGCCAAAAGGTGGGTCGTATTTTCCGGTTCAAGCTGATTCAGAAAAATGTGGCCGGAAAGTGGGTCGTATTCTGAAATTAGATCGTGGCCAAAAGGTGGGTCGTATTTTCCGGTTCTTGTTGATTCGATAAGATGTGGCCGGAAAGTGGGCTGTATTCTGAAAATCATATCGTGGCCAAAACGTTGGCTCATTTTCGTGTTGCCGGGAACCGGTAGGATGGAGGTGGGCCCGTTTTTTTATCTGCAAAAACGTGGGCTCATTTTGTGCTGCAGTATTCGGAACACGACGTGTGACGGATGTGGGACTGTATCAGGATGGCCCGCAATAAAAAATCCGTAGCCGCATCGTGGACCGTATTTTATCCTGCAGGGCTCTCGTGTGACTGTCGCGGCGTGAGCTGCGGCAGTATATCCGGCTGAGCTTTTGCGCCGGAAGGCGGGAGCTGGCAGGAAGCAGTCCGGCGCAGCCGGGGGCACCCCCGGGCCCGCGTCAGCGGGATCGGGGGCCGCCGCGGAGCGGCGGTAAGGGCCCGAGCGCAGCGAGGGCTGGCCCGCGTCAGCGGGCCAGGGCGGTCGGCGAAGCCGACCACATTTTTGGCCCAGACGCGTAGCGGCTGGGACGAAAATGTGTCACGCCCCCTTATGCCCTTTTCGTTTAATGGATAAACAAGAAAGGAGATCTGAAAATCCTAAAATAATGTAAGAATTATTACATTTATTGAAATTACTAAAAATCTTGAAAACCCTTAAAATTTTCAAAAAAGTTGAGAACTGGGCAAAAACTGCAGAAATCTTAGAAAGAGTTTTGAACGAAAATGCGGGCCGGCGTGTGTCACCTCGAAAATTGTTAAGAAATCGGTATGGGCACTCCGTTCCGGCCTCGCTCCGGCGTCGAAACGATCTCTATGCCACGCGCCTGCTTCTATTTTGTGGGCCGGTTGAGCCCACATCGGGCCAGCGCCGTGAGGCGCAGGCACGGTGGCCGTACCGGAAAACGCTTCGGATTTGTACCGGCGGGTGGCGGCCGTGGGCCAGTTTTTGCCGTCACGGCCCTGGCCCGGGGTTGTGCCGCGCAGCGGGACGGCGCCGTGAGGCGGCGTCCGCGGAGCGGGGGTGGG